>NZUN01000032.1 GCA_002697205.1 Gammaproteobacteria bacterium
GCAAAGACGCAATAGCAGTATCACTATCAAACGGTTGTATGCTGCGCACATCGATGACCTCAGCATCAATACCCAGTTCCTTTAATGGCGCAACCGCTGCCACTGCCTCGTGTACCATCCTGCCTATAGCAAGGATGGTCAGGTCTTTACCTTCTCTAACGATGTTAGCCTTGCCTATGGGCACTTCATACATTTCTTCGGGCACTTCCGCCTGGAGCGCAAGACTCATCTTATTAAGGACAACAAACACCGGGTTATCATCCCTTGCAGCGGCAATGATCAAGCCTTTCGCATCGTAGGCATTTGATGGCATAACCACTTTAACCCCCGGCAAATGAGCCAACCAGGCCTCTAGACTCTGTGAATGCTGCGCCGCAAGATTAACACCAGCACCAGCCATAGTAAGTACCGTTACGGGTAAAGTGGCACCGCCACCGAACATAAATCGCATCTTGGCCATCTGATTGGCAATTTCATCCATGCACTCGCCAATAAAGTCCATGAACATCAAATCCAGAATGGGTCTGCACCCAGTGGCTGACGCCCCTACACCCAGGCCAATAATGCCTTTCTCACTAATCGGCGTATCTACGATTCGGTCAGGGCCAAACTCATCAAACAGCCCCTGGTAATAGCCGAACACACTGCCCGCACGACCTACGTCTTCACCTGCAACGAAGGCATTGTCCTGTTCTAACAATACCTGTCTTACGCCTTCAGTGATCGCCGCCACATAGGGAAGTTTCCTTGGTTGATGCTCCTTCGCCTCGCTCATGCTTCTGCCCTCTCACTGTATACATCCTCTAACAATTCATGCGCCTCGGGAAAGGGGGAATCTTCGGCGAACTGAATAGCTTCTTCAATTTCCGCATTGACGCCTGCATAGATAGCAACGATACTTTTCTGTGTAACAACACCGAGCTCAAGCAGGCGAGCTTCAAATCCAATAATCGCATCCCGTTTTTTCCACGTCTCCAATTCTTCATCAGTCCGGTAGGTCAAACCCATACCACGAACCCCTACATGGTCATAAAACCGATAGGTCTTACATTCAATTAGGGTCGGACCCTCCCCTGAACGGGCTCTTTTTAGCGCTGCTTCAACCGCTTCATAAACAGCAATAACATCCATTCCATCGACTACAATGCCAGGCATTCCATAACCAGCTGCTCTATCGGCCACATCGACCACGGCCTGATGATTTGCCTGCGGGGTATATTCTCCATAACCGTTATTTTCACAAACAAACAAACACGGCAATTTAAACACGGCAGCCATATTCGCTGCCTCATGAAAACTACCCTCATTAGAAGCACCATCACCAAAAAAAGCCACCGCAACCTGTTTCGTCTTCCTGAATTTATTTGAAAATGCGGCCCCCATGGCGATGGGTGGGCCACCACCGACAATCCCATTGGCACCGAGCATGCCCAGTTCCATATTTGAGATATGCATACTGCCGCCCTTACCCCGACAATATCCCGTTGCCTTTCCATAGAGTTCAGCAAACATTTTCGAGAATTCACCACCTTTAGCAATTAAATGACCATGCCCTCTATGCGTGCTGGTGATCTGATCCTTTGCTGAAAGGTGTTGCATTACACCTGAGGCAACCGCTTCCTGACCCACATAAAGATGCAACGCACCCGGTATCTTGCCATTTTCCATCATCTTGCCGGCTTCTTCCTCAAACCGACGGATACGAACCATGCGCAGGTGAAGTTCCTTGAGAATCTTATTAGATATTTTTTTTGCCACAATTTTTTCCCGTTTCTCTTACTGAATCAATTATTTGTAATGCATTGCTGATTCTCTGAAAATGCCCACTGACAATCCCATCTAACCGCAAAAAATCTTCCCCTCGCCGGTCTGCATCCCGACTCTCTGCTGGCGTGTTTAGCTGCCGGGATGGCCAATGACAACGCCACAAACCTTTGGATCCTAATTAATCGGATCATGCGCCAAACGTTAAAAACAGTCAACATTGACTGTTTATTAGCGAATGACCAACTGACTCTATGATCAGCTTAATGATCAGCGGGCAAAGGAATCACCGTACCCGACATATCTCCCTTGCCTTCGTCATTGTAAAGCACGTGATACTGGCGACTGGAAAAGCGCCACCGACCGTCTTTTTTTAGATATGAATCGTTATAGGTGCCAATATTAAATCGACCCGTAGGGTCTCCTTTTGAACGGAGATGTTCGCAAAGATACCAGCGTCCCGTTGCCTTATTCCCATCAATTTCAACAACACCCTGATAAACCAATTGGGCCACAAATTCAAAACTCGACATTGCCTGAACCCACAATCCGACTATCTGCGTCTTACCTTCTACCGTTGCCATGGGTAAGGACCACTCGGCATTTTCAGTCCAGGTATCAGCCCACTGCTCCTCATCTACCCGATTTACCGCATCAGCGTACAAACTAACCAGTTCTCGAATCGCTAATTCATCCTCCACCGTATTACCCATCAGTCACCTCCGTAAAAAAATCCGCTCGCGCTGTCCCGGTTTCATCATAAACCGGCTCCGCCAGTTCAATCCTGTATTTCAATACATCTGCCCCTTTGATACCAAACTGGGCCAGCGCGACGCGCATATCTTGATACCAGTGATTGTTAAAATGATTCTGCAGGGATGCTGTATCAACCCACCTCTCAAAAACACGTATCCTACCCGCAACCAAAGGATCCGGGCACCAGTCATAATCCAGGATTCCCTCCTGACTTAAAGCGCCTTCAATGAGTGGTTTCGCGGCTGCCATCGCTGCATCCATCTGTTCCGGATCGATATCCACGGTACCGGATATAATGATTTTCATCGTTACGTTTTCCTTTTTTTGACTCCACTAAGTTGGTGCGTTTCTTTTTTTGCTGACTCTCTATCGATACCTTCTACATCCCTGAACATCTCTCTTAAAGCGGTTTTCAACCAGGATATCACTTGCTCCGCGATTTCTTCTCTCTTGGCTTCACCCTCGATTGCACGATCCATAGCCATGCCCTCCAGCAAAAAAACAGTTATCCGGTTCGCCATCATAAATTTTTCAGATAATGCAAAATCCGGGAAAATACTCACTGCCATATTCAGCCAGGATCTCTGATATTCGCGGGTCGCAGGCCCAAGTACAGACTTCAATTCAGCATCTGTTCGAGCAGCTAATTGCAGTTCACAGAAGATAGTAAATAATGGCGATTTGAGCTGTCCCCAGAAAGAATCGATACCTTCCCCCAGTTGACTGTACTTGGCATCAAAATTGATCCGGGTCAATTGCTCGTGAAACAGCTCCAGGCGTTTTTTGTGAAGGAATAGAACTGCAGCGTGAATCAGATCTGATCTCTGAGGAAAATGGTGAAGCATGGCACCTCTGGAAACGCCGGCTTTAGAGGCCACTTTCTCTGTCGTGGTATTGTTATATCCAAGCGTCATAAAACAATCTAGCGTCGCCTCTAAAATCAGCGTTTTAGTATTTTCACTTTTAGCCTTCTGCCAAGACTTTTTCCCATGGGATGTTTGCATATCTCTACTCATTGAACTTGACACCCAATAGTGCTACGTGTATTAAAACCTGAAATACTAACGCAGTTAACAACGCCAGTCACTTCTACTATGACTATACCCAGAGTTCTTCTAATTACCAAAGGGCATCCATTTTCTCGAGAACCTTTTTTTGAACTGTTTGATCAACTAGAGGTCGATTACACCCATGTAGAACAACCAGTCGCCTGGCATCTGCTGAGAAAAGATGTTATGGCCGATTTTGACTGTGCCGTTTTTTATGACATGCCCGGTATTGAATTTTTACCAGGTGGCCCTGATTTTTCCCAACCAGACACCCAGTTCAAATCCCAGTTCCTGGATCTGCTGGCTTCAGGCAAAGGCATGTTATTTCTGCACCATGCTATCGCTGGCTGGCCAGGCTGGCCCGAATACGCAAATATAATCGGCGGAAGATTTCTTTATTTGCCCGGTTCTTTGAGGGGGAAAAAAGTTCTGGACAGCGGTTATAGACATCATGTGACCCATAACGTACAAGTCCTTGATCCCGAGCATCCCATTCTGCAGGACCTGCCAGCAAGCTTTTCATTACAGGATGAGCTCTATTTGTTTGAGGTATTTGAACAGGATGTTGTGCCATTACTAAGAAGTAATTACGAATTCACCTCAGCCAATTTTTATTCTGCGGCAAAAGCGGTCAAAGAAGGCAAAATGAATTCTAACCAGGACTGGTCACATCCGCCAGGAAGCAACCTGATCGGATGGGTTAAACGTTACTCGAACAGCCCAATCACCTATCTGCAGCCGGGTGATGACCCGGTTACCTGGCAGAACCCACATTTTATTACGCTGCTGAAAAACGCGGTCCGCTGGACGGCCAGCAACGCTGCTATAACCTGGGCACAGAAATCCTAGCGCACAGATACTAGACACTGATCCTAAGCATAGACACTGAGCATAGATCCTGAGCATAGATCCTGGGCAGAACGACTTCAGGTACAACAAAAGCGACTCTGGGCTTGGCTTCAGGGATCGCAAGCCACCAGGGTCTTACCTAGGTTTTCACCCTTAAACATGCCAATCAACGCACTGGGTAGGTTTTCAAAACCATCAACAACATATGTCTGATACTGAACCCTGCCATCAGCCACCCATTGCCTGAGTTGATCGGTAGCTTCTTCAAACCGATCAACATAATCCACCACAATAAAGCCTTCCATGCGTGCCCTTCGATAGACCAGGTTAAAGTAATTCTTCGGGCCGGGAATGGGGCCCTCCAGGTTATATCGAGAGATACCACCACAAATCACCACCCGGGCATTCATCGCCAATCGCGCTAAACACAGATCAAGAATTTCACCACCGACGTTATCAAAATAAACGTCAATTCCTGAAGGGCATAATTCGGTCAGTTTTTCTCCTACATTTTCAGTCTTATAATTGATTGTTCCGTCCAGACCGAGTTCCTGCAAAAATGCACACTTTAAGTCACTGCCTGCCAGGCCAATCACTGTGCAACCTTTAAGTTTGGCAATCTGTGCCGCAATAATGCCGGTTGCACCAGCGGCACCACTCACCACAACCGTCTGGCCCTGCTGGGGCTGACCAAGCTCGAGCAGACCAAAATAGGCTGTCATGCCGGTACCACCATAAACTGAAATGGCCGCAAGCGGGTCTTCGCCTGGTGCAAATTTCCTAACGCCCAGAGCCTGGGGATCCAGACGCTTATAGTCCTGCATACCGAAAGAGCCCAGAACCAGATCGCCTATTGCAAAATCCGGATGTTCAGACTCGACTACCTGAGCAATACCACTGGCCCTCATTACATCACCTATGTTTAAGGGCGCCGCGTAATCGGCTCTATTTTCCATTTGCCCGCGCATGGAAGGGTCGAGCGATATGTATTTCGTTCGCACCAGGATCTGCCCCGAATCGCAAACAGGAATTGCTGTTTCCTGATACGAAAAATCACTTTCTTTAACCCAGCCCCTGGGCCTCGCTGCTAACAAGAATTGCCTATTCATGTTTTTACCCCTGTAATTCGTCGATTTGGTTGCCTTTCCTGAAAAACAGTCTTGACTGACTCTTTTCCCTTCCCTAGTCTTAACCAACCATCAAAAAAAAACAAACCGGACGTTATATGGGATTACATCAGGGCCTAACAGCCATTGTTACTGGCGCAGCCAGCGGCATTGGCAAGGCGAGCGCCCAACGCCTGCTAGAAGAAGGCGCTTTCGTATTGTGCGTGGATCAGCACGCAAATGAGGACCTGAGCCATGAGCATGCTGTCAGCATTGTTATCGATGTTGCCGATAACAATGCTGCAGAGAGCATTACAACTTCAGCAATAGAACATTTCGGCGCTATCGACTTCCTCATCAATAATGCCGGCATGGTCGGTGGTTCTTCCATAGAAACAATGGATATACTGGTCTGGGACCGCATTATGACAGTCAACCTCCATGCGGTTTTCAAACTCTGCAAGGCCGCCATTCCCGTTATGAAAGCAAGTCAGCGCGGTCGAATAATTAACATCGGCTCGGTTATGTCTACCCTGGCAGGCTCAGCGATGGGCGCCTATACCAGTAGCAAACACGCCATCGCAGGCTTAACTAAAACGCTGGCATTAGAACTGGGCGAGTATGGTATGACCGCAAACTACATACAGCCTGGTGCAATTATTACTGGAATTACTAAACCTGTTATTGATTCGGACCCAAATTTCAGCGAATTCTGGATCAACAAGTCGCCACTGAAACGACTTGGCCGGCCCGAGGATATCGCCAATGCGATTAATTTTTTACTATCCGAAGACGCTTCCTTTATTACTGGTCATGGACTAGTGGTTGACGGCGGCGTAATAAGACAAGCATGATCTTAAGTAACAACAAAAGGAGTATCTGATGGATTTACAATTAAAAGGACACAATGTACTGATTACTGGCGGCACTAAAGGTATCGGCCGGGCAATCGCCGAGACGCTATCCGATGAAGGCTGCAACATTGCCCTATGCGCGCGCAACGCAGATGATGTCGCAGCGGCTCAGGCAAGCATCTCAGCCAAAGGCGTAAAAGTTGTCGCCGAGGCCTTGGATGTCGCTGACGCTGACGCCTTTACTGCCTGGATTGCGCAGGCAGGTGAAACCCTCGGTGGAATCGATGCCTTTGTTTCTAATGTGAGCGGTTCTAATGGCAAAGGAGACGATGGCTGGATATCCCAGTTTAATTACAACATCCTGTCGGCTGTCCATGGCGTTGAGGCATGCAAGCCTTTTTTTGCAAATTCCAGCAACCCCAGCATTGTCATGATCTCCACCACCGCAGCCTTAGAGCATTTTATGAATGCTGGACCTTACAACGCCATGAAAGCCGGCCTGCTTAACTACTCAGGTGCCTTATCCCAGGAACTGGGCGCAAATGGCGTACGAGTCAATGCCATCAGTCCGGGACCAATATTTATTGAAGGTGGCTCCTGGGACATGATCAAGACAAATATGACTGCATTCTATGATTCCACCCTGGCCCAGATCCCGCTGGGTAGATTGGGAAGTGCCGAGGAAATAGCAGCTCAGGCGGCATTACTGATCAGCCCACTAGGCGGCTTCACCACAGGAACCAACGTCGTCATCGATGGTGGTATGACCAAACGAATCCAATACTAGCGCGGAGAAACGCATGGCTGAGAATGCAATAAGAGCCTATCTGGTCGCCGCCGGGGATTACCACGATATTGATTATGCGAGATTGGAATTACTGAAACTACTGTCTGAGAATGCGCTTATTCGAACAACAGTAGCCAGTGACTATAGCGACTTGGAAGCGATTAACAATTCTGACTTTCTAATCTCCTATACTTGTAACCTGGTACCAACTGAGGAACAGCAGATTGCGCTTCGCGATTATGTGACTTCAGGGAAGAAATGGTTTGCACTTCATGGCACCAACTCCATCCTTGAATTCCTGCCCAATGGTAAAGTGGACAGCCCAGATAGTGCACCGGTGTTGATGCAGACACTGGGTAGCCAATTTGTGGCACATCCTCCAATCCAAATGTTCACGGTTAAGGTGTCCGATAATAGCCATCCGCTGGTACAGGGTGTTGGCGAATTTGAAACCGATGATGAACTTTACCTGTGTAAGATTCACGGAGATATAAAACAGCTGCTACATACGCACTTTACCGGGAAGGCAGACGGCTTTGTCGCGGAGGACTGGCCCGATGATGAACCAAGACCTGTCTACTACATCAATACCGTGGGTACGGGAGAGGTTCTCTATCTAAACCTTGGACACTGCAGAGGCCACTACGACATGCAGCCGATGCTAGCTTTTTATCCAACCATAGAAAAAGGCTCGTGGGATAAGCCGGAGTATTATGAACTGCTCAGGCGCGGCCTGGCCTATTGCGCAGGGCTGTCCCGGTGAGCAGGCCGTTTCGCTTCGCTGTTCAGAGTTTTAACGCAGAGTCGGGTGCTGACTGGGCTGATAAGGTTAAACTCGCGGAACAACTCGGTTATAGTGCTTTTCACCTGGCTGACCACATCATTGGTCCCGGTCCTGCACTCACTCGCACTAATCATCCGATACAGGGCCTCGCCGCTGTTCCGGCAATGGCCTATGCAGCTGCGGTCACCAGTACCATTAAGATCGGTTGCCGGGTATTCTGCGTCGATTATCGGCTACCCGTAACTTTGATCAAAGAGGCTATGACCATCGATCTGTTGTCCGCCGGGCGCCTGGAACTGGGCCTTGGCGCCGGCTGGCTTGCAGATGAATATGCGGCTGTGGGCCTGCAAATGGATTCTCCGGGGACCCGCATCAATCGCTTAGAGGATGTCATCGCTGGCGTCAAAGCCTATGCCGGTGACGGCCTGCTGGATATCGATAATGCGGCCGTGTCCTGGCATGAGTTTAATGGTCTGCCAAAACCTGTCAGCAAACCGTATCCGCCCATTATGATCGGTGGGGGTTCTCCAAAAATCCTCAAGTTAGCCGGCCGCGAAGCCGACATCGTTAGTTTTAATTTTAATAACAGAGGTGGCGTGATTGGCCCGGATGGCGTTGCTACGTCAACAGCGGCCGAGACTCACCGAAAACTAAACTGGGTAAAAACCGGCGCTGGAGAGCGCTTTGATCAAATCGAACTGGAAATAGGCGCCTACTTCACCTTTGTAACGGATCATCCTGAACCCATTTTGAGCAATTTTTCGCAGATGTTTAATCTCTCTGAAACAGAGATGCGGCAGCATCCGCATGCGCTTTTCGGTAGCGAGGACGCCATATGTGAAGAATTAAACCGCCGACGGGAACTGTTCGGAATTTCCTACATTACCGTTGGTGAAGATGCCATGGAATCTTTTGCAGGCATTGTTACCCAATTGTCAGGCCATTAGAGAAAATTGACAAAAATTCCCAAGCGACTAATATTTACCGTCAGTATTGACTGTTTTATCAGGAGAATACCATTCCCAGTCTCAAACATGCGTTAACCGGCGGTATTTATGAACTACAGCCTGATGGCCTGATCAAAGTCACTGAAAATGGCCAGGTCGGACTTTTCCAGGCGAATGGCAGCTATGAATCAGGAGAATTAACCCACGCCGATCTACATCTACTTGGCTGGCTAGGCGGTAAACAAACCGATCCCATGGCCAATCGTCATGCCCAGGCACTGATCAAAAATAAGAAATAGGAGTATCTGAAAATGGGAACTGACGACAGTCTAGAGATTACCGCGCACTCATCCGGCATCAGCTACCAGGACCTGATAGCCAGCGACAGAGTTCCAGCACCAGATGTACTGAAAATGGTGAACCCCATAGACCTGCCAACCACCAGAGTACCTGTATCCCAATTTACCACAAGAGAATTTCACGACCTTGAAATGACCAGGCTATGGCCAAAGGTCTGGCAGATGGCTTGCAGAGAGGAAGAAATTCCTCGGGTAGGAGACCATATCATTTATGAAATCGGTAAATATTCGATTATCGTCATCAGGACAGAACAAGGTATCAAGGCACACCATAACGCCTGTTTACACCGAGGCAGGCGTTTAAGAGATAGAGATGGTCGGGTTTTGCAGTTCACCTGCCCGTTCCACGGCTTCACCTGGAATATAGATGGCAGTTTGAAACATATTCCATCGAGGTGGGATTTCCCGGATATCAAAGATGACGAATTTGGCCTCCCCTCAGCCCAGGTAGGCACCTGGGGTGGTTGGGTTTTTATCAATATGGATGAGAATGCTGAGCCATTAAACGACTTCCTCGGTGTGCTACCAGAACACTTCAAAATCTGGAAACCCGAGAACTGCTATATTCAGGCGCATGTTGCCAAAATCATGGTGACCAACTGGAAGGTAGTGCAAGAGGCCTTCATGGAAGCTTTTCATGTCATTATGACGCACCCGCAAATGCTGCCAGGCATTGGTGATGAAAACTCCCAATACGATGTCTGGGGTAATATATCCAGAGCAGTAACACCCAACGGCACGCCCAGCCCGCACCTTAGCTTTACGCCTGATGAACAGGCCATGTTTGATGCCATGTCTGATAGAAGAATGGATGGACCGCCTATTGTTGAGATCCCAGCTGATATGACCGCTCGTGCTACTTCCGCTTCCGGGTCTCGACAAACAGCCAGCGACCTCACCGGCAGGGAAGTATCAGATGCGGAACTGGTCGATAGTATCTATTACACCGTGTTTCCCAATTTCCATCCCTGGTCTCCATTTAATCGGATCCAGTATCGGTTCAGGCCTTATCAGGACGATCATAGGAAAAGCATCATGGAAGTCTACTTCCTGGCCCCCTTTAAAGGAGAACGACCGTCNCCTGCCAAAACACANTGGTTGACTGCAGAACAGGACTGGACNGATGCCGAAGAGCTCGGTATGTTAGCCAGGGTTTTTAATCAGGATTCCATGAATCTGCCAAACGTTCAGATTGGTCTGGAAGCCGCCCAAAATANAGAAGTCNNCTTCTCCAGNTATCAGGAAACGAAGATTCGNCACTTTCATCACCTCCTCAATCAATACGTCANCCNGNGATAATAGNTTTAANNGGNCNACNACCAGGGNAAATATAAAAAGGAANATCGATGAGCCTCGAACACAAAACNGCCGTTGTAATAGGTGCCTCCGGAACCGACAANTTTGGTGTAGCNATCGCTCGCAAGCTTGCAGCAAATGGTTGCACNGTTGTGGTTTCAGGTCGACGAATCGAACCTTTANNAAAACTGGCANGTGAACTGGAAGGCGTAGCAGTTGCCTGTGATATCAGTGATGAGGCGCAGGTGAAGGCACTGTTCGAAACNGCCCATANTGAAACCGGAAGCGTAGATATCGCCNTTAATTGTGCNGGNGGNCTGGCTGCTGCACCGATTTCCATGTTAACCANAGAATTNATTCAACCTACCCTTGACGTCAGTTTTACCGGGGCACTGCTNTTCATGCGCTATGCAGCCGAACACATGGACACGGGTGGTTCAGTAATNACCATCTCGTCTCTGACCGCGCGTCTGCCAGGCCCTGCCCTNGCTGTCTACGCCGCAGCCAGATCGGGTATTGATTTCGCGATTCGGATCGCNGCAGTTGAATATGGCGCGCAGAACATACGCTTTAATTCCATTGCTGCGGGNCTNATCCATACTGANATGACAGATGCAATGTTCCAGGATGATTCAACCAATCAACGCTTTATTCCACATATTCCTCTGGCAAGAATGGGTAATACCAATGATATAGCCGAAACNGCCCTCTGGCTNGCTGANGATGAGAAATCACCCTTCATAACAGGNCAGNTAATTGATGTATCAGGAGGGCAGCACATGGGACGACTTCCNCAGTANNCATCCACCTTNCAAGGTAAGACAGANTGNTGCAGGAACCTCATCAAGGGGACGCAAACAAATGACAACNCTANTAGCGCATATAGAAATAAAAGCAGGTCAGGAAGCGATCTTCGAGGAGATCATGGCAGACATGGTAGAACACACNCTNAANGAGGAACTGGGCGTGTTACGNTATGAATACTATAAAGGCCAGCAGGAAAATTTTTACTATTGCCTTCTTTCCTTTTCTGACAAATGGGCCTTCTACCAGCACCAGAATTCAGACNATCATGAAGGACATGATTTTGGNTCTGTTATAAAATCCATACGGCTCGAATATCTGGACCCGGTTTCAGATGCTAACCCACTTAATCCAACCGTTGATGCCCCCCTAACAGCTGATATGGACGAGCAAATGCACCGTGCGCAGAAACTCTATCCCATAGACATNGCTAATTGGTGGCGCAAACGCAGATAGGTACAGATAGGTAAAGCAAGCCGTAACACCCACATTATTCAGATATCACAGGAAAATCAGCTATGTCACCAGAACAGATCGTTACAGAATTTATTAACAGCTGGAACCGCATGGACTGGCAGGCAGTGTCAGAGGCACTGCACGAGAACGTGGTATACCACAATATACCCATGGAAAAAATTGAGGGTAAAGCTGCTGCCACAGCAATGATTACTGCCATGCAGCCACAGGCTGTCGACTGGATCATGGTGAACATNGCCAGCAACGGGAACGTGGTACTCACTGAAAGNATCGATAATTTNACCCTGGCTAACGGCAAACCGTTATCCCTTCCAGTCATGGGTACTTTCGAGATCAAAGACAATAAAATNATACACTGGCGGGACTATTTTGACTTAAATACGTTCACCGCCCAGATGGCTTGACCCGGCNCATAAATCAAGCGCTTAATAAACCAAGCATAGAATTTGAGCGAAGAAGTTGAGCGAAGAAGTTGAGCGAAAAANCTGTCAACTGGCTTGATTGGNNCCCNNTTAANGCGACACACAGCCTTCTCAGCAACATGTGAAAGGCGGGCTGTATAATCGACTCAAATCCACGAAAGATCACCTNCAGGCCCTATAAAACCATCGCTCAATNGTTTTNATCATCAGCGCGACACAAATAAACAGGGANGTGCAGGCCGATCCAGCTGAGATCTTTCGCCTAGGCAACGAATGCAAGGGTCACTGTTGCTGATTATCTAATGTTTCGCTGCGGNTCAATCCCNAGCAACCTGCCTGGATTGCCNGTCAACGAGCATCGCCAGTGCCAANCTGTTCTACCNTTNGCACGGTNCCCTTGTCAGGATCGAACACTCGCCGAGACTCCGTGCTCATNTCTACACCCGTGACGCGAACAAATTTCGCANCNTCAGGGTACTCNATTGAATGGATCTCTCCTGCGTCGAACAGTCCTGCTTGTCCCGGCTCCANACGNAANTGCCTAACCGGCTCGATCCTGCCATCGTCATTGNCAGCCNCANACCAGATGGTCATATCTGTNTANTNGNCTGCCTGNCCATAGACAGCCCANGACCGACCGTGGTCATGCGGAGGCGANNTACGCGNCTCAGCCATATTGTAAGTCAGCACNCAGAACTTNAGATTCGAATCCTCAAAAATCTGNNTCACTCCAGGGTCNCNATCAGNGCCTACATAAGTCGAGCAGAAAGTGGGGTCGTTCAACAGTAACTCGAGTTTCTGNCTGATGCTTTCTCTTCCANCATGATCATCGTTTTGCNGCAGAATTGCACGGGTTTGGTCACAGAAATCATCTAACGAATAACTCATTTTAACCGCTCCACATTAAAGCCAAGAATTATGCAGCTTGAGGCAGCGCATCGCAAATGCAGNCAAAGNCAGAAAATACAGCAAATACAGATTCNAGTCAGAAAGTACGAAACTGGGTTGTCNCNTCACGTTCGATCTGCTCAACAAGNGCNACTTCCCAACTGAGATAATCACGCATGAATTTCTCCTGAGCACCNCGATGCTCATAGGGTTTATACCAGACGTCGTCNATCTCACCTATGATGTTGGCCAGGCCCGACTCNGTGGCACGATCCTCTGCAAGCCACCGTTGTGTGCCTCCATTGAGGGCTTGTACATCCAGNGCATCCAANGCCCGAGCCTCTTTCAGCGCCATTCTGGCTAACAGACCGTCTGTTGATGTAAGCACAATNCGCCTGGGTTTCNAAANACTGGATATAGCCTCGTGCAGACGCGCACGCACACACCATATGGCNCCCGGAATGTGGTGNTGCTCATAGTCATTACTCAGCCCAAGGTCGATAACGGTGACATCTTCGAGGGTNGCTGCGAGCGCGTCGGTAGTGATATTTGCCANACCGATATCGCCCAGCACTTCTGGTTGNCGNTTGCCGGATTCCAGCCTGCCAGAACCCGTGCCACCTTCGAGCACGTATACNTTCTGCCAGCCCATCTGAATAAGCCAGGAGGCTGTCATGACAGCACGCACACCAACGTCATCCGCCAGCACAAGGCAGGCGTTCTTCACANCAACGNACTCATCAGTCGCCTGCACCAGCTGCCCGCCTGGCGCGTTACGATAACCTGGCANATGACCGCTGAGGTATTCTGCCGGTGAACGAACATCGAGCAGATAGGTTGTCCGTTTTACATCCTGCAGCNANCGCTCGACTNCGTCCGGTGTTATCTTGGNCACACCGAAACGCGTCGCCACTCTGTCTGCAGCAGCCAGCGCTTTGTCCATGCCNGAGCCGCTNGGCCTTGCCGCCTCCCGCGTGGAACCGTGCTCCAACTGGTAGCCNGCCAGATGCCAGCCCATGGTGCCGTCCTTCAGTGCGGCGACCTTATTGGCAATNCCCGCATTGATCAANCTTTGCGCACCGATGATTGAACGCGTCCTGCCNGCACAGTTCACCACCACGAAAGTTTTCGGATCAGGCGCAACATCATGAATGCGATAGGCCAGTTCCGCACCGGGCATATCGGTGGCAGAAGGGATGTTCATGTGGTGGNACTCTTCAAACGGTCGAGAATCGACAATTACCATNTCGGNGCCTTCATCAAGCATTGCTTTCACTTCNGCAGCAGCCAGACGCGGTGTATCNTAATGNTGCTCAACNAACTCACCGAATGCCTTGCTCGGCACATTGACACCAGAGAAGAGTTCCAGATTCGCCGATTGCCAAGCCTCCACGCCACCNTCCAACAAAGCGACATTGGTGTATCCAAGATCAGTCAGGCGATCAATGGCCCGACTGCCGAAATCGTCCACGGCTGAATCATCGACGATCACCATGCGAGTGTCCTTGCGCGGTACCCTGTCGGCAACCAGCAGTTCGAGATGACTTAGCGGAATACAGACCGCAAACAACAGGTGCGCTTNNGAAAACCTTCCTTGTTCACGCACGTCTATCAGNGCGAGTTCCTCCTNGCCCTGGAGCAAGNGTCTGAGATCTAAAGGTAAAATTTTATCCATGGGTCCTCCCGTAAGGTCCAGTTAATACCGAATTNCCAGCGTNCNTATACCACCTGCTCGGAAAAGCTTCAGNNGCGATCCAGGTGCCTGGGCGAGGTTCTTGATACCCAGGCCGTTGATCCGGCANTGNCCATGTCANCTTGAATCGNATCCCGATAGAGCTGAANTCGCAGTTACTTTATCATCCTGACCCAGGGNGTATCATGTCCTTTAGCAATGTCACTGTTAAATTTTTCTGCGCCCACAGCCAAGGCGACNNTTATTTCTAACAANACCGGGCAATTCAAANAAACCAAAGACANCAGAAATTNCAGGCAATGTTTTTCGGCCAGACCTCCCTAAATAGCTAAAGACCTGATACATTAAACAATCAATTATGATTGTTTTTAAGCGTAAGCCATAACCATGCAAAACTTAACTTGGGAATTAAACCTAAANACTAAANTTAAAANTAANCTTAAATAANAAANTGNTGNATCTGGATTTCAANCCAAGTCATGCTTNACCAGCACGCTGCATTTATATTTGCAGGCAATTTATACTGAGGCAGTCAAGCNGGACCCGAACTACAGAACAACTGNCTAGAATTAAATCACCTCTGGCAATGGAAAATAAATATGACCATCGAGACTCATAAGACATTCTGCCGCTTCTGCCACGCCTACTGCGCAATCGAAGTTGATGTGAAGGGCGATGTACCTGTGGCTGTCAGGGGTGATACTGATGACCCGATTTATGGNGGCTACACTTGCATCAAAGGCAGGCAACTACCCGCTCAGTACGCGACTCCCAAGCGCGTCCGAAAAACCCTCAAGCGTCAGCCTGATGGTGAATTCGCTGTCATTGACATTGATGATGCAATGGACGAAATAGCNAAAAAAATANACCACCTTATCGATCGGTATGGACCTAGATCTGTGGCAACCTATGTAGGTTCCTACGGCTATCAGAATTCTGCAGCCTTACATCTGGCCAAAGCCTGGCATGCCAGTGTTGGCTCAACCTCGTATTATACATCGGTCACTATCGATCAACCTGCAAGGCGTATCGCTGCTTCTCAATTCGGCACCTGGGGCGGTGGCACACANGCATTCACAGATGCCNATGTGTGCATGATGATCGGCAACAATCCCGTGGTTTCTCAGTACACNCCCTTTGGTGGACCGCCCCCTTTTAGCCCTTACGCCAGATTAAGGGCAGAAATGAAAAANGGTATGAAGGTCATCGTCATCGANCCGCGGAAAACGGAGGTNGCTAATCGAGCCACACTGCATCTACAGATTAATCCTGCCGAGGACCCNACACTACTGGCTGCATTCATTAATTTTATATTCAAAGAAGAACTGNACGACCAGGCATTTTGTTCCCATTACCTCCAGGACATAGAGCAGCTCAGGCAGTTAGTTGCGCCCTTTACCCCTGAATACGCAGCAGCCAGGTGTGATATTGCCGTGGACGATGTGATCAATGCCGCNCGAACATTTGCAACAGCAAAAAAAGGCGTNGCAGTCACAGGNACNGGTCCCAATATGGCACCGCGNGCGATTCTTACCGAACATCTGGTGTTATGCCTGAATNNTATCTGCGGCAGGGTTAATAAAATGGGCGAAAGGGTGCCCAACCCGGGCCTACTCCAACCACCTAGACCAAGACGNGCAGAAGTTAATGGTGCTCAACCTGCTTTTCATCATGGCCCGAAAGCGCGTGTTCGCGACCTGGGACAAATCATTGGAGAAATGCCAACAGCAACGTTAAACGATGAAATCCTTATGNAGGGAGAAGGCCAGATAAAAGCCCTGATCTGCCTCGGNGGTAANCCCATGGTGGCATTCCCGGATCAGGANAAAACCAAACGAGCAATGGAAAAGTTAGATCTTCTGGTTTGTGTCGATCTCTATAAATCAGCTACTGCNAAAGTTGCCNATTATATTATTGCCCCGACTCTGAGCCTGGAACGGGACGATATTACCATGCTCACCGATACCTGGTATGACCAGCCCTACTCCCACTATACCCGCGCNATCCTGCCGAAAAATGACCAGAGTCGAGAAGAATGGGAAATTTATTGGGAACTTTCGAATCGCTCAGGGATTCCNATGGACCTTGCCGGCGGACAATTGTCTACCGAACGCCGACCCAGCAAATACGAGGTCCTNGAAATGTTAACGCCCGGGTCTCGAATCCCGTTAAAAGAAATTGCCAGCAAGGGCAAAGGGGCTATTTTTGATGAAGTTCAGGTCATTGTTGAACCTGGCCGGGAAGACCACGGNGCATTATTACAGTTAATGCCCGAGGGNATTTCTGAACAATTGGCTGAAATAGCCAGNGAAACCTATTGGCAAACCGGAAAAATCATGGATGCCGGNCAGGAATACACTCACCTTCTGATCAGCCGACGATTGAAACACGTTTTTAATTCATCCGGGCAGCAACTCGAACCACTACAGAAAAAAGGCACAACTAATCCTGCTTATATGAATCCTGAAGATCTTGAATCCCTGGGCCTGAACTCGGGCGACCTAATAGAAGTTCAGGCAGCTGCGGGTTCCCTGGTTGGCGTCGTTGAAGGCGCTAAAGATGTGAAATCGGGTGTTATTTCCATGGCGCACGCCTGGGGCGATATTCCGGACAATTTTGGAGATGTCAGAAACAAAGGGGCCAGCACAAACCGCCTGGTTGANGACGATAGAACTTTCGACAAAATATCCGGAATGCCNCGCATGAGTGCGATTCCAGTCAACGTAAGATATGTCCCTGAGGAAGTAGCCTGAGATGACNGTTTTTGCCAGTGAACTAGCCGAGCGTCGACCCAAAGAAATCGCCTTAACAGATCCACTGCAGGCACTCACCTGGNGCCAGGTCGATAACATCCTGAATCGTGCTGCAAACGCGCTACAACATCTNGATCTGGGAGAAGACCAGAGAATTGCAGTATTCGCAGAGAACGCTGTTGAAACAGCCCTGGCTAATTTAGCCGGTCTCATCAGTGGCGCGTCGGTAGTGCCTGTCAACTTCCACCTCAGTGCNGAAGAAGTCGCCTATATTCTCAATGATTCCAAGGCAAAACTGGTCTTTGTGGGACCGGAAACCTGTGCTAGAGGCCTGCAGGCAGCTGANCTGTCTGGTGTCCATANTGTAATTGGATGGCGCTGCCAACAAAATGANCAACCAGTGGACTGGCAAACCTGGCTTGCGCAAAGCTCAGATAAAGAACCGGATACCAGCCTTAAACCGAGGCCCAATTTACTTTATACCTCTGGGACCACTGGCAGGCCAAAAGGGACCCATTTACCCCCTACAATGTTTGCCGGCGGAGACACAATAGCCGAACATCTGAACAACCTGAAGGCTAATCCCCTGGCAGATAAGGGNCCCCACCTGGTGGTTGGCCCCATGTACCATACTGGCCCGCTCAGTGGTGCGCGCCTGCTTGCAGCGGGAACGCCATCAGTGATACTGACTAAGTTCGATGCCGAAAAAACCCTCNATGCCATAGCGACTTACCAAACCACTTCCACCGTCATGGTGCCCACACATTTCATACGATTACTGGCGCTGCCCGAGGCTACCAGACAAAAATACAACGTTTCCTCAATGGTCAGGGTCAGTCACACGGGCTCGAAATGCCCTGTAGACATCAAGCAAGCCATGATTAACTGGTGGGGACCGGTATTTTTAGATGCCTATGGTGCGAGTGAGGTCGGTACTACCTGCATGATCAGCTCACAGGAGTGGCTGAACCATCCAGGTTCGGTTGGCAAATCCATACCCCCGTTCACCGCTATTATTGTTGATGAAGATNGCAACGAACTGCCGGCCAATACAGAAGGGAAACTGTATTTCAAGGATGCTACTGGACGAGGTGTTGTTTATCACAATGATCCAGAAAAATCCGCGGCGGCACATATTGCACCCGGGGTCTTTACCCTGGGTGAAATNGCCTATATGGACGAACAAGGCTACGTTTATATCACAGACAGATTCAGTGACATGATCGTTTCAGGGGGNGTTAATATTTATCCGGCAGAGGCNGAACAGGTACTNTTGCAGCATCCCCATGTGCTTGATGTCGCCTGTATCAGCATTCCTCACCCAGAAATGGGAGAAGAATTAAAGGCATTGGTTATCCCCAATAACAACGCAAAAATAGCAGACGCAAACGAGATCATAAGCTTCTGCAGGGACNGACTCTCTCACTTTAAATGCCCCAGGAGTCTCGACTTCGTTAGNGATCTGGGTCGAAACACCATGGGGAAAATCAATAAACGTAAATTGCGAGCCCCTTACTGGGAGGCCCAGACGTCATGATAGAGCAGCACATCATGTTCATCCGGCACGGCGAAACTGTAGCAAACCAGGAACACATCGCCCATGGGCAANGTGATTCCTNGCTCAATGACAGAGGTCAGGAACAAGCCAGGTCGATCGGTAAGCGATTGCTTAACTGGCCTATCCCATACCACAGGATCGTTAGCAGCCCACTGTCTCGTGCTCGAAATACAGCCGAACTGATCAACCGGGCGCTGNATTTACCGCTGAACACTGACCCGGGACTTATTGAATGCGATCTTGGNGACTGGGAAGGGATAAGTTATGAGGAACTGGGAAAACACCGATATGCAGAACGATCCATTGCCGATGATCACTTCGCTGAACACAATGGTGAATCNCCGGCTGTCATCTCAGCAAGGCTGAGTCNCACCATCGAACGTTTACGANGCCTTCATCCTACAGATAACATTGTACTGGTTAGTCATGGCGCNGCTATCTGTCACGCNATTGCTGCACTAATCGGCAGTAAACCTTTATTTGGNTACCAGTATCTCATGCACAATGCTGCNCTGAGCGAANTGAAACTCAGCCCNGAACCTGAAATCATAAGNTTGAATGACTACCAGCACTTACCCTCACATTTGCAATCCGTAAATAAGCGACAGGCTCAATCNCAAAATGTCTGACTTCCCTACCTGCGCGGATGANCTGACCCTTAGCTGGCTACAGAACCAGCTAAGCCAGACATTCCCGAACAGCATNCTGGAAGGATTTTCTCTGGAANCTATTGGGGTTGGACAGGGCTTCATGGGCCAGCTGGTTCGAATACAACTGGAATTTCAGGAACACCGACCCGGCCTGCCAGATACCATCATTGCAAAGTTTGCATCAGCCAAGATCGAGACCAGAGAACTGGCNGCAAAGATGAATTACTATGGCAGGGAGATCGGCTTCTATCAGGACTTCCACTCGCAAGCCGGTATCCCTATTCCAAAATCCTTTGCCATTAATTACGATGCAGCNAACAGTCACTTTGTACTGCTCCTTGAAGACCTCGCNCCNGCAACTATCACGGATCAGGTTGAAGGGAACTCAGAGGCCGAGTCGGAGCAGGTTATCATTGCATTTGCCAGATTNCACAGTCACTGGTGGAACAGCCCGGCCTTACTCAAAACTTCATGGGCCGAGTCGATAACAAATGCCAGGCCAATCTCAGATACCCTTGAACTTTTTATGGACAGCATGCGGCAAGCAGAACAAACCCAGCGNTTTGCTGCCTATCCAGAAATGCAGCGTCTTATCCCCCTGCTGATACCTCTNTTTCGAATGGAACCACCACAGCCATTTCCCTTTACACTGGTGCATGGTGATCTCAGGAGCGACAACATATTCTTTCCCAGAAACTCAAGAGGTCATTTTAAGGTCATTGACTGGCAGACCACGGGCATCGGTCAACCCATGACAGATATAGCTCGCTGGTTGACCCAAAGCATCTCCATAGAACAGAGACGAAAGACCGAGCACACNCTGTTACAACTGTACCATCGACAGTTAGTTGCCAATGGCATCAACAATTACAGTTATAAATCCATGCTCAACGAGTACAAACTGAACCTGNTTGTCACCCTGTTAATGTTTTCCATGAGCATGGATGATATCGATCAAAGTTCTGACCGTGCAGCACCGCTGTTCCATGTTATGTATTCGCGCCTTGATGCCGCACTGGTCGACTGGGAAGTTGAAAAGATATTGAAGATTCTTCCCTACCTNCTTCCTTTCATGAAACTTTCTACCTGGATAAAAACCAAATTAGCGAGGTCTCAAACACCATGAACAATCCCCCGGATAATTCCCTGGATAATATCAATCCATTTGATCCCGAAGTNCTGGCATGTCCTTACGATTTTAATCGTGCCCTGCGCGAACTCAATTCTGTTTATTTGTGCCCCCATACAGGTGTTTATTTCGTCTCCAACTACNACCTTGTAGTAACAGTCGCTAAGGACGAAAAACGCTTTTCTAACCNGTTCTCCATGATTCAAAGCGGGGTGGAAGNCGCACCAGATCCTGAAATGGCCGCCATATTAGCTAAAGGCTGGCCTCGCGTNGACACTATGTTAACNGCTGACCCACCTNAACAGAGACGTTATCGCTCCCTTTGCCAGAAACCTTTCTCANTGAGCAGCGTAGCAAAGCTCCAGCCCTACATTGACGACGTTGCCAACGACTTGCTAGATCAATTTATCGACGCGGGAAAGTGTAATTGGATGGAAGCATTCGCGGTTCCCATGCCGGTTCGCATGATTGCCTACATCCTCGGCGTACCTATTTCCGATATGGGCCTATTCAAGCAATGGTCTGATGCCAATGTNGCTTCTTTTTCTGTTGGTCAGACTCGCGAGGAAGCGCNCCGTAATGCAGAGCTNGTTATTGAATTTCANCACTATTTCGCAGACAAAATCGAGGCCAGAAAAATAAAACCGACCGACGATGTGCTATCAGATATAGTNAATTCAAGTGCCGATGGGGAAAANCCNATGNACATGGCTGAATGCCTATCGGTCATCTCCCAACTACTGGTAGCGGGTAACGAGACGACCACCAGCACATTTGCCGAGGGCATGTACCTGTTGGCGAGAAACCCAGACCAGCTCAGGCTGGTNCAGCAGCAGCCGGAGCTTATACCCAATATGGTTGAGGAAATGTTGCGCTTATCTACCCCNACAACACAAATGTGGCGAATCTGTCTGNAAGATACCCANCTGGCNGGNGTTGATATTCCGAAAGGCGCTACCATGATGATCAAATTCGGCTCAGCAAACAGAGACAGCGATCAATTTCAACAACCAGATGATTTCNATGTCACNAGGGAAAACCTCAAGAACCAGATTGCCTTTGGAAAGGGTGTACACCATTGTGTTGGTGCGCCTCTGGCAAGGCAGGAACTGACNCTAGGTTTCAAGAATATTCTCAGGCGAATAACCAATATCCGCTTACCGCAAGGTGAACCAGAACTGGCTTTTCAACCCAGTCTGCTGTTACATGGGCCCATCGCCCTNAATATTGAATTTGATACATATGAGTAACNTATGGATACCGTCGACAGTCGTGAAAACTGGAAGTTAATCGATCGCCTGCTGGAAACCGAACAAGATCCCTGGCGCATCCAGATGCTCAGCCAGCTCAGGNAGCATATGCAGGCGGAATGCGGCGGNGCCCTANAGCAACTTATGTCAACTATGGTGGATGAACCCATTTTTCATAACTGGTCCGGAACAACAGACTCAGGAGCAAAAGGTTCTAACGACTTAAAGGCATTTTACAGNGGNTTGATCAGTTCTGGTTCAAATCGATTTCAGTANGCCATTGAGCGCATTGTCATTGGAGACGATACACTGGTAACCGAAGGGGAAATACAAATACCTTTTNCTGGNGCTATCCTTCAGACCATGGGAAGAACTGANGCACAAGCGCACTGCTTCTATGCAACNANAGGCCGAACTGTCACCTTCTGGCCCTTCTCTGAGGACGGCAAGATTATTGGTGAAGACATCTACTCAAGCACCACCGAACTGCAGGAGGCGGTAGAGGTTAACCTTAACCCTTATATTTTTGGAGAATCAATCTGATGAAAGCCGCCGTTTTTCATGGTCCGGGCAAAGCACTCACGATAGAGCAGGTAGCGGAGCCATCTCCCAGCAAAACAGAAATGCTGGTCAAAGTCAGTCACTGTGGTATCTGTGGCACCGACATACATGCATCTCGTGAAGGACCATTCATGGCNCCACCTGAGACGATCTTCGGGCACGAATTCTCCGGTGAAATTGTTGCTATCGGCAAAGACCTGGTAGGCAAAAATTTNAACATTGGCGACAGGGTTACATCACTACCCTTTATCGAAGACAAAACCATTGGCCTGGGCCAGATAACCGGTGCCTATAGCGAGTATGTCAAAGTTGGATACGATCTTGTTGTTAAACTCCCGNAGGAAATCAGCGACAGTGANGGCGCGTTNGTTGAACCNCTCGCTGTCGGTCTACATTCGGTCAAGCAGGCGGGCTCTGTGGGGGGCAAAGACATTCTGATCATAGGCGCAGGACCCATAGGCCTTACCTGTGCGCTCTGGTGTCGCTTTTTTGGAGCTCGTAATGTGGTACTCAGTGAAATGTCACCCGCTCGCCTGGAAATGGCCGGCACATTAGGATTCAGGCAGTTTACNGATCCCTCTGGNGATGTCGGCGCGCAGTTTACNCAATTAACAGGTAATGCTCCCGACATTCAATTTGAATGCGTNGGTGCAACNGGACTGATCCAGGAATGTATCACNCGTGCACCTAAAGCAGGCCTGATTATGGGTATCGGCGTNTGTGACAATCCGGATACTATCGTACCGCTGCTTGCCTTCAGTAAAGAGCTGACGATTAAATGGGCGGTCGGTTACGACAAGGAAGACTTNGAGTTTACGATTGAAATGATGCTGGCGGGAAGAATGAGTGCCACCCCGATGGTTACCGATGTGGTTAGCCTCGCTGAAGTTCCAGAGGCTTTTGAAAAGCTGAGAAAGCCCACGAGTCAATGCAAAGTACTTATCAATCTANGGCTAAATTAAAAAAATCGGTCAGGGCGCNACCATGAGCTTGCCTTTATGCCCACCGGAAAACAGCANGGTTAGCGCTTTCGGGAACTGGTCGATGCCCTCTTCTATATGCTCGGGTAATCGCAGGCTACCTTCCATTACCCANNTGCTCAGATTTTCCTGCATTTCGGGATAATCCNGTTCGAAATAATTCACNGTGAACCCCNCCATCGACGCATTCCTCTCCGCCAGTTTCAGGTAGTTTACGGGACCATTGACTTCGCCAACTCGCTCATATTGGGATATNGCACCACAAATGACTATTCGAGCCCCCGGCCTAATATTTGCCAGNACATCATCCAGGATTTCGCCACCTACATTATCAAAAAACACGTCAACACCCTCGGGGGCCAATTCCATTAACTGTTCGCTGACATTACCCTGTTTGTAATCTATAGTTGAATCNCAGCCTATTTCTTCTCTCAGGAAACTGCCTTTTTCTTCACCCCCAGCAATTCCTATCACGGTNGCACCTTGCAGTTTTGCAATCTGGCAGGCACAGGAACCAACGGCCCCAGCAGCAGCTGACACCACCACCAGGTCATCNTTTTTGACCTTCGCGACCTNCAACATGCCGGCGTAGGCAGTCATGCCAGTGGTTAAACCAAGCACGCCCAGNTGGCATCTTGCTGGTAACTGGCTATCATCAATTTTCTGTAACATTACNCCCGGNAGGACCACCTTTTCCTGCGCGCAGACCGGCCCGAAAACTGCATCNCCCTGGTNCAGGCCTTCAAATCGACTATCCANAACCCGCGCTGTNCCCAGGGCAATGATCGCGTTACCCAGTTCAGCTGTGCCATGAAAAGCCGCTTCATCAAAAGTNGTTCGGATAAAGGCATCTATGGACAAGTGCTCGACCTGGAGCAGTACCATACCATCGCCCAATTCGGCAACTTCCTCTTCAACAACACGCATATCCGATTCTTTGAGCTGCCCATCTGGCCTNGCCGCTAAAACTACTTTACGATTCTTCATCAGGGNCCTCCGGAAACGCGAATATTCTGCCCGGTTATCCAGGCTGAAGCCGGGGCCAGCAGAAACAAGGCAGCGGCACCTAAATCTTCTGGTTTGCCTAACCGGCCCGCAGGCAAACGTAGCATACTCTCTAATTTTGGCAGATCTTCATCCTTGAGNTTTAAAGCCTGCATCATGATCTCGGTGGGAACAGCACCCGGCATAATACAGTTAACTCGTATTCTCGGTCCAAGTTCCTGGGCAAATGTCTTGGTGAGCATATTCACACCTGCTTTGGCTGCAGAGTAATGNCCACTGCCTGGAATGACATCTTCTGCTGCCAAGGAAGAAATATTCAATATTCGACCCTCATCCATCGTTTCAGCTGCGACTCGAGTACAGTGCCAGACAGCCGTTAAATTCAATGCCANGGTTCGATCCCACTCTTCTTTATCCAGAAGATGCAGCGGTTTCTGTACNGGAGAGCCCCCTGCATTGTTTACCCACATATGCAATCCACCGGTTTCATNGCAGGCGAATTTCGCCAGCTGATTNACCGAATCCANATCTGTGACATCCGTTGCACACGCCTTGGCACTACCACCGNNAGCATTTATTTCAGCTGCGACACGCTGAATTTCGTCTACCCGTCGGGCAGCACAGATGACGCTCGCACCTGCTGCTGCCAGAACTTTTGCAATACCCTCGCCGATCCCTCGACCTGCACCNGTGACAACTGCAGTTTGCCCAGTNAAGTTAAATAAATCATTTAACATNTACATCNCCACCNTNTTTTTGTTAAGTTGAAAACCGTCAAGCTTGACGGTTTAATTAACTCACCATCGAAGCTTCACGTCAATTGTGGTTTGATAGTATTTTAAAGGGAGGGAAGAATGTCCAAGTCAAAGCTCNTTGAAATTGCAAAGGCTAATCTGGCCCATGCCAGAGCCGGTACAATCGATCAAACTGAAAACATCTACCAGGTGCCNGCCGAGCACTACTTCGACCNTGACCGCTGGCAACAGGAAATGAAACAGATATTCAAAAGAGTACCCCTNTTGATGGCAACGACGGCGGAATTACCTACCTCTGGTGATTGGAAAGCACTGACAGCCGCAAATGTACCCATCCTGCTGAGTCGCACAGAAAGTGGCAAGGTTAAAGCTTTCTTTAANATGTGCAGTCACCGTGGCTCNCAGATCATGCCCGAAGGAAGAGGCAATTCGCACCGCTTTACCTGCCCTTATCACGCCTGGTCATACAATAGCGAAGGTGAACTCACCGCCATCTATTCCAACAAGGATTTCGGTGACCTGGACAAGCAGTGCCATAGCCTGACAGAGTTACCCTGCCTGGAAAGAGCAGGTCTCATATGGGTCACCATCAATCGCAATACGACGCTTTCCATTGAAGATTTCTTATGCAACTACGATGAAATGCTTGNNCAGTTTGATTTTGCCAACTGGCATTACTTCGCTCACCAGACCATCCAGGGCCCAAACTGGAAAATCGCCTACGACGGCTATCTGGACCTGTATCACCTNCCCATACTTCATAAGGATACTTTCGGCCCAGACTACCCCAACAANGCAAATTATTATAACTGGGGNCCTCACCAGAGAGTCACTGGACCTGATATTTCCCTNTCCCANTATGAAGAGCTTGATGAATCCCAGTGGCCTACAGGTCANCTATTAAATGGCGTCTGGACTATCTTTCCTCACATNTCAATCGCCAGTTTTGATGGTGGTGGCAGAGCCATCATGCTGTCCCAGCTNTTTCCTGGTGAAACACCGGCAACTTCCTACACGGTACAGCATTATCTAATGGAAAAGGCNCCATCAGAAGAGCAGGCCGAGGCCGCCAGAGCACAATTCGATTTTCTTAAATATGTTGTGCAGGAGGAAGACTACGCGACTGGCATCAAGCAGCAGGTCGCCCTTGAATCTGGTGGTAAGGACTATGTGATGTTCGGTCGCAATGAGGGNGGAGGGCAGCGTTTTCATCAATGGGTTGACCGCTTGATAGCAACCTCCGATAAAGACCTCCCTGCCTTATTCACAAACAATGACTAAGGGACCATCGGACACCCTGATAAGCCTGGGGCGAACCGATAAACTAGAGNCTCGCCCCACCCGGTATTGTTAAAAGGAGCAATGATTAAATGGATAAAGCCGAAGACCACGAAAAAGTGTCTATCTATCAACTCGATCCCGAGGACCGGGACAGGCTCCTGCTAGAACAGAAAGAGTGCGTTTTCAACTGGTGTACAAGAGATGAATGGCCTATGGGCGTGATCATGTCTTATATCTGGCGAAAAGGTCGAATCTGGCTCACGGCCGGTGCCCATAGACACCGCATATCGGCGGTCAGACGAAATCCAAAAACTTCAATTGTGATTACCTCTACCGGTACCTCAATGGGCAGAAGCAAAACTGTTACCATCAAAGGAACCTGCATCATTCACAATGACCAGGCGATCAAAGACTGGTTCTATCCAGAACTCGCCGGTGCCCTGNGGCCGGACCCTGACGAAGCAAAAGCCTTTGAAGAAATGCTGAATTCTCCCATGCGTATTGTTCTGGAGGTAAAACCAGAAAAATGGATAACCTATGATGGTATCAAAATGCGTGACCATGCTATGGGTACACTTGATCCGTCAAAATTAGCGGCACCACTTGAAGCGGATACTATTCGCTTTGAACAGGAACTTATACGAAGAGGGCTAAACCATGAGTGATTTTAAACATATCATCGTCGATCAGCCNGCTGATCANGTATCCAGGATTACCCTGAACCGACCTGAATCCAGGAACGCACTGAACAACACGCTGCGCACGGAGCTCTATGGCACGTTGCAGGACAACGATCGTAACCCTGAAATTCGAGTAACCATCATCCGCGGCGCAGGTAAAGCTTTCTGTGCCGGCTACGATCTCAAAGCAAACAACCGCGATGATCAACCATTTCACACTGCCGGCGGTGATGGTAATTGGCCACGCCATGTTGTAGATGGNTTTTTTGGCGTCTGGGATCTGGCTAAACCGGTAATAGCCCAGGTACACGGTTATTGCCTGGCTGGCGGTACCGAGNTGGCNACCTCNTGTGACCTGGTCTATGTTGCCCGGGATGCAAAGATAGGCTACCCAGTCGTACGATCAATGAGCCCACCCGATAATCAATTCTTCCCGCACCTGNTAGGTCTNCGCAACGCCATGGAAATGATGTTAACNGGTGATGCCATATCNGGTGTCGAAGCAGCGGAACAAGGGTTTGCCAACCGAGCCTTCCCGGAANAAGATCTGGAACAGAAAGTGATTGAAATTGCTCAGCGNGTCGCTAAGGTGCCGCCTGACCTGCAGCAAATGAACAAACGGGCTGTCCATCGACAACTGGAACTGATGGGCATGCGAGCCGCAATTCGTTCAGGTACTGAGATTCAGGCACTNGCATTTCATACCAAATCAACCCAGGCCCACTTTAAAGAACTGGCTGCNGGCCTGACNGACGCTCTCAGCTCGAGAGACACTAAGTTCGGAGACTACCGCACTAAAAAAGATTAATGGNTAAAGAAAACCAGCGGCAATCATACAACCGNGTNGANNGCACNGATTTCCAGTGACGGCAANTTGCCTTANGGCTTTATCAGCAATTCACCTGTGCTGCAGAGGTGCTGNAATTCAGGTCTTTTTGGCCTGCGCNCGAATAATCTCAGCACCTTTNGGGTCAACGCCCATACCGTGAATCTGATGGTTATTGGCATGNCCCAATTGTTGTAATGACATTGCCGCTTGCAACGCTGGCCATAGCCCCTGACTGTCTTGCATCTGATTCACCGATTGTTTGGCAAGCTTCAACCCCATACTGGGCCGCTGGGCAATATGCTCGGCCATANCAGTGGTAAAGCTGGTGAGTTCCGACCTGGGTACAACATGATTGACCATGCCCAGAGATTTAGCCTGTTCAGCCGTAATAGCTTCACCGGTGAACAGCATCTCTTTTGCCTTGCGAACNCCCACTTCCCATGGGTGAGCAAAATACTCAACCCCATTCACGCCAAAAGCAACNACAGGATCAGAAAAAGCAGCATCTTCACTGGCGATAATNAGATCGCAAATCCATGCCAGCATCAGGCCACCGGCAATGACNTTGCCTTGTACTTCTGCAATAGTGGGTTTAGGTATATTCCGCCACCGCCAACAGAATCCCAGGTAGATTTCTTCTTCCACCGCCATGGATCCTTCAGATCCCGGTAACGANAAACCACCCCAGGTNCCAACGGGTTTAAAGTCAGACATCTTCGAACGGTCTCGTAGATCATGACCAGAAGAGAAGTGTGGCCCGTCNGCAGCCAGCACTATGACATTCACATCGTCATCCTGNGCGGCAATATCAAAAGCAGCATTCAACTCATATANCATGGCCTTATCCTGTGCATTTCGCGCCGCTTCCCTGGCTAGGACAATCCTGGCGACGCCATTGGTCACACCCTCATATCGAATAGTATTAAAAGTATCCGTCACTATCTGCTCCTCTTGTAATGCTNCAATCCACGNGANTAAAAAATCATTCTTGCTTGTTTAAACACTTAGTATACACCGATTTCCGAGAGTGCCTTCAATCCTCGATAGCACCATAAATAATGTTCTTCAACTGGCCGCGGAAATTAAAGGTAGCTGAAGGCATTAGCTGGGTCATAAAAACAACAACTAAATCTTCANGTGGGTCAACCCAGAAAATAGTAGAGGCCGCGCCACCCCAGTAATAATCACCTGAAGCGACCTGCCCCGATTCCACTCTTCCCAGAGTCATTGCGAAGCCAAGCCCAAAACCAACCCCTTCATACGCAGTTTCGGAAAAACTACCCAGGGCCATCTGGGTTAAATCGCTTNCCCCAGGGAGATGATTCATGGTCATCAACTTTAATGTTCTGGAACCAATGACCCTGACTCCATCTAGCTGACCTCCTCCGCGGAGCATCTCACAGAATCTGTAATAGTCCCTGGTCGTACCNGTCAGCCCGCCACCACCCGACAAAAAATCAGGCGTGTCGTTGTAGGTGCTATGTTCAGGGTCATCAATCAATTTCAGTGTTTTATCCTTGCGCCGCTGATAATTCGCCGCAAAGCGGTCTTGCTTTTCAGGTGCGACCTGAAAAGCGGTATCAGACATATCAAGAGGATCAAAAATATTTTTCTGCAAATACTCATCTAAAGGCAATCCCGACAATGCCTCAACCAGATAACCACAGACATCGGTGGCAAGAGAATAAAGCCATTTTTCACCCGGTTGATATCGAAGTGGCACCGCTGCCAATTTCTGCACGAAGGAACTGAGGGTCTCCCCATCCGACCTTCGAACACCGACTCTTTGATACTCCTGGTCGACTGGATGGGACGAATTACCATAGGTGAGGCCGCTAGTGTGACTCAACACATGCCGAAAGGTCATAGGCACTTTGGCAGCTTCGGTTTTCATAGAGGCGCCCTCACCAGAGACGTAAACTCGGTGATTACGCCACTCTGGAATCACTCTATGGACCGGATCATTGAGTTGGAACAGACCGCGTTCATACAACTGCATCAAAGCAATGGATGTAATCGGTTTAGTCATGGAATAGATACGAAAAATCGTGTCATCTACTATGGGCGCCCCTCGCTCCGCGTNTTTGAGTCCATAGGACTGAAACAAAGCAGGACANCCCTTACGCGCGACTAAAACCTGGCANCCATGGATCCGACCGGTACTGATATAGTTCTCATACAGGTGTTCATTTACCCTGTTCAACCGGACTTCAGAGAATCCAGCAGCTCGTGTATCGACCGTTATCAATGTTTTACTCCTTCGCCAAAAATCGTTTGCCCGCTAAACTGGCTTATCGAACTTATCACAATGTTGATTAGAATGACTCGTCAAACTGAGTCAGCCACATTATCACTCCAACTGACAAATTCAAAAAACCGCCTGTCGTTCTATGCCAGACCGCTATGGCGCTATGGCGCTATGGCGCTATCCAGCGACCGTAACAACGCAGGTAATCCCTGGCAAAAAAACTGTATTGGCTCACCGTTTGATCTGACAGGAACCCTAATCATCGCTGNCACGGGCCGTGTTATTTTCTGCATCGGACCCTGGAATCCACTGCGCTGCAAGCGTACTAAAAATAATCAGGATCGAGGAAAGAAGTAAACAACTGAGTAAACCACTGACCTGGAATAAAAGCCCTGATAGGAGCGTTCCCAGTAATCTGCCCCCGGCATTAGCCATATAGTAAAAGCCCACATCCAGTGATACTGCTTCTCTCTCGGCATAAGACACAATCAAATACGAATGTACACTCGAATTAACCGCAAAACACCCACCATAGACGAGTAATCCCATCACCAGTGTCAAGGTCGGATCCATACCAATATAGAGCAACAGAGCGATCAGGGCGGGGAGAAAGGACAAACAAGCACCCCATTTAACCAAGGTATTCCTACCCGGAAATCGAGATTTTTTTTCGCCAGTGATGCGAGGCGCTAACGCCTGGATAACGCCATAGAAAATCACCCAAGAAGCCATCAGGCTACTCACCTCAATAAAACTCCAATTGAGTTGGGTCTGTAGATAGACAGGCAGGGCTACCACAAACCAGATGTCCCTGGNACAAAACAAAAAGAATCGCGCCGTCGATAACCGATTAATAGTCCGATTTTTTGACAACAACTGGGAGAACTTGATTTTCAAATTTCCCTGATAGCGGTCGAGTAGCAGCCAACCTGACAGCAAGGTGAATACCAGTAGGNTAACCATGCACAAGATACTGGCCTTGAACCCGATCGCCGCCAACAGTGTCCCGCCAAGGAAAAANCCGATTCCCTTCAAGGTGTTTTTTGAACCCGTCAATAANGATACCCAACGATATAACCGATTCTTCTCATCATCTCCGAGGAGCCGCTTGATGCTGCTTTTAGCACTCATCTTATTCAGGTCTTTGGCAATGCCTGAAATAGCCTGCGCGATCATGACATACACGGCGTTCATTAGCGTTAAGTCAACAAGTAATAAACTCAATGCAACAATCTGCAGCAACAAGCCAAATTGCATGGTCAAGGTAAGACCAATTCTTGCTCCCAACCANCCTCCATACAAGTTGGTGACCATGCCAAAGAGTTCGTAAAGCAGAAAAAGAGTCGCCAGTTCAAGAGGGCTGTAACCCTGCTCATGAAAAAACAACAAAATGAGCATGCGCAGTGCACCATCGGTGAGCGTAAAAGCCCAGTAACTCAGGGTTACGGTAAGATACTGGCTGGTCGCTGATTTTAAGGGCATCGTCATGGCCCTAATCAAATTGATTTAGCGACTTTGGTTGCCAGCTCAATCATGCGCTTGATATACCCCATTTCATTGTCATACCAGATAAGTACCTTAACCTGGGTGTTATCGATCACCATCGTCGATAAACCATCGACAATCCCTGATCTAGGNTCGTTGGTATAATCGACTGAAACCAGCGGCCGGTCTTCATAGCCAAGAATACCATTGAGCCGGCCTTCAGCCGCCGCTGACAGAGCCTCATTAACCGCCTCTCTGGTCACTGTTGAATTCAATTCAAAAACACAATCCGTAAGTGATGCGTTCGCCATAGGCACTCTTACGGCAACGCCATTGAGACGACCTTTTAGCTCTGGGAAGATCTCGGTAATTGCCGTAGCCGAACCTGTGCTAGTTGGGATCAAAGACAAACTACTGGCCCTGGCGCGACGTAAATCCGGGTGATATTGATCAAGAATACGCTGCGTATTGGTAATGTCATGGATGGTCGTCATCGAACCATGAACAATTCCAAACTGCTTATGAAGCACATCAATCACTGGTGCCAGGCAATTGGTAGTACAGGAGGCCGCCGTGACTATGTTCTGGCGATGGTACTTATGGTCATTAATACCCATAACAACATTGAGAACCCGATCCTCCGGGTAACCTTTAACCGGCGCTGCCACAACCACCTTCTGGATACCCTGCTTAAAGTAAGCTGACAAGGCCTGTTCAGTCTTGAATTGTCCCGTACATTCGAGGACCAGATCGACTTTAGCCTCAACCCAGGGCGTTTCCTGGATATCTGAACACTGCGAATAACTGATTCGTTCACCGTCAATGGCAATCTGCTGAGTGGTCTCATCAGCACTGATACTGCGGTCCCAGGTACCATGAATTGAATCAAAGTTGAGTAAATGAGCGGCACTGGTCGCATCGCCTGCTTTTTCATTAATATGGACTACCCTGAAGTCGGCTGATCCCCAGGATTCTCTCAATGCCAAGCGACCCATTCGACCAAAACCATTTATACCTACGTTTATCGTCATCAGTGCTGCTTATCCCATTGGTTAGTCTATGTCTCTTTGCGGCTATTGATCACAGTTCGAATTCTGCTACTGAGCCCAGTTTAATCGCTCATAGTTTATCTGTTTTGCTCTGCCAGAAGGCAGCCANTACCGCTGACTTGAAAACTAACATAGCCTTATAGCAGGTAACAGGCTTACTCGCTTAAAACCGTGAATTGACCTCAGCGATTAACTATTCCACAATCTTGATCATAAAATCATTTACGCAGGCGAGTGCATGCAGATACCTAAAGCCATCAGTGATTCACACCAAGTTGCTCTTGAGGAAATTGCCGGGCCGGGCACATGGCTGGANGGGCAGACTCGGAACCAGATCCTCCTGGAAAGTCGACATGCCCGTGATTGCGCCCTGTGCCAAACCAGAAGTCAGGCTTTGTCACCCTATGGCATAGAGGGTCGTCACGACGTTGTTTCAGACCTTCCTGCGGGCTACATTGAGGTCATTCACAGGATAAACAACGATTCCGGTCGACTGACCCAATCCTGGTTTAACCAGGTTACTCAACAGCTACCAGCTGAAGAATATATCGAAATACTCGGAATCGTAGCCAGTGGTATTATCATGGATACTTTTGCCTCAGGTACCGGGCAACCATTACTGCCAACACTGGATCACATAAAAGGCGCTCCTTCCAGAATTTCTAATCCAAATGTAATAGATAANGGCGCTTGGCTACCTATTTTGGATGTTGAAACTCAACCATCGGATACTGGTCTGCCTAGTACACCCAACATTGCCCGAGCAATGGGTTTAGTGCCCAGCGCAATTGATCTTTTTTTTAAAGTCATGCGAAAGCACTACCAATTGGCCAATCTGGCATTCGACTTGTCCAGAAGCCAGACCGAAATGCTGGCAGCCAGGGTTTCATCGTTAAATCAATGCTTCTACTGAACCACCTCACATGCCATGCTGCTTCGTCGAAGTGGCACCCGGACACAGACTTCGTTCAACCTGGGCAAGTTAACCAATACCAGTGAACTCACCATCGGNATAGCAGGCGAATCTNCCTTGCTGGCACTTGCAGAGGCGGTGGTAGCAAGCTCAGCGCCCGCCGTCGAATTAGCTCGTGAGCAGGCGATTAATGACCTGGGAGAAAAAATCACCGTCGAAGCTATCGCTGTCATAGCNGGCTTTAACGGGATTACTAAAATCGCCAACGGGACGGGTTTGCCCCTTGACCCGGAAACCCATGACAGCACGCATGAAATGCGCGCAGAAACGGCCATTGATGACTATTCGGAATCGAGCAAGTTCCAAAACTGGGGCTAAGCAGAAACCAACCAACCGATCATCGCAGGCGCGACCNGCAACAATAACCGGCCCGGTTCAACTCCATCTGAATTCGTTAAAGCCTGCTAAGGTTATCGTCGACTTAACTTATCCGCCGACCAAATAGTGCCTATCGCCATAGCCTGCTTCAAACGACCCGGCCCAGGTCAATGAAGCAATGGGTGCAGTTCCTCCAGGTCCCAGCTCAATTTCCAAATCGGTAACGAAACTTGGCAATTAAGGTATCTACGATTGGGTCCTGGAATGTATCTGAAAACAATTCTGAAAAATCATCCCGATGTCGAAAGGGTAATTTGTTGCCCCGGTTGTAGACCACAAACAGATCCGTNAAGGGCGCAATTTCCCATCGATAGCGGATCTGGGTAGTCAACAAACTGACCGTGAAGTCATGATCAGGCTGGGTTCGAGATACCGCCAGCAAATCCCCATCTTGCTCCGGCACTGCATAAAAACCATTTTCGGACATTTTCACACCGGCCCATTGCAAGGAAAACCGTAACTGGTGGCCAGGCGCAAGGAACCAGTTCAAGTCAACACTTGGCTGCCAGTCTATGCCGTCATAAGCACCGAAATAACGCTGACCCTGATGAACAATCCAGCCCTTACGCCGGGTATAGTTCAGGTCAAAATCCATATAAAGGCTGTCTGTAAATCGCGCAGTCACACCGGCACTGGCCTTCTCGCTCCAATCGCCCAGGTTTTCCTGAAAGCGACCTATACCGGTCGAGAAACTGAACATTTTACTGGCATCAGTCGCCCAAAGAAGGTTCCAATACAGGCGTTTCTCAGCCCGATAAGCACCATTACCCCTGCTATCCAGGTCTTCAAAGTACTCAGGCAGATAGGCGAGAAGGGATCTAAATGTGTTGCGGCCCGGNAATTCAATTTTCTGTCGCCAGTAGATTCCGCTGTCGACAACCTGACCCGCGCTTAAATTGGACTGGCGACGCACAACCACCGTACCCCGCGTTCCCTTATTGAATTTTCCCGAGGCTGGCTTCGTATAACCCCACACATATTGAGCACCACGATAATTGTTTCGACTAAGAAAACCTAAATCATTAATACGCACAGTTTCGTCAAAATAATCGAATTCCAGTTTATGTTGGAAAGTCGATGACGAAGCATAACGAATATCGAGCATACCACCCTGTCCAGATANTCCAGCGACGTCACTACTAATCAACTGAACGTCGGTTGAGAGATTACCGCTGGCAAGCGCATAGTGCATATCAAGGCCGTGAACCTGCGCATCATACTCAGGTCCACTCGCCAGGGTTCCCAGATAACCAAGACCCACTCTATTTCTCTCTGACTTCTCATAAAGAAACCGCACCACACTGAACTCTCTGCCATCCGNAATCACCTCGACTGGTTTGCCCAGTGGGTCCGTTCCCAACCAGGTAGCCTCATCTTCTGCCGCTGCCAGAATGCCGTACCTNAGGCCCTCAAGAGCACCGGTAAACTTCACCGCGCCTAACAAGTCTGTGGGGAGATCTCGTTCACCTCTGTTTAAATTAACATCAGTTGGAAGNGNCATCTGATTAAAGGTGCCGCCTATTCGGCGCGTATTGAGTAACGACACCGGAGATGGGAAAAAATCAGAGACNAACGCTCTTCGCGATGTATTAGCGTAGTCTTCATTGCTGAGTTCACGGTAGGCACTACCACTATTAGACCTGGGTGTTGTCGCAAAAACTTCATTACCTTCAAGGAAAAAAAGACGTTTTTCCGGGAAAAAAGTTTCCAAGNCCGTTAAATTCAGCACCACATCATCTGCTTCAACCGCACCAAAATCCGGATTGAGGCTAAGGGTCAGTTCCATCAGCGTGGACGGTTTCCAGTTNAAGTCAAATCCGCCGCGAATTTCATTGTGCCGCCTGGCTGAATCCTGAATAGCGGAGACATAGGGTATTAGCGAAAATTGTTTTCTTGGCTGAATACCATCAACAACAAAATTGTTAAGCGCAGATACAAACTGAGGCGTTGAATAAGAATGTCCAGGCCACTGATAGCGCTCATTAAAACTGGATAGATGGCGGCTTGCTGCAAATCCAATATTCCTGGGACCTTCCACTTTGGGAATATTGAACATGGACCAGGGTAAAAACATCTCGACACTCCAACCACCTTCAAACTCAGCCGATCGACCTCGCCATGCACCATCCCAATCGTTTTCATAGCGACGCTCAGGTAAGACTTTGCCATCCACCAACGAATCACCCAAAGCCACCATAAACCAGTAGGCAAACAGACCCTCTCCTGAGGTATCCATAGTAAACCCAAAAATGTCTCGGTCTAGAAACTGGTCTCTTGCCGACAAGCGACGAGTCAGCGTTTCATTGGGCTGAAACATGACCGCGGAGACGTACATCCCCTGATCAGTGGCGGCCATGCGTATATGGGTAGAATTAGCACCGGGTTGACCGGTGAAAGGCGTCGTCACCATCATATTGTCGTAGGCGGGCACCTGCTGCCAGGCAGCTTCATCCACTTTCCCGTCCAGGTTGATGATGAATTCCCCATCAGCATACTTGTGAACGNAAATCTCGTGCATCGGTATGCCATTAAGGATTCTGAAGACAACCTGTTCGGCAGGTGGGTTTTGTTCTGCTAATACCGCGACGGGGACACAAACCGTCAATACAGCGATGAGACTAAATAAAAAACTAACTATTTTCATTGATGCTCCTCTGGCACATGCATCTTCGGGGTTTCTCTACGCCAAGTCTATAGTCCTAAATCGGTATTAATTCATCTGAATTATGCCGCTTAGAGCNGACTTGTTACTTGTGACTTCGCCAATAAAAATGCTTCAATAGAATGCAAGAGGGATTGCTATATGAGTTTGACTACCTGGTCTTGGATATTTCTAGTATTTTACATTAGCGCCATGTTGGGCATCGGATTCTATGCCCAGAGAAGAATCAGGCACGCTGATGACTTCGCAACAGCCAGAGGTGCTTATGGCCCTTATTTTCTGGCACTGGCCTTCGCCGCCTCAACGGCCAGCGGAGCCACNTTTCTCGGTAGCCCGGCCTTATCTTATGAGTGGGGACTTGCCGCTAACTGGGGNAATTTCCTTTATCCCATTGGCGTCTATTTCGGGATCCTAATATCCATGCGCCTAATCGCCACGTCAGGCAATCGCTTTGGTAACCGATCTATCCCTGAGTATCTTGGTGACCGATACCAGTCTGATGTGATGCGCCTTCTGGTGTCCCTGATTTCGCTGGTCCTATTCTTTTATCTGGCTGGACAACTGGTCTCCGGGGTCGTCATGTTTGAGATCATGTTGGGATTGGACTCCGATTGGGCGCTGATAATAACAACGCTGGTGCTGCTGATTTATATTTTGCTGGGAGGTGCTCACGCAGACATTCTCACCGATGGTGCACAGGGTGCGATGATGCTTTTACTCGCGGTGGTCGTCATTGTCCTGACGATGACTGGCTACGGTATTGAGGGTGGCTTTAGTGGAATGCTGGATAACCTCGAGGAACAGGATTCAAACCTCACTACNCCACTAAACCCGGCCACTCCCCTGTACCATTCCTGGTGGTCCATTTTTGTCATTGCTTTTGCCCATATGCCNCTTGGTTTACTGCCTCATTTGGGCAATAAACTGTGGGCGCTTGATTCCAANGGTGACCAAATGCAATTTGTAAAACTGGCGGCACTGTTTGGCTTAACACTGGGCATGCTGGGTGTGGGCGGGCTACTGGCGCGGGCCCACTTCGGTGACATTCTATACGCAGCCGGTGCCAACCCTAATCAATCTCTTCCCATGTTATTCATCGAGCTATTCCCCACCTGGCTGGCAGCACTCATTGGTGTCGGCGTACTTTCTGCCGTTATGAGCACAGCAGATGGCCTGGTTATCTCTTCCTCTCAGATCATNGCAAATGACCTGTATCGCCGGACCATTGTCCCCATAACTCGTCCGGATTTAACAGCGGAGCAACTAGACCAACGCGTCCTTGCGATCAGCAGAGTTTCTACCCTGGTCGTTCTGGTTATTTGCATGGTCATGGCCTGGTCCTTAATGGAGGTCAATGTCGCACTCATTGTCTGGATTGGTGTCGGCGGCATGATGGCTGCATTTGCTGGACCACTGGTGATCGGTGCATTGTGGCGCGGCGTAACAACCAAAGGGGCTTTTGCGGGTCTCCTCGGAGGCTTTGGCGTATTTATTGTCCTGCACTCGCAGATACTCGAGCCAACCTGGTTTATCGATACGCCACTATTTGCTGCGGTTACCTGGCTACACGGCGAGGGACCCAACCCCTATTCCTGTGCTGTCATGGGGGAAATCGTATCCATTGCGCTGACCTTCGTAGTGTCAAAATTAACCCGCCCTCTACCTGAGGACCTACTCAATGCGATGTTTGGTGCGCAAGTTGCCCGCACAGACTAAACCCGAGGCTCTCGAAACTACCACAATACCTCCGTCCCAGAGCGTACATCAGGTACGATTACCCGCCAGCTTGTCGACAGGAGCATCCCCGACCTTCTGCTAGAAACCACATTTCCCGCCCTAGCGGGTGGCAAGGCGTTGTTTATGCGTTATCCTCGGTTAACATCTGAGGTCAAACCATCTTGGCAGCGTTCCCTGCCAGCCTCAGCCACCACAGCTCACAGGGCTTTACATGGTTATGAACGACCGGCAACTGAACATCCAGCCACTCACCCGTAACGCTTTTGCTCCCTATGGAGATGTTATNTCTNCGGCGGAGGCAATGGACGTTATCAAGATAAATGAGGGCAACACGCAACGTTTTGATAACCTAGCGAATCTGAGTATCTGTTCGGAGAGCGGGAATCCCTGCCTGAGTATATTTCGGAGCAACCCCTTGCCTTTACCAATAACAATCTATGCTTTAGAAAATCACCCACTGGCAAGTCAGGCTTTCTTCCCACTGTCGGAAAGACCCTACCTTGTCGTGGTTGCGCCACCAGGAGAACTGAATGAGCGTCAAATAGCGGCTTTTCTTGCCAGTCCAGACCAGGGCGTGAACTACTACCCCGGGACCTGGCATCACTACAGTTTAGCGCTTGAAGAAGAATCTGATTTCCTGGTTATTGACAGCCAGATGGAACAATCAAATTGTAACGAAATCACATTATCAACACCGCGACTATTGATGCTATGAACATTCTCAAAACACGATTACTAGCGTACAGTGACTCATCATTTACAAATCCGCACGAAATTACCCGGCCTGAACTGCCGAAAAACCGCCAAGGCCAGTACTCTCACATGGGCGCTCAGTTCTGGGGCTTTGAAACAGCACGTCATATTGGTACCCGCATCGATAACGCACGACCAGGTTTCCATTACAATCCTGACGCGGAGCATTATCTGCTGCTCGGTCTGAAACAATCAGGCGTTATCAGCCAGATTGACATCAGCACACGCTGGTTTACTGGAAATCACGTTCAGGCGGTCACTATAGAACTGATTTACCAGGGCCGTCGACGAACCATTGTGGAACGCAAATCGCTTAACCCGGATGCAAATCACAGCTTCCCCATCGAGCCATCAGCCGCAGATGAATGCCTTATCCGCTGCCATCAGGAAGGCGGGATTGCCAGCATTAAACTAATGGGCGAGGATCTAGACGAACCAGACACCAGGATCAATCTGCTGTCCGAGGCCACTATTTCCCGGGTCTCCAATCAGCATTATGGCCACCCCGGAGATGCCGTCAAAGGAGAACGGCTCGAGTCACATATGGTTGGCTGGGAATCTGCTCGCACCGGCTTTGGAGAGCAGGCGATGTTTGCCTTCAAAAACACAGCAGTGGTGGATGAAGTGATCATTGACACCTACCTGCACCGCCTGAATGCGCCCCTCGGTTGTTACCTGTTCGGCCTTCCCAGTTCTGAGGATTTTCAAAAAGCCGTGTCACAGCTACCGAAATGGCGCATTACTTTCGATGATGGCAGCCAGATCATTCCGGAAAATTTCCAGGACTATATGAGCAAGCAGCTTTATCGACCCCAACTCAAGGAAAAATCAACTGGATTTCACATCGACCTGAGTGTTGACAGTAGCTGCTGGCTGGCCTTAATCCCTTTTGGAGAACTTCGCCCTGACACTTATCACCGCTTTAGCATCTCAGCCAATGTTGGGCTGAGTCACCTGCTCTACCTGCATTACCCAAACGGCGGCATCCATGGCATCAAGGCTTTTGGCAGTTATCTTAATTGATCCAGATACTGTGTCTTGCGATTATGGGGCAGGAAACTACCGCTAAAACTATTTCTCACCAGCCGCCGTGCCTGTATTTCGGTCAAACCCTGGGAGCGATCCAGAGCACGGAAGTTTTCCATTAAATAGCCGCCAAAATAAGCAGGATCATCTGAATTAACCGTTACCCGTACGCCCGCATCCAGCAGTTTCAAAATCGGGTGTTGTTCAAGACGGTCATACACCTTAAGCCTGATATTAGAAAGCGGACAGACTGTCAGCGGTATTTTGGTCTCCGCTAAGCTGATGACTAATTCAGGATCCTTTATACACTGCACACCATGATCGATTCTCTCCACTGCTAACGCCCGGAGCGTTTCTCTGATGAGTTCTGGACCGGCTTCTTCACCAGCATGAGCCACCTTCCTTAGCCCCCAGCTTGACGCCATCTCAAAGGACTTCCTGAATTTTGCCGGTGGGTTACCTATTTCCGCGCTATCCAATCCTACTGCTGTTATCTGCTGAAGCAGGGGCCTAGCATCCGTCAGGGTCCGAATCGCATCAGATTCAGGAAGGTCCCTGAGTAAGCAGAGTATCAGCAACACCGATTGCTGCCATTCCTGCTCTGCCTTTACAATCGCCCTGGAAAAGCCTGACAGCACCGTTTCCAGGCTTACCCCCCGCCGGGTATGGGTCTGTGGGTCAAACATGATTTCAGTATGAACAATACCTTCATTTCTACACCGGCACAGGTAACACCACATCAGTTCATAAAAATCCCCCTCATCAACGAGCACACTGGCACCCAGGTAATAGAGATCCAGGAAACTCTGCAGGTCTTGAAACTGGTAAGCCCTGGTAACGTCTTCTAGGGTCTTATACGGCAGCAGCACAGAATTTTTCTCGGCCAGCCGAAGTAATAAATCGGGTTCCAGCGAGCCTTCAATATGTATATGCAATTCCGCTTTTGGCGCGCGCTCAACGAATTCAAAACCGGCTTTAGACACGAGTCAATTTACCTGCCCAGAATTCACCTGCCCAGGTAGCTGCTCAGCATACTGATCCCATCCGGCTATCAAGGTATCGGCCACTTTAGAGGCCACCAGATAGGCAGACTCGACCGCAATCGACAACCCAGAATAGCCTTTAATTTCCGAAACCAGGTTATCCGCAGCGCTCACCCCCGGCGGTGGCGTGGTGTAATTACTCGCCGTCCTGAGTACCAGCATTCGCTGTTTATCTACTCGACCTATGCGATCGAGCCAGCTCAGGGAAAGATAGGTGCCTGTATCTTCCATTGCCGAGGAGACGAATTCGCCTTTACCTTTTGTCCAGTACTTTACCCACTGATTGGCCCAGTCATTCATGATCTCACCATGCCAGAATGTCAATGCAGCAATATGATCACCTTTCAATACAAACGGTGGTTTCCTTGCCATGAGGTACTGGGTATAACGCTTTCGGTGTTCTCTGGCCTGCTCATTATCAGGAAGCTGAATATCTTTAGTGAGCTCAAATGCCCAGTTCACTAATCCGGGATTCAATTGGTACATCTCACCGGTAGGTTCGGGTTTATCTTTATCAAACGGCCTTTGCGTATATCGAGCAAAGTATCCGAACGGCCAATCCTCAGGAATCTCCCGAGCATCTATTTCGTGGGATAAATCTCCATCCACCAAATACTCAGCCCAGGCTGCAGAGCCCACCGACGCATCAGCGGGGTCAAAACCAGCTATCCCGGCTACAATCCAATAACTTTGGCTAAGATCAAACCTCGAATCCAATCCCAGCGCCATGGTGGCCGCGGCTGATCTTGCCGTGCCAATCCCGGTAACCAGAACTAACAAACCGGTTTGAGGATCATAGTGAAGATCGCGATAGCCGAGGAAGGGTAATTGCTGGGTCAGGTTTCTGCGTTCTTTCCAGAGTTGGAACTCCCCTGCTCGATCTCCTGTGTCCTGGCCCACTTCAAACATGGCGACGATGACCACCTTCACAGCCATGGGTGAAGCAGAACTAGCTGCTAGTGGCTGCAAGGAGCCAAACATTACCGCAATGCATAGCCACAACTTAACGTTCACTTTCACTTTACTCCCCATAAAAAAAGGGGTGTTAAACACCCCTTTTTATCAGTATTAAAAACAATCAGAATCGATATTGGAGACGGGCCTGATAGTGTCTGGGTAATTCAGGAAGTACAATCGCATTACCGAACAAGTTCGGGAAATTCGCTCTGAAATACCGTTCATCTGTCAGGTTTTTACCGCTCACGCTCATCAGCCAGTTTTCTGTCTCATAAGCCAGACTCAAGTTCACTAAAGTATAAGCTGGCAGCATTACAGAGCCGGAAAAACTAGAAGGCGTTTCTTCCACATCGATAATACTGGCACTGACAGCTAAACCATTACCAAAATCATAAGTACCTGTAACCGAAACGATGTTCTCTGGCATGCCAGCACGTCTGCCACCACTGGCCTCTGCGCTGACAAAACCGCCTACCTGTCCACCCCACAAAAGGTCAGGAGAGATGCCCGGCATATCATCTCCACCAATGAAGCTAAAACGATAGCCATCATCAATGGTATTCAGGTTAATAACTTCGATTTTCGAATACCCCAGGGTCATAAGGAACTGTTCTGTTACTACCCATCGTACTTCAAACTCAACGCCCTCTGTGTTAGTAGCCTGATTAGTCACAATAGACTGGGCAGAGAAATCGGTACGCTCCTGCTCATAAACAGACAATGCAAAGTACAGGGAATCATCGAGCAAACTTCCTTTTATTCCGAATTCCCGAAGCTCAGAAGTATCAAAAGCGCCTCCTCCCAGGATATTACCCACTGTTATTTCAGCACCCTGGCCTGCTATTACCGTGGCCTGTTCAGACAAGGTAACATACGGGATAAGGCCGATAGGCGTTGCATAAGAAATACTGGCTGTCCAGGAACTACCGCTGAACTCATCATCAGCTTTAAGGTCGATACAAGAGCCATCGGTACAAAAGTTATTAGAACTGGCCAGCAACAACTTGTCAGCAGGCTGACTACTGTTCATATCGATGGTGTCGTACCTTGCTCCAAGCAAGATTGACAGACCTGCTTCCCAGGTTAGGTCCAGCATTACCGCAAAGCCTAAATCCAGATAATCACCCACATAATACTCGGTATAGTCATCATCGATACGCGTTGCCAGCAAACGTCTATCAAGCGCAGTTGACGGGCCGGTTAAATCTCTACGATGAAAATACTCATTGGTGTAATCATCACCATGGGCAAAATCGGTAAACCGAATTGAAGGAGAGATCTGGATCGAAGTCGTAACAGCATCCCCGTCAAAGACTTTGGAGAGAACCAGTTTGTCTTCAACCACCGAGGTATCGTGAAACTGAGAAAAGCCGTAGGCGTTTTCATTCAAGTTCTCATACTGTTCATAGAACAGCTGATTCTTTATTTCCCAATCATTGTCCAACGTAGCAATTAAATCAAAATAGAGCGTGAGGACCTGATTTTCCAATAGATCATCCGACGCGATCAGGGTTTGATTACCCTCTAAATGCGTTGTCCCTACGTTCTGCAGATTCATCAGGCTGGTATCGCCGATAAGTAACTCTAAGAAATCAATGTCATCAGAATTATTGGGCTGCAGCGAGCCACCGGCAATATCCGGGGTCATCCAATCAAAGCGAAAGGGGTTCATATTAGTAAAACCATCGCCGTCAGTATCAAATTCCTGATGAGAAATCGAACCATCACCATTGGCATCCAATGGGATGGGTGTACCCGTAATATAGGTGCCGGTATCAATCAGATCCTGCGTCAACCGGTTCCAGCCTGCATTCTGATTTCCTGCATAATCATGGTACATGCCACCAAACTGGATCCTGACGGTGTCACTGAGATCCATGTCAAAAGAAGCTTGCAGCAAATTCTGGTCAACACCAGAATTATCATAGTAGCTGCCTGAATGTTCTGATTCGCCATACAGGTAATAGCCTAGATCATTACTGCCCAAACGACCCGGTCCGCCAACCTCTGCGGTGAGCACATGTTTATCCCAGCTCCCTGNGGTCAATGACATGGCGCCTGTGGTTTCTTCGATATAGGCCCCTGTCTCCTCNACTCTGGCTGATTTCGGATTAAAGTTCAGATAGCCACCGATCTTAGATGGGCCATAAATGGGCGAGGCTGGCCCCCTGACGATATCAATTCGATCTGAGGCGCCAATAGGCGTGGGATAATTNCCCGGGTTATCCAGTCGTCGCACNCCACGGAAGTAGGTCTCGCCAGGCGTACCNCGAACATCCAAACCGCCAGCAACACCAAAAAACGACTGCGTGAAAGATCCAGGCGCGAGTGCAACCAGCTCATCAATATCCTGCATATTAAATCGATCCATCATCTCTTCACTGATGGTGCTCAATGATCGCGGNGTTTCCAGAACCGACTTATCNAATCCAAATATCGATTTAACCCNTTCTCCTGGTAAACTGCCCAGATCCCCCTTCACGACCACTTCTTCCATTTCGCTCTCTGCAANTACCATATTGCTTGCAGCAACCAGCGCGAAAAAAGCGGTGAAATGCAATAGCTTGCGTCCAATAATGTTCATACTAGATCCCGTTTTGTGNTTAAGAAAAAGGCCTGACTTGAGNCAAACCAAGAAAATNCCCCTGTCCGATCATTTTTACAGATTTAAGCTCAAGATGCACCGCTAATCAGAACAAATATGATAATTTCTGCAAATAAATCCACGCTTCGTTGCTGAATCCCCAAGCACGANCTTTACNTTGTTANCACCTTGAATCTGGGCTTCAAATTTCCGCATGCGTTGCTCAAAAAGCNGCATCAGCTGCCCCTTCTCTGGTTCTTCAAGGAAACTATAGGANATAGAATTCCGACTGAGTTGTTTGATTTCTGACCAGGACAAGTTAAATTCTTTCACAGCTACAAAGAACTCATCCGTCATCGTGGAATCCCACATACCCCGGTCATCAGTGGATAATGCAACGGGTATACCCGTTCGCAGATATTCCGGNAAAGGGTGTGACTGGTAGTGATCAATATATTCCAATAACAAGTTGCTGATCAGGTTAATTTCAACCAGATAAGGACCGNGTCGCATTAATAACATGGTCTGAGGGTCTGTTATCAAGTTAAGGCCATGACCAATTCGATCTGCTCCCAANANTAAAGTATCCCGCACATGTGAATTCGGTTCATCCACNTCTCCAGCGTGAATGGATAACNTTACGCCATGATATTTCTGGCGTAACGCNCGCAGCGTGNNCAGAAATCGAAGCGGATAACCCTTGTCATTATCCTCGCGCCCTACCAGGTTCACGCCAACCCAGGGCCAATTACTNGCTACNAACTGATAAGTTTGCTCCAGCCGCTGCTCTGCATCGGGNAGAAATCTTAGTACCGCTTGCTGGAACCTGACCGTAACTCCCGTTGCAAGCGCATCCTTCTGGTTCANCCTTNCTCTGAATATAGCCGCCACCTGTTCAGGGGNTATGGGTTTACCCCGTGCGGTGCGGTAGCCATCTGTGGCCACCTGNGGTTCCATGTATAACAAACCTTCATCGGCAAAAGCACGCATATTAAGAAAAATNCCCTCTGCGCGAATCCATGGGTTGGCGGTAAGGTCTCCTAACCTCTGCCAATGCGTTTCAAAAAACTCATCTCTTCCCTCATGAGACTTGTCCAGTCGNATACTCTCCAACCANGCCTGGGCTTGTANCTTCGACATTTCCGCCAATGGCAGGTACTGTGATTTCTCGCACGACGACAGCGCTTCATAATTAATGCGCTCTAAATTATGAAACATCAGGTTTACTGACTGGGGTCCGAAAGCATCGTAACCATATTGACGACAGTTGCGCANTTCCACCCGGGTATAATATTCATAGCCATCGCGCCTGGCATTAAGCGCCAGGTCCNGCCACCATTNTGAAAACATGGCACCAGACAGGTGCTGATGAAGGTCTCCGCCCTTTGGCATTTCATAAAGCAACTGATGNAGCTCTTTATCGGTNGCGCTCGCTTTAAAGGTTTCAAACCAGTCACTGGNTTGTTTAGCCAGGGCACTGGCTGGGAATAAAAAGCATAAAACTAAAAAGAAACAAACCAATCGAGTCATAATAATATTCTTTGTTTTCTACATGGGAGAGCAAATTGTATGCGTCACGAGCCAGTGTGGCTACAATAGAACACACTATTCAAAACCAGCCCAATGATTATGAGCGATCCTATCCCTAGAGACTTTATAGGTTACGGCGAAACACCGCCCGACCCATGCTGGCCTGATCAAGCNAAACTCGCCTTGCANTTTGTAGTTAACTACGAGGAAGGTGGTGAGCAATCGGTACTTGACGGAGATCCTCATTCCGAGATTTTTCTGTCCGAAATCATCAATGCCAAGGCCCATGCAGCGAGGCATATGAGCATGGAATCGCTCTACGAATATGGCAGCAGAGCAGGCTTCTGGCGAATTCATCGCCTATTCAGAGAGTTTGCCTTGCCGGTTACCGTGTTCGGTGTCGCTCTGGCATTACAACGCAATCCAGCTGCCGTCATCGCAATGCTTGAAGCAGACTGGGAAATAGCCAGTCACGGCTATCGTTGGCTGGACTATCAATCGATCACCGAGGACCTCGAGAGATCACACATGGACAAAGCNATAACCCTCCATGAGCAGCTTACTGGAAGCAAGCCGCTAGGCTGGTACACAGGTCGAGACAGCCCCAATACCCGAAAACTGGTTATCGAACAGGGCCACTTCCTGTACGATAGTGACTCCTATGCTGACGACCTCCCTTATTGGCACCAGCCATCTGAAAAACAGCACCTGGTTATTCCTTACACCCTGGATGTCAACGACATGCGATTTGCATCAGCCCAGGGATTTAATGCAGGCGATCAATTCTTCAACTACCTCAAAGACACCTTCGATACCCTCTATGAAGAAAGCGCAACCACACCAAAGATGATGAGCGTGGGCTTGCATTGCAGGCTAATTGGCAAACCCGGCCGGATTCAATCGCTTCGTCGATTTCTTGCCTACGTTGGTCAGCATCAACGGGTTTGGGTCTGTCGGAGAATCGATATCGCACGGCACTGGCACAAGTACCATTACCCAGCGGCTNGATCTTGATCGANCCACACTAAAGCAATGATTGCTTACTGATCTNGCCCATNCNAAGGCCAGACAAGCTCAAGTAGTACCGCAATAAAAGCGCCCGTGGATACCGGAAAGCCAAGCACCGNCTGCAANCCCTGGGGCATCAATTCAACCTGAGGCACCCATTCAGAGACGATGTAACCGCCAGTGACTGATAAAGCAACAATGACACCGGACCTGACNNCAAAACCGCCGGACAGTACAAGCTGTATACCTGCNACAGCCACCATGATGAACAACAGTAACGCAGCCCCAAAGACCNCTACCGCCGGAATCGCCTGGAATAAACTCGATATNATGGGAACCGAACCCAATAGCACGAGAAATCCTGCCGCATACAAGCCGATGGTGGGTTGGTAAGCACCGGTTAAACGAATCACACCATTATTCTGGCTGAAGGTTGTGTTNGGGAAGGANCAAAAAANACTGGCCAAAAATGAATTGAGNGCATCACCCATTAACCCACCTCGTATCCTGGNCCAAAAAGCGGTATCCCCATAACGGTAATGAGACAGCGCATTCGTTGCTGTGAAGTCACCCACACTTTCCGTAGCTGANACCAGGAAGATAGGAAACAGCACCATAACGACTGNCCAGTCCAATTGCCAGCNATGACGCAGCGGGTCAAGAACAAAAATNGCGTCAGCCTTTTCCAGCAAAACCCAGTCAACCAGACCGAAGAACATAGCCATAATCAAGCCAACTGCCAGACCGATGGCAACACTTGCAATCTTCAGNAGGCGCAACCCGAAAAATGAGCAGCCCAGGACTGACACGAATACGCCCCCGGCAATGNCTAAAACCTGCCATCCCATCGNCCCCATTTCCTGGTACGCCAGATGGATGTTTTGCAGTGTAATCACTATTAATGAAATACCGATAAGTATCAGCGTCGTTCCGGAAACATTNGTNGTTATAATGGTTCGCAGTGATTTCACGAAATAACTCAGGACAAATACAGCAGCTGCACAGGTGGCCGCTGAACCAAANAGGGTACCTAACGCCTCTGAAGGCAAAAGATGCTGCGCCATNGTTTCATANGCATAAATAAATGGCCCNACAAAGGCAAAGCTGGTTCCCTGGATACTCAGCAATCCTGANCCAATGGGGCCGACTCTGACTATCTGGATAAAAGTAGCCAAGCCTGAGACAACNAGGGAAGAAGACACAAGGTAGCTTGTTTCCTGCAGTGAAAGGCCCATCCCCATGGCGATAATCAACGGCGCTGTCAAAATACCACCGAAGGATGCCAGCATGTGCTGGAATCCNAGAAAGGCTGACTCAAAGGAAAGGCGGGTGGGTTCTTGCANTGCCTGTTGCGTCATAAAATTACCTGCTGTCAACCAAGGCCAATTAGAATCGGCCCTATCAATTGTGAATCGGCCCCTGAATACAAAATAAANAACTCCATANGCTCAGACAATCTTTCGCTAGAGCAGCAGGAACTTGCCCAAAAATACTAACGCAATGAAGTAGGAGGCCGAATCTCTACTGGCGAACCTGCCCGTCAGAATCTTTATAAGNCAATAGCTNATAAATGCCAGGCCAATACCATCGGCAATCGAAAATGTCAGGGGCATNGTCAGTGCACCTATTACCGCGGGTATATACTCGGTTTCATCCTGCCAGTCCAACTCCGCCAGACTGCTGATCATGAGACAGGCTACGAATAAAAGTGCCGATGCGGTAGCAAATGCCGGGATACTCTGGGCCAGTGGNGCGAAAAAAATACATAACAAAAATAACAATCCCACGGTCACTGCCGTGAGNCCTGTACGNCCGCCCGATTCTACGCCCGAGGCACTCTCTATATAACTCGTGGTAGAAGAAGTCCCCAAAACAGCACCCACAACGGTAGCCCCCGAATCAGCTAGAAGTGCTGGACCCAATCGGGGTAGTTGACCCTTGTCATCGGNCAACCCAGCTCTATTTGCAACACCGACCAGTGTCCCGGCCGTATCAAAAACGTCAACCAACAGTAAAGACAGAATNATAGGTATCATCGAAACCTGCAGAGCAGCCATAATATCCAATTCAAAAAGCACGGGCTCAAGGGAAGGCGGCGCAGAAATCACNCCGTGAAATTCGGCTGTACCAGTGAGCCAGCCGAGAACAGCAGCAAAGGCAATTCCGATGACAATAGCACCNGTCACCTTTTTTGCATTCAGTGTTGCAATTAACACGAATCCTGCNAGCGCAATAAGGGGACCGGCCTGGGTTAATTCCCCTAGACTCACCAGTGTTGCTGGGTTATCTACNACCAGACCCGNATTTTTTAACGCAATGAATCCCAGGAAAAGACCAATCCCAGCAGAAATTCCGAACTTGAGGTTTTTTGGAATGGCATTAATCAGCCATTCACGAACGGGGAAAATGCTTATAGCTACAAATATCAATCCTGATATGAACACCGCCCCCAACGCTGTCTGCCAGGGGTAACCCATCCCCAAAACAATGACATAGGAAAAAAAAGCGTTCTGCCCCATGCCGGGCGCCAGGGCAATAGGATAGCGACCAAGCACCCCCATAAGCATCGAGCCGACTGNGGCAGCCAGGCANGTGGCAACAAACACGGCACCAAAATCCATGCCTGCATCAGACAGAATTGCCGGATTAACCACCGTTATATAAGCCATTGCCAGAAATGTGGTCACCCCGGCGAGGGCTTCAGCGCGAGGGCTTGAGTGCCTCTCCGATATCGAAAAATATTTTCTGACAGCGTCCATCAACTTTCTCTCTCGTTTTGTTNCAACACGCCTCAAACAGTCATTTCTGTNGCAATTGATACGATAACAGGAATTTACCACTGTACCCAGTCATGACATGCCTGCCTTGCAATGCTATGGTGCAGGCCATGGAAAAGCACTTTATTACTGCGCAAGCNCTGCTGAGAGACTCGTTTTTGTTAGCTGAAAAAATTCTCGCAAGTGACTTCCGGCCCCATTTTATCGTTGGTGTATGGAGAGGTGGCGCACCGGTGGGTATTGCGGTGCAGGAATATCTNGATTTCAAAGGCGTTAAAACCGACCACATCGCAATTCGCACCTCCAGCTACTATGGCATCGGAGAACAAGACAAGCACGTCAGAGTACACGGCCTGCAATACATCATCGAAAATGTTAATAGCGATGATGAGCTGCTAATCGTCGATGACGTTTTCGATTCAGGACGNAGCATCGCCGCAATTCTGAAGGAGTTGAAGGCTAAATCAAGAAGAAACCTGCCTGAAACCATCCGTATTGCCTGCCCTTGGTTCAAACCAACCAAGAANGTGACCCATCTGGAGCCTGATTACTTTATTCACAAGACAGATCANTGGCTGGTATTCCCTCATGAACTGGANGGTTTAACTGAACAGGAAATACGCATCGGCAAACCGGAAATAGCCGATATACTGTTAGCAGAGCCTGCAGGCAAAACCATCAGNGATTAATCTACCGGCTACCTGAATTCCGGCGGCAACGGCATTTTCTGCTGTTATTTCTCGACAATAGGCCATTTTCATACTGTNTCAGCGATGCGTCGCTTCCAATTTACGCTGGATGTGTGCTCCCGCTGTGATCGGCTGATAATTCGGCTCAGNCCCATCTACCAGAAAAGCCGGCAACACCTCAATTTCAGTNGCACTGTCTGGATCAGAGAAAAAAGCGATCGAATAACGGTCTCGAGTGATCGGCGATCTCACTCGATGAAGCGTCGACGGATACTGGCCATTAGACCANTGCTGCATCAGATCTCCAGTATTCACTACCACTTCGTCAGAGTCGGTTGATAGCTTTAGCCAGCCGCCACCCTGATTCAGGACCTCAAGTCCACNGATCTCATCCTGAAACAGCAACGTTAACATGCCATAATCTGTATGCGCTCCGGCGCCCCATTGCTCGACCTTTTCTGACACTGTCGGGCCCACAGGATAGTGAAGCAAGCGCAAGGTTACATTTTCACCGGAGTGACAGTCNCGGAAATAATCCGCTTCCACACCTGCAGTGATGGCTAATAATTTCTGCAACGATGCTACGGTCTGAAAACAATTATTGTAAAAATCGATCATTACCNGCCTGAATTCCATACTGGGCCATTTGCCATCTTGATCACCATAGNCGCGCAGATTTCTCATGGTGAAAGCCTCTTTATAATCTGCCCGATCTGCCACCGGATTTAATGATTCCTTCTCCAGGCCTTGATAACCAAAATTTTCTGCTGCACTACCATAAAGAAAGTTCTCTTTTTCTTCAGTGCTTAANGAAAAGAAAAGCTTACTCTGCTGAAACGCATCAGCCAATAGAGACTGATTNATGCCGGCATTTCTTAACAGCATAAACCCNTCATGGCNGAGGGATTCATGAACATCTCTGGCAGCAGCCTGCAGCTTCTCCTGGCCTGGTCGAGTTAAGGCTTGAAGATCAACTTTAGTAATCATAACNCTGGCTCCTGCAATCTCAGCCAAACCAGCAACAACTGCCTGTCAGCTAGACTCAACCGGGTCAGATTCCCCAACGGCATGTAACCTGTCGTGATCGCAATAAAAGCCGTCCGGCGCTGCTCGCCTAATTGCCCCAGGGTTTCAAAAATCAGCCCNCCCGGCGCCGAAACAAAACCCGCAGTTGAGGGTNCCTGGGCATGACAACCTGCACAGTGAATCTGTAATAGATGCCGAATATGATCATCCTCAGGTCGATCNGCAGACAATGCAGTGGTAGCGCCCNGCAAGGATTCTGTGGCGCCTGTTTTGACGTCTCTGNCCATCAGCACAAATGCCACTGTAAACATTAACAGGGCTGCAACAATCAGGTACTCATAACGATTTTCACCCTGATGACGTCGGTTAAAATAGTGTCGGCCGATGGCACCCGCTATCATAATCAAAAACAATGCCAACCAACTGAGCGAATGACCATAGATAAATGGATAGTGATTGCTGATCATGCAGAATAAAACAGGCAGCGTGAAATAATTATTAAAGAACGAACGCTGCTTGGCCGCATCCGCTATTAACTGATCCGGCTCGGTGCCCGCNAGAACAGCCGAAACAAACTGCCGCTGCGCTGGAATGATGCCAAAAAACACATTGCCTGCCATGATACTGCCAAGCACGGCCCCAACATGAATAAATGCCGCGCGGTCTGCGAATATCTGNACTGCCAGCCAGCTCANGAGCAGCACTAACATTCCCNTGATAAGCGCAAATAGCAGGGGATATCGACGCAACGGGCTCCTGATTAAACCCTCATAAGTGCCNANCCCAACGATCACGAAAGCCAGGCTGGTGGCNACTGCAGAATCAGGATCCTGCAACCATTTATCACTTCCTATGAGGTACACCTGACTCTGGTAATAATAGATCAGTACCATTAACGCGCTACCCGTAAGCCAGGTAGTGTAGGCCTCCCACTTAGACCAATGCAGATTATCTGGCCATCTTTCTGGTGCTAAGCGATATTTTGAAAACCGGTAGACTCCGCCACCATGGATAGCCCAGAAATGACCTTTTATCTCTGTCTTCCCGTCATCTGGTTGAGGCGGCTCCAGCNCATTGTCGACCAATACAAAATGGAATGAAGCACCAATCCAGGCGATACCCGCTAACAGATGTAACCATCGAAACACCAACTCAAGCCATTCAAATGCATAGGCTTCCATTAAACTGGCTCTTGCTGGAATTGAACATGACCCGATACGCTGGTCTGCTCGATCAGACGTTCATCTCCCAGAATCATGTAGCAGAAAAGCTCATCTCTGATCTGTTGNCACGTATTTACCCGACTTGCTACCTGGGNATTACGCGACGGATTCAGCAACACGAAATCCGCTTCTTTACCNGCACAGAAATTACCGATCCTGTCATCCAGGTGTAATACCCGNGCATTGCCCATAGTCGCCATATAAAAAGCCTCAAGCGGGTCCAATGAAAAACTCTGTANTTGGCATACCCGATACGCATCTCCCAGAGTGCTAATCATTGATAAACTGGTACCAGCACCGACATCCGTGCCGATGGCAATGGGAATCCCTTTNTCCCTGATGGCNANCAGCGGAAACAAGCCACTACCCAGAAAGAGATTGGAACTCGGGCAGAATGCAGCAATCCCACCCGTTTCAGCAAGCCGGGCTAATTCATTATCACTCAAATGNATACAATGGCCGAATACNGACCTTGGCGTGGCCAACCCCGCTCTTTCATAAAGCGAGAAATAATCCTGGAAATCACGNTACAGAGACCGCAACCAGTCTAATTCAGCCAGATTCTCTGAAAGGTGGGTCTGCACCCAGATGTCTGGGTAGGCAGCAGCCAAATCGGCGGCGCTCTGCAACTGTTGCTCGGTAGAGGTGCCGGCAAATCGAGGTGTGACCGCATAGCCAAGACGGCCGCGNCCATGCCATTTNTTAATTAAATACTCACTATCAGCCTTACCCGTGGCCAGGCTATCGACCAAGTCAGAGGGCGCATTTCTGTCCATCATCACCTTGCCNGCCACTAACCGCATCGANTTGGCATAGGCAGCCTCAAACAGCACATCGGCAGAATGACGATGGCTTGTAGCATAGGTAAAGGCGGTTGTTGTGCCATGGGCTAATAAAAGATCGACAAACTCAACAGCGGCGGCTCGNGCATACGGCTCATCTGCAAACTTTGCTTCCTCGGGGAAGGTATAGTGCNGCAACCAATCCAGAAGCTGATCACCGAACGAGGCAATAATTTCGACCTGNGGAAAGTGTACATGGGCATCGATCAAGCCTGGCAGTAACAGCATCTCTGGATGGTGCTCACAGGCGTCCTCGTGCAGGCCATCGTTNAAAAACAGCTGGGCCGCATCAAACCGTTTAACATAGCCATTATCGATATGCAGGATAGCATCATCAAAATAATCAAATTCTGAGAAANTCGGGCTTGGAAAGTGTAGCCCTCTGGCTCTTACGAATCGTTGTTTCACCGCTTAACTGCCTCGATAGGTTGAGTAGCCGTAATGGCTCAGCAACAGTGGCACATGATAGTGATTTTCAAGTTCACTGGCCCTGAATGCGATAGCAATATCCTCATAAAAAGGCTCCAACCCCTGTTTAAGGAAATAGCTTCCCACAGAGAAAACCAACTTATAAGTGGATGACCGAAGCTCGAATGCATCTGACCAATTTAGGACCCGGCCGTCCGAGTCAGTCAACCCACTGGCTAGNAGCTTTTCTGATTCAAACAATTGTACGACCACCCCTGCTGCCGGCCTACCGGTCACCAGATCNAGAATATGTGTAGTAATAGCCTGTCTCGTCATAAGCTTGTCCTGTTCGTCATCNGTTCAGCTGAAACTGCTACCTGCCGGGTTTAGCAGANCACCTGCTCTGCCGGCGTTAACTTTCTATCTTATCTACCTGGAAGAGACGTCTTAATCTCAACAAAGTAATTTTGTTCTGTTCTAGCGCATTAGTTTCAAGCTCCAGGTTTCGATTGTTATTCAGCCTTTTTTTTAACAATGCAAGCATTGCTTCTGCTGATTTGCCCGTGGCAAATACAATAAAAATAAATCCAAACCTGCGCTCATATAATTGGTTCAAATCTGCCAACCCATGCAAGGTTGCATCGCTTGCTTGCTGAACCTGGCCCTGTTCCAGTGAAGCTGTCACGGCATACTTGTCACGCAGGACATCAANATCACCGATTTTTGGATGAGCGGCAAAAGCTTCAAGCCAGGCTGTTTCATTCACAGAAAACCAGATCTCCGAGGCNAACTCAGTCAANGCCTGCACGCTTTTGAATGGACGTTCCGCCAGCAGCCGCGTCGCCCAGGCCCTTGAATGGCAGCACTCAAGTAATTTGGTAAGGGCANTCCCAGCCGACATTGCATTNAATGCNGGCAGCGTCATGGCTCTCTCAATACCTTTTTGATCGCCTTCCAGCTCACTGAAGACGAGGTCTGCTTCGGCTGTAGTGCAAGAACCTCTGCAGCAATTGAAACAGCNACCTCCATGGGAAGCTTNCCCGTAACTGTATCCAGGCCCACCGGGCAGCGCCACCGGCCCATTTCGCTTTCCGGCATCTGATCCTGAATTAATCGNCGTCGAAATCGTTCTGCCTTGGTTTTAGACCCGATNAGACCTATATAGGCAACTTCAGTTTCGTCCAACAGAGTTCGAACAAGCCGGTAATCCAGCTGATGATCGTGGGTGACGATAACGGCAATCTGATCACGGGTTAACTGGCCTGCTATCTCTTCGGGCTGATCGCTCACCCGGATAGCNGCATTTGCCGGTGGTAAAGCTGGAAACATGTCTTTACGGGAATCGATCCAATCTATTCGCGCGTCACAGCCGGCCAGAATGGAAACCAATGCCTGGCCGACATGACCGGCTCCGAATAACGCTATTCTGAGGTTTGCTTGAGGAAAGATTTCAAGCAATACGCTGACACTACCGCCACAACACTGNTGAACTTTTCCTGCCAGAGGGAAATGCTCAACCAACTGCGCCTGAACACCAATGNCCAGTAATTCCCTGGCACGCTTGACGACCAGCAATTCGAGGCGGCCACCGCCGACGCTATCGTAGCCATCTTTTTCGGTAACAACCATCTTGCTGCCGCCATCTCTGGGCGTCGAACCCGCCGTAGTCANTATGGTTGCTACNACAAATGCCTGGCCCTTGTTATGACACTGATGGATGGCTTCCTGCCAACGAAACGTCATCNTACCCGTCCCCTCTATTAACNGTCGCCAGGGCGTTTTGCATCGACCAATAAACCTGTTCAGGCGTTGCTGGAACTGCCAGTGGNGGGCTATAGGCATAGTCAGCCAGACTGGCACAAGCATCCCGCAACGCACACCAGACTGAAATAGCCAGCATTANTGGCGGTTCTCCAACAGCCTTGGATCGGTAAGCAGTCGGTTCTGGGTTCTCTGCAGCGTACAACTTAACGTTAAAATGTTCTGGGATATCAAATGCCGTAGGAATCTTATAATTTGAAGGACTGTCCGAAATCAATTTGCCCGAATCATCCCACAATAACTCTTCTGTGGTGAGCCACCCCATGCCCTGAACAAAACCACCTTCAATCTGGCCAATGTCCACCGCAGGATTGATTGACCGGCCCACATCATGAAGTATGTCCACACGAGTAACCCTGTACTCGCCGGTCAGGGTATCCACCAGAACTTCAGAACAGGCAGCCCCATAGGCANAGTAATAAAAAGGCTGGCCCTTACCTTTTTCTTTATCAAAATGAATATCCGGCGTCTTGTAAAAGCCAGTTGCAGAAAGCGAAACTCTATTTATATAAGCCTGCTCTATGAATGCCTCAAATGACAAGCATTGATCNTCAAGCTGCACCATACCATNGGTAATCACCATGCTATCAGACAAAAAACGCGCTTTGGCAAACGCNGCCAGGCGCTGCTTTATCTTTNCAACCGCATCCAGTGCTGCCAGACCGTTTAAATCCGTCCCAGCTGAGGCTGCAGTGGGCGACGTATTGGGCACCTTATCTGTTCTGGACGCGCTTATATTGATNAATCCAACATCAACACCTAAGTCGGAAGCCACTAATTGCGCCACCTTGGTATGCAGGCCNTGGCCCATTTCAGTACCACCATGGCTGAGNTGGATACTGCCATCCGTGTAGATATGCAACAANGCACCAGCCTGATTGAGATGGGTTGTGGTAAACGAGATGCCAAATTTTACCGGCGTCAATGCTAATCCCCTTCGCTGAAAGCGCTGGTCGGTATTGAACGATGCACACTGCAATCGTCTTTTGCGATAATCACATTGCCTTTCTAATGCCTGAATCAGGTCTTTTATAGGCGATTCGGTTACCTTCTGACCATAGGGTGTTTCAGTTTTNCTNCCTCCGTACAGATTCATCAGGCGGACATCAAGCGGGTCTATATTAACCTCACGCGCCACATCATCGAGCAGGCTCTCAACTGCGAGCATGCCCTGGGGCCCCCCGAAACCACGGAAAGCCGTATTTGAAACGGTGTTGGTTCTGCACAGATAACCGATTATCTCAGCGTTATTCAAAAAATAGGCATTATCAGCATGAAACATTGCTCTATCAACAATACCCTCAGATAAATCAACCGAATATCCGCACAGCGCGGCCAGAGAAATTTTAAGNCCTGTTATTTCTCCCGATGCCTTAAAACCGACTTGGTAACGGCTCTGAAAATCGTGNCTTTTACCGGTCTGAATCATGTCATCTTTGCGCGGCATCCTGTATTTCACGGCCCGGCCATTACGCACAGCAAATAAGGCAGCAATACAAGCGAGCGGTGCTGCCTGGGTCTCTTTACCACCAAAAGCCCCTCCCATGCGACGCACTGCCACCTGTACTCCGTGTTTGGCTATCCCTAATACGCCNGCAACCGTGGCTTGTATATCGCTGGGGTGTTGCGANGATGTAAAGANCTCCACGCCGCCATCTTCTACAGGTACGNCAACACTAATCTGCCCCTCCAGATAAAAGTGTTCCTGGCCTTTGATATACAAAGCACCACTGAGTTGACCGTCACTTTCCTGCATGCCCCTTTCAACATCATTCAGAGAAAATTGTCGAGNCGGCAAAAGAAAAGCCTGTTCAGCCATGGCCTGATCGATACTAAGAATCGGTTCACACGGCGTATACTCGATCACCGCCCGACGTACAGCGGCTTCTGCCTGTTCCTGNTTCCCAGCTGCNACAGCAAACAACGGTTGCCCGATAAAACTGATGTGCTGATCNACCAANAGCACATCACCTTCATAGACAGGTGATATGTCAGGNTTGCCAGGAATATCTGAAAATACCAGGGTGTCAACGACACCNGGAGANCTGCGCACAGCGTCGAGATCGAGCTTGCTCAGTCGGCCAGCTGCGATACTGGCTTTACCTGTGCTGACGTATATTGTATTGGCTGGCAGGGNCAGGTCATCGATATAGACCGCTTGACCGGACACGTGCTTGANAGCAGATTCATGCGCTAGCGGCTGACCCGCTGAACTCTGCGTCGTTGCCTTGCTCGATTGCGATTGGTCTGTCAGCGTTNTGGCCATTAACTCATCCTACCGTGACTGCGGGCAGGATTTCNCCGCTTTGTTCGCGCAGCGCCCGGCTGAGCATACTGGCAGCTATGTGTGAACGATAATCAGCCGATGCCCGAACATCCGAAAGCGGATTAATAACCTCCTNGAGTAAAGCCTGGGCACGACTGATANACGCCTGGTTCAACTCTTTACCCACAAGAAAATCCTCTACCGCCTTGACCNTNATAGGCATTGCAGCTAAACCNCCATAGGCAATTCTAGCTTCACGGACCCGCGAGGACGACACATCAAGATAAAAAGCACCCATAACAGTCGAAATATCATCCATNGTTCTCTTGCTGTTCTTAAAGAATCGACGGAAGCCATTAAATGCTTCCAGGCCAATGCTCACNGCCCTTATATACTCGCCATCATTCAGTACGGTCTGNCGATAACCNTTAAAAAATTCACNAACAGCAATACTTCTTTCAACACCCTGTGCTGANCGCAGGATGACCGATGCATTCATAACCATTAATAGTGGCGACATATCGCCAACAGGTGATGCCGTGGCGAGGTTCCCGCCCAGGGTGGCACGGTTACGAATCTGCGGCGAACCAAATCGCTTCAGAAACTGTCCCAAATCCGGCCAAATCGACTGACAGTATTGCTCAATAACCGAGTAACTCGCTGCTGCCCCGATTAACAGCGCCTTTTCTGAGATCGAGCANGCGTTCATTTCCTTTACTNCCAGACAGCTTAGCAAACAATCCAGGGGCTTGCCCTGNTGTGTCTTTTCCAGCAGCAGATCCGTTCCTCCCGCACATAACCTGGCCTGAGGCCAGCGCATAAGNCTAGCNTCCAATTCCTNNAGACTCCCAGGCCTCATCATGATCGGGGCTTTCTTTACACCCTCGCCTGCGGCGACCGAGANTGACTGTTCNGCATCCATNTGGCCGGGGATATCACCTGTTAAGCTGGCCAACGACTGGAATCGACTGCCCGTTTCAGCTATTTCCAATGCGGCCGCCATTCCTGCCTCGATAATGGGCTTATAACCGGTACACCGGCACAGGTTCCCAGAAATCGCTTCAACAACTTCCGCGCGCAGAGCCTGCGCTGGCGCCTGAATCATTGNCCCCTGCTCGCAGCTTCGATTTTCTAACCAAGCTGCCAACGACATAACAAAACCCGGTGTACAGAAGCCACATTGCGATCCATGCTTTTCNATCAACTGCTGCTGAACAACATGTAACCGCGGACCCGCAGTTAAGCCTTCTACAGTGATCACTTGCTTNCCGGTTAATTGCAGCAAGGGCGTGATGCAACTGTTAACGGTGATAAAAGGTGCTTCTGCTTCCTTGTCGCAGAGCAGCACCGTACAGGCACCACAATCACCGGAAGCACAGCCTTCCTTAGTACCTGTCAACCCGTTCTGCCTTAAATACTGGAGCAGGGTAAGCTGCTCGCTGCTCACGATATCCATGGTTTCGCTATTGATATCAATTTTCAATTTCTTGACCATTTAGTCAGATTCNAATATATTGTACCAAATTATCTAAATTTTCCTAGTATTTACAGTAATTTAATACATATTATGATTTAACTATTTNCTGTCCAAATGGTTAAGTATAGGAACTGAGGCATACCCAGACGTTGGCTAATCGTCATAATCGAACAATACAGAAACAACAGATTCTGACTGCTGCAAAACAGGAATATGCCCTGCGTGGCTTTTCAGGAACAAGGATGCAGGCCATTGCAGACCGAGCAGGCATGCCAAAAGCCAATATCCATTATCATTTTAAGAGCAAACAAGGACTCTATCTTGCAGTCCTCGATCAGATTATCGATACCTGGAACCAGCCTTTCGAATGGGTGAGTGCTGATGATGATCCTGCAGAAGCATTGGATAATTTTATCCGAAACAAGGTTCAGCAATCTTATAATGATCCCGCAGCATCGAGGCTTTTTGCCAGCGAGATCATCCAGGGCGCGCCCCATTTGCAGGAATACCTTCGCCATCGTATGCGGCCCTGGGTTAAAGCCAGAGTAGCCGTCATCGAGAATTGGATAAAGGCGGGCAAAATGCAGGAAACCGATCCTTATCAGTTAATATTCATGATCTGGGCCAGTACCCAGCATTACGCTGACTTCCAGGCACAGGTGCTCGCCATTCTTAATAAAGCCGAATTTGACTCAGACCTATTGCAAGAAACCGCCAGCTTTATCAGNGGCATGATCCTGAGGGGATGTGGTTTGACGGTTAAAGACAACAAGCCTTGAAAACCTGGGTCAAAAATCCACTGGCCATCTGGACCGGAAACGAGTTGTCCGCGCCTGATGGCCTGCTCATTGAAGACTGCCTTATCAAGGAACTGGTGGTTGGCACACCCAGTTCATATGACCAGGTCTTTGATGCCTCCAACCTGGTCATCCTGCCCGGCCTTATCAACTGCCATCATCATTTTTACCAGACCCTGACTCGAGCGCTTCCAATAGCCGCNGACCTGAAACTATTTCCCTGGCTGCAAAGCCTGTATCCAATATGGGCNAACCTGACCCATGACGCGATTAAGGCAAGCTCAGAACTGGCCATCGCTGAGCTTCTGTTATCCGGTTGCACCACGGTATCTGATCATCACTATGTATTCTCGGACCAGTTAACTGACAGCATCGATATCCAGATACAGGCGGCTAAAAAGCTTGGGATTCGTGCTGTTTTATGTCGTGGCTCCATGAGCCTGGGTGAATCGTCAGGCGGGCTGCCACCGGATTCTATTATCCAGACTGAAGACCAGATTCTGCAGGACAGTGAACGGTTGTTAAATCAATACCATGACCAAGCCGAACAGGGCGCCATGGTGCAGATTGCCCTGGCNCCCTGTTCTCCCTTCTCAGTCACGCCCTGCCTGATGTCCAACACTGCAGAACTGGCGGCCACTCACGGGGCCAGGCTACATACCCATCTGGCAGAAACAGAGGATGAAAACCGCTTCTGTGAGGACACATTTAATATGCGCCCTTTAGATTACCTGGAAAGTAGAGGCTGGCTGCATCAAAATACCTGGCTGGCCCATGGAATCCATTTCAACGATCAGGAAATCAACCGTCTCGGATCTGCGGGAACCGGCATCTGTCATTGCCCGACATCAAATATGATNCTGGGCTCTGGCACCTGCCGCTCATTGGAGCTTGAGGCGGCCGGTAGCCCCGTTGGCCTGGGCGTGGACGGCTCAGCATCCAACGATGGATCTAATTTAATGCAGGAAGCAAGGCAGGCACTGCTGCTTGCTCGGCTATACTATGGCGCCGACCAGATGACTGTTGATCACAGCCTCAGATGGCTNAGCACNGGCGGAGCTCGCTTGCTGGGACGCGCCGACATAGGNCAGCTAGCACCCGCGATGCAAGCAGATCTAGCCCTTTTCAGTCTTGATGATCTACGATTCTCAGGCGCAGCAGATCCGCTGGCAGCTTTAATCATGTGTGGTGCTCACGCAGCTGAACATGTGATGGTGGCGGGAGCCTGGCGCGTTCTAAACCAGCAACTGGTCGATACAGACCTATCACAGATCAAAGCAAACCATCAACGTGCTGCAACCAGCTTGCTATCNANNGCTCAATCCTGAATGGATGGCAGTTGCTGGGCATAACCGGACCAGCCATCAACCAGGGCCTCGACAACGTAACTGCCAACCTGGTAGGCCGCTTCAAGTGCCGGCAAACCACGATCCGGGTATTCGGCAGTGGCACTCCAGGCNGCACTTTCTCCCGGCGGAGGCACCGTATAGTTACTGACTGTTCTTAACACCAGAACCCGTTCTGCATCGACCAGCCCTATTCTATCCAGACGATGCAAAGCCGTCAGGGTGCCACTATCCTCCATATTGGTAGTCATGAAATTCATATCAGGTGATGAATAAACCTGCACCCAGTCATTNGCCCACCGATTCATCAATTCGCCATGCCAGTAGGTACTGGAGGACAAGGTCTCNCCCTGAACGATTCGAGCCGGGCCTGCTGCNCCAGGATANTTCTTAAATNGCCTGGAAAANCGCTGTGACGCCGGATATTCAACTAATTTAACGTTCTGACTNAGCCNGTTGGCCCAAGCTACCAGTTGAGCATTGAGCTGAAAGGAGATCGTATNAACCGTCCATCCCAAGGTGACATCATCGCCTGGCTTTGCAGGGCTTCTTGCTCCAAGGGGGATTAATCCNTAGGGCCATTCCTGTGGAATTTCACGGGCATCGATTTCGTATAACANGTCACCATCGATAACATGACGNGCCCACACGGCGGACCCCAGGGCAACATCAGCAGGATCTCCGCCCGCTATTCCNGCTATCAGCCAATAAGCCTCTGACAAATCAAAACGAGCATCNAACCCNAGCGCCATAATCGACGCCGTAGCGTTGGATATACCGCCCCCCGTACACACACCCAGAATGCCGCGCTCGTTGTATCTCAGGGGGTATTCACCCACTGGAAATGAAAACTCCTGGTCAAGAGGCGTCCGCTCCACCCAGAACTGGTATTCTCCTGGTCTGTCACCCGTTATCTGTCCCGTTTCGTACATACTGACCACCACGACTTTAACGGGAATACGACNAGCCCCNGANACTTCAGGTATCAGCTCTGCGTGACCACACGCAACCCAACACACCAGAAACAGATATTTAGAACAGCATACTCGCATTGATTTAATCGCCNTCCAGTAAAGCAACCTGGCCCTTGCCAAACGAACAAACCCGGTCTACCANCGNAAAAGTTANCCTATCACTAGGCTNCGTGGTTNTGCGCTGGCGCAGGAACCAATTGATACAATGGTATGNTNAGTANTGCTATAGCNAATCATCCCCAAGGGTACAAAATAAAGACCCGTAAGGACAACCATGAATCTTTTAGTATCCCTGCAGAAAACCAGATATGCTTTAATATTCNCTGTGCAACGCTGGCCGAGCATACACTTACTNNCAANGGGCTTGGTAATACCATGGCAGTANGCCGGCAAAGATCTTATNNANATGAGGCTGGATCGATAGCTTATAGCCAGCGCCCTCTNCGTGAAGACTATTGGTTAAGAAAAGAAACATGCCTGAACTACTGGACTTATTAAAACCGAAGCAGCGATTATTTGTAGCAGGCAGTAGTAACGAGCCAACTGCACTGCTAAACCATCTAGCCCAGCTTGAGCTTCCCGGTCAATTGGAATTCATTCAGTTCCCGCTTGCAGGCCATAACAGTATCGACTTTACTCAATTCAATGGCACCGCTGTTCTGACAACCTTTTTCATGACACCNTCACTGGCCGGCGCAGANCCCAGCCGATTACAGTTCCTNCCCATGCAGATGCGGGCCGTCTACGACTATCTGTCAAGTAATCTGGACGTAGCACTACTGCAGATTGCAAGAGACAGGCATGGCATTCTGCGACTGGGNCCGAANGTTGATTTTGCTCAAGCCGTACTGAGTTCNGCCAGNGTAATCCTTGCAGAACTCAATCACGGAATCAGCGCACCTGCCGGTTGCCCACGGATAGATCTGGACCAAATCGATTTCCTATTCGAATCAGANCGNCCTCTGCGGCAACNGGNAACGCCTGCGATCGATGCCAGTGCACAACAGATAGGAAGCTATGTCGCTGAACTCATAAAAGATGGGGACTGTATTCAAACAGGGATTGGNGCGATTCCAACTGCCATCCTTAAACAGCTCNAAGGAAAATCAGACCTCGGTTTTCATGGTGGTTTAATCGACGATGCTGGTATGGCCCTGATCCGCCATGGNAATGTTACTGGCAATCGCAAACCTCTGGACAAAGGATTGCACATAACGGGTATGGCCCTGGGCAGCAACGATCTGCTCGACTGGCTNGCNGACAACCCCTCGGTCGTCTTTCGTGGTGCCAACTACACCCATGAAGTTACAGCCATTCGCCAATTGCCTAATTTCGTTTCGGTTAATTCAGCCGTGGAAATCGACCTGTACGGTCAGGTCAATGCAGAATATGCCAGAGGCAGACAGATCTCAGGTACCGGCGGGTCTGTGGATTTTATGCGGGCAGCTAAAGCATCATCCGGAGGTCGGTCCATTGTAGCGATGAGCGCCACTGCNCGGCGTGGCTCTGTATCCCGGATTGTACCCAAGGCGGAAATGGTGACTGCTTTACGCACGGACGTCGACATCGTTGTGACTGAGTATGGCACTGCCGATATCAAATACCTGCCAATCCAAGCCCGTGCAGAAGCGCTGATAAACATAGCAGCGCCCCAATTCAGAGATGATCTNCGACGAGGACTTAACTCANGATAAGTTTCTCTGGCTTATCTAAAGCTGACACCCTGAAATCAATAGAGATAACTTATCTCATCATTGACAAAAGTATATCGAGGTTGCTTATACCAGCCATAAAACAAAGACCATCTTGGTTCTTTATGGATCTTGGTATCATAAACNTTAAGCTGNGTTGAAACNGNCCGTAACCAGAAATCAATGTCGTAAATCTTTTTTGGCTTACCCACGACATGAAAATCTGTACACGCAAAATAAATACTGTCGCCAATCTGGCGAACGGGATCGTGTACCTGAACAAACCTTAACTGCAGCAGTTCCCCTGTCTGTCCATCCCTTATTTGGAAAATATCCTCAGCATCGAGCTGATCTGCAATATGGGCCCCCACAGCAGCCTTGATATCCTCCGCATAGAATTGCTGCAAGTCAGTGGTCNAGACAGCAGCTGAAGCATTGTCAGCAGAGGACGCTGAAGATACGCTCAGGCNGAGACTTAGCAGCAACCCGAAAATAAGGCTATTNGGGTGTTTCATTTCCTTCAAACACAACAAGCAATCCAACCCTTGCTTACAAACTAGCTCTCCGAAGGCACCGCCTTACCGGCATGTTCCTTTGGAGCGGCAGGCTTACCACCGTGCTCCTTGGAAACAGCCGCCTTTCCNCCATGCTCTTTGGAAGCAGGCTTAGCTGCTTGGCCCTCTGATGCGACTGGTGTTCCGCCATGTTCCNTGGCGGCAGCAGTCTCTGCGCCTTGTTTCTTGGATGCAGCAGGCTCTCCGCCATGCTCCNTGGACGCAGCAGGATCTCCGCCGTGCTCACTTGACATCACCATCAACGGTACAAGCAACGCAGCTATTACNAAAACCCTTATGATTCTCNATAATGTTATTAACAACCTCATCATCCCTCTCCTTTGAGTGTGGACATTGCTATAGAGTAGCAGCACTCAAACAGGATTCAATGCTTAATTTTGTCGATTGGGAGTCAAGCCNGCCGNTTCTGCACTAAATTGCTGTCATTCACAGGTTCAAAAATCAATGCTTTAACTGAAAACGCCTTCTGCCTAACCTCTGCCAGGCCTAATGAATCTTCTTGACGTNTTGTAGCACCAGCACTGGCAGGGCGATTATAGCTCGAAAACAAACGATCCCAGAGACTGAGTATTGTACAGAAATTGGCATCTCCAAATGCTCTGTCTACAGCATGATGGGAGGCATGATAGCGAGGCGTCACAANTACCATTGACAGGTATTTNTCAATGCGGTCAGGAAAGTCGATATTGCTGTGATGAAACTGGGATGAAAAACTAATTAGATTCTCAAAAACAAACCAGGCGATCACAGAGGGCCCCCATATTACAATCCAAAGAGCCTTTATCAGCGCCGAGATAACCAGCTCTCCAGGGTGAAACCTTAGAGAAGTGGTAACATCCATACTGGTATCGGTGTGATGTGCTTTATGAAATCGCCACAATATTCGAACCCGNTGATTGACGCGATGCCAGAAGTAATCAAACAAATCCAGAACCAACAAGTGAAACCAATAACTCCGTGTAACCGGTCAATCCCAGCCACCGAGACAAGCCCCAACCCTGCTGTTCAACTAATACAATCCACAGCAACAACNGCACATAAACNANNAATCGAATTAAAACCGTGTTTACCACAGCAATACCACCATGGAAAAGCAAGCGCTGCAGCCTGCTTGAGCGGCNCACACGTGCNGGCTTAAAAGTCTCAATAATCAGCATCAGCANGAAGCCGCATAAGAAGACAACTANCTTTCCGGTATCAAGATCAGCATCCATGGTTTGATTATGCGGCCTGCCGGGCAGTTAAGTAAACAACACCTAANCAGGCTAACTGCAAATAAATTCACAGACTCAAACCTGAAAGCCTTTCAGCGACTGTAACAGCGCTTCATCACCTCATCGAAATAAGCAANGCAACGNCGGTTATCCGANTTCATGCAGACCCTGTGGACTGGCCTTGAATCCAGCAGCTCTGTTCTACCGCGCTGCTCNCCGTTCAGAANGCATTGCACATTACCTTGCAGNTCNTCAAAAAACTCNGGNCGCGCAAGCCTTAGCACTGCGGTTGAATCATGGATAGGGAAAGCANCAACAATACCTTTGCTGGCATGGAAATCGAGGTAGCATTTTTTGATNGCTCGGAGAAACANACCNGCATCATCCAATTGACCTGTGACGTCCTCTAGATGATCCTTNGTCATCTGATTCGACATGGTGGCATCCAGGCCAACCATAACCAGCGGTACGCCGGATTCAAAAACACACTGGGCAGCTTCCGGATCGCCGTGGATATTAGCTTCCGCCCANGCAGTCACATTGCCAGCAACCTTTAANGCACCTCCCATTANGACGATTTCNGAGATTTTTTTATCTAAACCAGGGGCTTGTAACAACGCCAGGGCAATATTGGTNAGACGACCTACCGCTAGGATTGTGATATCTCCTNCATTAGCCTCAACTTCTCTAATNATGAAGTCAACGGCGGATTCTTTTTCTGAATCGATGGAAATGANCCCCNGGTCAATATCNCCAAGTCCGTTGTTACCATGTACAAAANCCGGATAGGCCTCTTCANTGTCGCCGTTTAACCCTTTCCCNGCCCCCNGGTAAACCTTGTAGGGCAGTTTAAAGCGTTCACATATATACAGTGCATTACGGGTGCAATCTTCGATACTGGCATTTCCGAATACCGTGGTAATTCCCCTGATATCAAGNTCAGCTATGGCATGCAACAGNAACAGCGCCATGGCATCATCAATGCCCGGGTCTGTATCAAATATTAACTTCTTCATAGCGTTTTTNCCTTTCACCTATATACTTATTCGTAGCGCTGTTTACTTTNATCTATAGGCCTATTCATNGCGTTGCTTGCGTTCATCCACTGGCTTATTCATAGNCTTGAGTCGCTCAGTCAATGATTTACTTGTGAGCCGCCGCTTGAGCNCTGTAACGCCACAACCCAANTGCTCANCCAAGAACCNCTGGTTGTTCCTAAAGTGNCNGCCAGCAATAAAATGCAGATGAGCCTTGGCNAGGCCAGGCTCATCTGCTCGACAAACGAGAACCTTAATGCCTNAAGATCATACTTTGCAGCGGCCTGGCTTTAACAACCTGTCCCTTGATCTGCGCCAATGGGTGATAAGGCTTTCGCTGGAATCCAGCAGCGGCTACCACACACTGCCCGGTATCTCGGAAGGCAAGNGCAGCACTCAGCCTTGCCTCGGCACTNTCGCCCAGGCCNTGGCTCAGGTCATCTTCCACATAGCAACCNGGAATCAGCGTACCCGCAAAATCAGGGTCNATGTCAGCTGGTGAAAAACCATCGGTATAGTCGCCAAAACCCAGGGCATTCACGCCGCGGAACTGAATCGTAAAATAGNTCGTACCACAGTTATCCATGGCATAAAAACCATACGGCTTGCCACAGGTTGTATCACCGATGAGAACGACCTCGGTGCCAATGCCGCGCAAACCATTAATTACCGCTTCACTGGCCGAACAGGTACCACTNCCGGCGAGGATAAATACCCGGGTGAGGTTCAGTTTAGGCAGCGGTGTCCCTGCGGGCACCGAAAACCCNGGCGCNGCCNACGTAAACAGGGTTGGNGACAGAGAGGCACCAGTNATCGGGTTCCTATCAGGATACTTGTCGTTAAACTCCAGCTCGCTGAAGGTGTGACCACTGGCGAAGTCGCCAGCAATCATCGATGCCAGGGCATTGGCAATATCCAGGTANCCGCCACCGTTATAACGCATATCAACGATCAGGTCGCTAACCTGGGCAGCCNCAAAGGTCTCAAGCGCGTCAATCAGCATGGCCTCGGCNGTGGCNATATGCTCGTTAAACAGCANGTAACCCACCACGCCGCTGGCAGTATCGAAGGTCTTCACCGACTGTACCGGGGTCAGGGTTACCTCTTCGCTGACNAGGGTGACTGTGCGTGGCGCCCCGGCGTTTAAATCAAGGAATACAAATTCATGGGACTCACCCAGGGTCTCCGGGAACAAAGCAGCATTGAGGGTATCGACATCGCTGCCGTTNACAAAATCAACGCCATCAACCTCAAGCAGTTCGGCCCCGCGGGCAAGGTTTGCTGCCGCCGCAGTCGTACCNGGCTGAACCAGAGCGACCAGCCAGCTTCGTGGCGANGAACTGCTGACCCTGAAAAATTCAATGCCATANCCCGCTGAGATACCAGACTGGGAAAGCTTCTCCCATGTCTCGGTATCGTAGGTAAAGTGAAATTTATCCTTGGAGTTGCCCGAAGGCGTTGTTTCAAACGTCTTCATTAAATCAAAATATTCCAGAGCATCATCTACCGTGCCCGGATCCACATCTGTGATTTCGTCATACCAGAGATAGGTATCNTTGCTGTACGACCTGAGCCAGAAATTCTCATCCGTGACGGTCCCCTGAATATCTGGAAAACTACCCGATCTAGGTTCGGCACACATTGCATCGTAATCAGAAGNAGGCTTAAAAGAGCCAGCGGTCCAGTTAGAAGTCGAACCAGAACCTGTCGTTGCAGCTGGAGCAGATGAGTTCCCGCCGCCACCACCACAGGCCACCAATAGAGTAAGCAACAAAGTNGTCAGCCCAAACCTGGTTACAAAGAACACCATTTCCACCTCCAGGGCTCATTTTACTGNCATTACGTCTGGGAACTGTANTTTAGTATATGGCCACACATTAGCATAACCCAGCTCAATACCTGATTTCCGCTTCCTCTGCNGACAAAAAAAAGCCCTCAAAAAAGAGGGCTTTTCAGAATAAATGCCTGACAATGACCTACTCTCACATGGGAACTCCCACACTACCATCGGCGCTAAGTCGTTTCACTACTGAGTTCGAAATGGGATCAGGTGGTACCAACTTGCTATTGTCATCAGGCAAACTGTGTGCCCATCAGGGCAATTCGTTAACCTANCCCAAAAACTCTATTGGCCATCTGATGACCATCTGAATCCAGGGATGAGTTGCTTAAAAAAGTAAACAAGTGAAAAGTCATTAACATCCTGACAAGCCTGTTGGTAAAGCAACGCAGCTTATCTAATTCAAGCTATATCCAATCAATCAATTGAGCGAACTCACCATGGNGAATTCATTCAAGTTATATGATCAAGCCTCACGAGCAATTAGTACGAGTTAGCTCAACGCTTCACAGCGCTTACACACCTCGCCTATCAACCTCGTAGTCTTCGAGGGCTCTTTAGGGGACTTAAAGTCCCGGTGAGATCTAATCTTGAGGGGGGCTTCCCGCTTAGATGCTTTCAGCGGTTATCCTGTCCGAACGTAGCTACCCGGCAATGCAATTGGCATCACAACCGGAACACCAGAGGTTCGTCCACTCCGGTCCTCTCGTACTAGGAGCAGCTCCTCTCAAATCTCAAACGCCCACGGCAGATAGGGACCGAACTGTCTCACGACGTTCTAAACCCAGCTCGCGTACCACTTTAAA
>NZUN01000033.1 GCA_002697205.1 Gammaproteobacteria bacterium
TTGTGCTACCGAGCATTTCAATAATCCTGACTACTTTATTACCGACGGTAGACTATCGTATTCATCAGCTGTGGGCTAGTCATTACACATTTAAAAGTCGCTGTACCAAGCCCAATTAGGCGACTAAGCGAAGGCCATCTCGTCTCAGGGCGACTTCAATCACTCGTAGCGATCTCCAGGGGCTGATCCTGCCTCGGTACAATATTTTTCTGCCTTTGCTAACCAGCCAGGTATCCGAAGATCTAATATGTTTTATGGTCATGTCATTCCCTCTGCATTCACACTTATAATCCATTTATGATAGCCACTATAGCTATGTGCATTCTTTTTACTAAATCATTACTAAGTCGCTACTAAATCACTCCTGAATCACTTCTGAATCACGACTTCACTGGACTCTGGCCGAAGGCTGCCAAAAACCCAGCCTGCTTTTACCAAAAATTCAACTGCGTTTAACCTGGAGATAAACTGCAATGATTGAAACGGTACCTTCCCAATAAAGGGGGAATCTATTTAAACAGATAATACTGTTTATGTATACAGTAGTGTATGAATAACCAGTGCATGTCTTAGCCCGAGGGGTACAACTGGAAATAACCGACAATAGCGACTCCGCAGTAACAAGGCGTCACGATGATACAAGGCGTTGCTGCAAGGCTAATAGCCTCAGGAAACAGATAATCGGCCATCACAGCCTTGTAAGGCCGTCAGACTCACAATGTAATCCACGGTAACCCCTGCGTCTGGTCCGACACCAGCAGATTACCCTGCCAGCCAGTCAAGACCGATTTAAGAGAATCAAGAGCGAGTTCAGGAAGGTTATTTTTTTCACTGACATGGGAGACCACCAGAGTTTTCAAGCGTGCTAAATCAATTTGACCGACTAGTTCGGCAGCCTGATCATTACACAAATGACCTAAATTGCCGCCGATTCTATTTTTTAAGGCCTGAGGATAGGGTCCTGAGGCCAGCATCTGCTGATCATAGTTACATTCAAGTAAAATCAAATCACACTCACGGTAGCGTTCTATCACGAAAGGTGTGATGTGGCCCAGATCAGTCAGCACGCCTACACGGAGATTATTGTGGCAGAAAATATACTGACAGGGTTCTCTGGCATCATGGGGAACCGGCACAGGCTCAATCAGTATATCGCCCAGGGTGAAATTTCTGTGACAGTTGACCTTATGCAGTGCCTCTAATACTCCAATCCTGCTGGGATTATAAGTACCTGGGGTCATATAGACAGGGAGTTTAAATTTGCGTGAAAACTGGCCAACACCGTTAATATGATCAGCATGTTCATGGGTAACCAGAATAGCCGTAAGGTCGACGGGCGAGCGTCCTAACCTTTCCAGCCGACGAATAGTTTCCTTGATGCTAAAACCCAGATCAAGTAACAGGCAAACCTTATCAGTTTCAATGAGCGTGCCATTACCTTTACTACCACTGCCTAGTGAAGCAATACGCACGAATCAGGTAGAGTATTCTTTAATGATTTTCAGCAAGCGTTCTGCGATGAGTCCATCAGCAGGGGCATCCCCCTGAAATACCGTTACGGCAACTTCACCGCCTTCCTCCTCAAGGAGCACCTGATAACTATTCTCATCACCGATAACGCTGCCAGAATCTCTGGAAAAGATCTTGGCAAAGAAGCCCGGCTTGGGATTGTGGCCCAGTTGGTAGTTTACAAAATAGGTAGCGGTCGTTCGGTTCAGATCTTTAACATTAACGTTGGCATTTTCAAGTGCATCGCCAACCGTGGCCCAGGCACGGTTAAAATCCAGCTTATAGTAAAGGATTGGCATTACGCGATCAGGAATCAATCGTGTTCGACTTTCAGTCAAGCCCGTGGCGAGCATGCTAATTGTTCCCTGACTGATATTCTCGCCCAAATAGTAGGCGATTTCTTTTAATATTTCATTTTCCAAGATCAAGTCATCTGAATTATCCGGCCAGGCAATAGCATTTAATCTATACGGTGCATTTGCCTTAACCTGACGCTGTTGCAAATAAATCTCTGAACTGCCGGCACGCACTCCTGGTTCCAGGCTCAGCTTAAACTGATGCAGATTGGTCGCTCTTGTATTGGCGTAGACATTCCCCTGACGAATGCTTTGGAAAACCGATTCTGCTGAACCTTCTCTAGCGGTAAGCCACTGGCTGACTAACCGGCCATCACTCGGGTTGGCCTGATCTACATGTAAATTGTTGGCCTCCCAGAACTGGACAACTTTAGGCCAGACTACAGAAGGGGGAATATCCAGAAACACCCATTGTTCATCTCCTAACTTTTTGATGACTATCTGGTCGACGCCAAATCGGGTACTGAGCGACTCTGGTCGACGAATTTCATAATCTGTTCCAACTAAACCACGCGCATCATTGACCTCTGGTATGGGCATCAACTCAAGAAACCGGGGAGAATCCATGCCAGCTGGAATCTGTGTGGGTTCGGAATAGCCGTTTTCGAGTTTCTCTCGAATCTCATCGCTACCAAACCAACTGCAACCTGCCAGGCTGAAGAGTAACGGCATAAACTGAATAACAATAGGATAATACTTCATGACTAACTGAGTCCTGCAAGATGTAGCGCTGCGCGCAATTCCGGATGGTATTTTTCAGACAACTGGGTTAATGGTAGTCTTATTCCCTGTCCAATCAGGCCCAACTCCGTTAAAACCCACTTCACCGGAATTGGATTTGATTCCACGAAGAGACTTTTGTGTAATCCCAGCAAGGGCTCATTTAAACTCATGGTGAGTTCCTGCTTTCCCGCTATGGCGGCATCCACCATCTTCTTCATCTGAGCCGGGGCAACATTAGCCGTTACACTGATTGTGCCCTTGGCACCCGCCAAAAGCAGATCACAGGCCGTCAAATCATCTCCTGAATAAATTGCCAAATCATCCCCACAAAGCGCCCTAATCTGGGTCATTCGTTCTATATCGCCAGTTGCTTCCTTGATACCAACGACCTGCTTGATAGCCATTAATCGATGGACCGTTTCNGGGAGTANATCAACACCTGTTCTCGCCGGTACATTATAGAGTATCTGTGGCAAATCCACTGCCTCAGCAATCGCTTNAAAATGAAGGAATAACCCCTGCTGAGTGGGTTTATTGTAGTAAGGCGTAACCAGAAGACAGGCCTGAGCACCAGAGTCTTTAGCAGATGCGGTAAATTCAATAGCCTCTCGAGTGGAGTTTGCGCCNGTGCCGGCAATGACCGGAATTCTTCCTGAACACAATTTAACAACTTTGCGAATAATCTCGCAATGTTCCTCAGGTGTTACCGTCGGCGACTCACCNGTTGTACCAACGGGNACAATGGCATCNGTACCGCTGTCAANATGCCATTCCACCAGAGCATGCAGNCTGTCCCAGTCAANGCTATTGTCCTCCAGCATCGGGGTCACCAATGCCACCATACTCCCTGTAATCATAAAATAATGACTCTTCTGACAAAAGTTGCCAATGATAGCGACACATCCCCTGGCAGACAACTAATAATAAACCTGNCCATCAGGATTTCANCTCATCTTTAGGCCANGCATAGACAATGGCCTTGATCAGGGTGGCCAANGGTATCGCAAAGAATACACCCCATACACCGAACCAGCTGCCAAAGACCAGCACAGCAATGATAATAGCAAGGGGATGCAGATTGTTAGCTTCCGAAAAAAGCAGAGGCACCAGTAAAAAGCCGTCGAGCGCCTGAATCAGGCNGTAAGTCATCATCAGATACAAAAACGGTTCGGACCAGCCAAACTGCATAAAAGCAATAATGGTGACNGGCAGGGTAACGGCAACGAATCCAAGATAGGGCACNATTACCGACAGCCCGACCAGAAACCCAAGCAAAGCAGCATAGTTCAGGTCGAACANGGCGAACAAAAGATAAGTGATCAGACCAACCAACAGCAATTCNGCGAANTTACCACGAATATAGTTCTCCATCTGAGCATTCATTTCTGAACCGATTTTATTCATCAGAGGTCTTTTTTCAGGCAGAAAATTCAACATCCATGCTAGGACCTGTTCTTTATCCTTGAGAAAGAAAAACACTAAAATGGGCACCAGCAATACGTAAATGAAGATGGTAATCACGATCGGCAACTGCGAGATCGAAGCAGACAGCAACCATTGACCTATATCAGCGGCTTCCGTGCTGATNGTGCCTATCCAGGAATCAATCTGCCTTTCCGAGATCAAAGCCGGATAGTCCTCTAGCAACTGTGCAANAAGTTCTCCTAGCNGCTGGCTTAAATTCGGCAGGTCCTGATAGAGACTTCTCAACTGGCGCCATATTCTAGGTACCAGCAGGAATAGAAACCCGACGAAGCCGCCTAGAAATAGAAAAAAAGTGACCCAAACCGCGACTAACTTGGGAATACTGTACTGCCTCATGAAATTAATGATGCCCTGCATCACAAACGCAAGNACAACCCCTGTCAGTACGGGAGCCAGAATCTGCCCCATGAATAGAAAAGACAGNCTGATTCCCAGTAATAGAACAAATACTAGAACAGCCTCCTCTTCAGAGAAGTANCGGTCTATCCAAGTCTTAACAATATCCAGCACAATGCAACCNCGTCACGCTTTTTTTAACCAGTGAATGTAATGCCCGTCCTGTTCCTGCTGTTCTATCAGACTATGGCCACTTTGTTTAGCAAAAACCTGNAAATCTCTAACTGAGCCTGCATCGGTGCAGTCCACTTTCAGCACGGCACCTGAGCCCAATCGATTCAGTGCCTGCTTGGCTTTTAGAAGCGGTAGCGGACAGGATAATCCAGTGACATCCAGAGTTTCGTCAAGGGTAAACATCGGTGGGCTATCCTTTCATACTTACAAAGTTGCATTATAGCAGTAGTTTTCCTACANAAATCTTGAACCCATGCTGCTCTCCCTGCGAACATAGCCATATGAAGATCAAAAGCACCCTTATTTTCGTACTTAGCATACTGGCTAATACAAGCCAGGCAGAGAACAGCGTCCTTAACCTGCCAAATCTGGGTGATGCCAGTTCTGGCATTGTATCTCTTCCACAGGAGCACGAACTTGGGCANCGATTCCTTCGCTCGGTACGAAGTCAGGTCATCAGTATGGACGACCCATTACTGGTTGACTATCTCGAACACCTTGTCTACCGCTTATCGTCTTTCAGTGAAGTCGAAGATCATCGCCTTTACATAATACTGATTAAAAACCCACTNATTAATGCCTTTGCAGCACCNGGCGGCGTTATCGGTGTCAATCACGGCTTATTTCTCAATGCTGAAAGCCANCACGAAATGTCTGCAATACTCGCTCATGAATTAGCCCATCTAAGCCAACGCCATTTCGCCCGGGGTATCGAAAGCGGAAAAAAATCCGGCGTCATCACCATTGCAGGGTTGTTGGCAGGTGCCATTCTCGCNTCTACAGGCGAAGGCGANGCGGGCCTTGCCGCACTTAGCTTAAGTCAGGGTTTAGCGCAAACGCAACAGTTGAGTTACAGTCGAACCCGGGAGGCTGAAGCTGACAGAATCGGTATTACGACCATGATCAATGCCGACATAGACCCACGCGCAATGGCCTATATATTTGAGAGACTTGATCGTCTGACCCGCTACAGCGGNGACCTTATTCCAGNGTTTCTGAGAACGCANCCGGTGACANGGCTGAGGATAGCCGATGCCTACAACCAAACTGAAAGCCTNACCAAAAAAAAATGGCCACTTGACCTGAACTATCAACTCATGAGGACGCGGGCAATTGTACTTTCCCATGATCCAAAAGAGACCCTGGCCCTGTTCGGGAAAAACAATAANCCAAAAAATCCTGTTCAGGCCATTGCACATCAATACGGTCGAGCGCTGGCNCTAACATTAACGGGCGAAATCCGCGAAGCAGAACAATTGATTTCAAGCTTGAGGAAAAATGCCCAGAACAATATAGCCTATCAGNTTGCAGAGGCGAAATTACTGGCAGCTGACTANAAACCCAAAGCGGCTGTTAAACTACTGGAGGCCTCTCTTAACATCAATCCCGGTAACTATCCCCTGGCAATGGCTCGTGCTGAGCTNTTAATTCAACTAAAACGCCCGGGCGAGGCTTCCCAGACCTTATTGGNGCTATCACAGAGNAGGCCCGATGATGAAACAGTCTGGTATCACCTGGCGGAAGCGTTGGGTCTGGCAAATGACATCAGCGGTGTGCACCAGGCCAGGGCTGAATACTTTGTCCTGAACGGAGATTTNGATCAGGCCATTAAGCAACTTGGCTATGCACTACCTCTNGTCCGACAGAATTTTCAAGCTAGTGCCAAGATAAAACAACGTATCGAAGAAGTCTGGAACCTCAAGGCTGGATCTGANTAGGTCCGGACTTCCANGCATCTAGGTCAGNGTTTTTTTTCTAAAATCCACCATGCGCTGCAAAGGTACCATTGCACGTGCNGCCATTTCTTCAGGTATGACAATTTCATTTTCACCCGTTCGCAGGCTGTGCTCCAGATTGTTCAGGGAATTCATTGCCATCCACGGACAATGAGCGCAACTCCGGCAGGTAGCACCACGCCCTGCTGTAGGCGCTTCAATGAATAGCTTACCCGGTGCTGCCTGTCTCATCTTATAGAAAATTCCACGATCTGTAGCCACTATNAACTGCTGGTTGGGGAGTGCCACGGCTGCCTGGATTAATTGAGAAGTCGANCCAACCACATCAGCCAGTTGAATGACCGCCTCGGGTGACTCAGGGTGAACCAGAACAGCGGCGTTGGGATGAACAGCCATCAAATCCCTTAACCCNCTGGCCTTAAATTCTTCATGAACGACACAGGCTCCATCCCACATCACCATATCTGCGCCGGTTTCATTTTCAATGTAGGCACCCAGATATCGATCTGGAGCCCAAAGAATTTTTTCATCAGTCTCCATCAGGAACTCAATCACATCCAAAGCAATGCTGGATGTGACAACCCAGTCAGCCCTCGCTTTTACAGCCGCNGAGGTATTAGCGTAAACAACGACAGTACGATCAGGATAAGCAGAACAAAACCGGTCAAACTCGTCGCTCTGACAACCCAGGTCAAGTGAGCAGGTCGCCTCTAAAGTCGGCATCAGCACTTTTTTATCCGGATTAAGGATTTTCGCGGTTTCACCCATGAATCTGACGCCTGCAACCACTAGAAGCTTGGCCTCACTGCTGGCGCCGAAGCGTGCCATTTCCAGCGAATCTGCCACGCAGCCTCCGGTCAGGTCTGCNAGGGCCTGAATATTCTCGTCCGTGTAATAATGCGCTACCAGCACNGCCTGTTTCTCCANAAGTAAGTNAGCAATNCGCTCATTGGCTTGCGCCACTTCAACTTCAGAGAAATGTTTTTCATGATGCAATGGAATATCAATTAAAGTACTCAATGGTCGGATTTCCCTTGTGAAAACAGCTCANCTCTTGATAAGAGGTCAGGGTCNGTGCCAACCAGTCAATGGNAAGTACCCCTGATTACTCAAACATTATATTATTTAAGTGAACCAGAATCGACAATGCCTNAATGTCACTACTTTTCCTTATCCAGAACACAAAACAAATTGATGACGGCAACTGTCTGCGCCTTGTTAACGCGGCGCTACAGCAGAATGTGCGCATAGCAATCGCTGATATTGATACTTTAACCCTGCATAAACACCATATTGGGGTCAGAGGGTTTAGTGTTTTAAACACCCTTAAAGGTGGTCACAGGGAAGATCTGTCCAAGCACTTCTTGCTGTCTGAATTTAAAACAACCTGGGTACTTTCACTGGGTAAAAGGGAAAATTTTCTCGACAAAATACAACTTCTGAGNATGGCAGAAAAAACNACGCGACTAGTTAATTCCGTTNATTCGCTCATGTTCCTTAAAAGTAAGTACAGCCTGGCCGGTTATCCCAATAGATTTAATTACCCGGAAAGTCACGCAAGCAGNAATGCTCTTGACCTTCTCCAAATAGTCGAATCTGGNGGTAACTGGATAGCCAAGCCACCTGCTGGNAGCTTCGGCAGNAAGGTTTTCTTCCTAAACAAACACACCGCGAATCGTCGAGCCATATTAAAGTTGCTCTGTGGAACCCAAAAAGATCAATACACCCTGCTTCAACACTATGTAACAGAAATTGCCAATGGAGAGAAAAGAGTGCTACTGGCTAACGGNACTATTATCGGCCAGTACCTGAGAACTTCTACGATAGATCACCGGACNAATCTANTGCAGGGNGGAATTCCCAGCGGCTGCTCCCTTACTANCGAGGAATTCAATTACTGCTCGGATATCGGTAAATATTTAAAAGACCACGGCGCCCTGTTCGCGGGAATCGACCTGGTGTTCCCTTACATAATTGAAATCAANGTGGTTAGCCCAGGTGGACTNGCAACCCTGGAAGCACTCGGAGGGCCAGATCATGCANCCAANGTGNTCAAAAACATCATTGCTGATTAAAAATATCATTGAGTAGANGCAATGCCTTGAGTTTTTTGCTCGAATCAGTATCATTGGCGCCTCCATCAGAGGGCCGTTAGCTCAGTTGGTAGAGCAGTTGGCTTTTAACCAATTGGTCCCGCGTTCGAGTCGCGGACGGCCCACCATTTTTTCTACCCTCCCACATCTGTCGAATCAAGTTTGCTTTCAGCACNCCAATTAAACCATCAACTCGAAACATGGGTCGGCAAACAAACGTTTTGATAGGCAGTTATCCCGGCCGGANCAGGACCTTTGGACTGGCTTNGANANTCAGTCCATCAGCNGATCACGCTGTCANCCTAGCAGTCGAGTTTGTCGCGCACATAGCTCTNCGCTAATTTTCCGGCTGTTTTATCNCTGTAATCGNTCGCCACCTGGGTAAGCAGATCCTTGCCNCGCTGGCAATCGCCCATGAGGTGGTAGATTTTNCCCAANTTAAAGGCAGCATCAGGTGCTTTTGAATGATCTGGNAAACCATTGATAACCTGTACCAATGCCTGCCGTGCCTTTTCANAATNTGGCTTTTNCTTGGCGGCCTGTACNTCCCCCAGCCAATAGTAGGCATTGGNTGTATAAGTGCCATCAGGAAATTGNTTGATGACGCCAAGCAGCTGTTCTATTGCCAGATCGTATTGACGCCCCCTTATCGCCTGAAGAGCAGCATCATATAATGGCTTCTCACCCGCATTTACAGACGAGCCTGGTTGTTCNATCTGATAAGTATCGGTTTGGTTTTCCACTATCTCCNGTCCACCTTCACCAGATGCCTGNGAAGCCTCTACCTCCCCTAGCCCCTGCAGGCGTCTATCCAGTTCTAAATAACGGTCTTCCTGAATAGCCTTGCCACGTTGAACTTCATAGCGCAGCTCTTCTATCTGGCCNCGCAGAGTCATTACTTCCTGTTGCAGAATCTGCAACTGGTATTGATTTTCCATATTAGGACGCGACGGGCTTTCTTCATCAACTATGGGAGCCGGCTCATCTGCTATTGGTGCANTCGGAAATTCTTCTGTGATCTGCCTTTCAACCGAATCTGAAGACAGTGTCTCGACCCGAATAGGACTTTCNGAGGCANGGCCTATTCCAGCTANAAACCACCCTAGCAAAAGGAGCCCAANGCTCAGNCAAGTACTACCAGGCTCTCTTCTACAGCANCTGATGTACATATAACGAAAGCTTTAGCTAACGAAAGCTTTATCGATAAACTATTTCGACTCGACGATTCTTCGTCCAGGAACCCTCATCATGACCAGAATCAGCAGGTTTTTCTTCACCGTAGCTTATAACTTCCATCTGGCTACGCGAAACGCCCTGGGCAATCAAGTAAGCTTGAACCGCATTCGCTCTACGTTCTCCCAGCGCCAGNTTATATTCGCGCGTTCCTCTTTCATCAGCATGGCCTTCAAGCCTAACACTCAGCATGCTGTTATCACTGAGCACACCTGCGTGTCGATCGAGTTCTGAGTGGCCTGANCGCCTGACAATAGCCTGNTCGAAATCAAAGTAAAACAACCCTTTGAGCGTCTCAGACCCAGCAGCGGCGTCCAGTTCGTCCAGTGGNAAAATAATCCTTCCACGAGAAACCATTGGCTTGATAGGTTCAATTTCGACAAGGACGTTTTCAACCTCCATAGAAGTCTCAGGCGCTTGGAGTTCCGGGGCAGGGCCACTACTCGTCTCCTGTGTCGTGCTTGCACATCCAGCTAACGCTAACAACGCAATGGCCAGCATTGCACCACAATATCGTTTCATTAATGCCATTATAAGCTCCTGTTCATAAAGCGAAAACCCCCAGAGTTCTGAAAACAGAACTACCNATTAACCATTCAATGGATTAAACCACAAATTTGAAGCAATTATTCATCTGGNNGCGATAATTATCCAATAATCCCGTGAATTCTCTCCCNGATGCATGNTTTTACTATAACTAATGCTTGATTCTGAATATTATTTAGCCACTGGAACGAAATTTTTCCGCTTGGTCGGTGACCAGGACGGCTCTCGAACATCACCCTGATTAGANGGCAGATTGAATTTTACNCCTCCATCTATCGATACCCCGGCCAATATACCCCTGCCACCCACCTGGGTCGCGTAGATCAACATACTTCCATTGGGTGCGATACTGGGTGATTCATCGAGNGAGGTTTCAGTTAACACCCGTAANCGNCCTCTCTTCAGATCAAGGTGACTTATATGGAAAATGCCTTCGCGGCGATGCACCATGACTAGGCCGGAACCATCCTTTAGCAAACTAGCCTTCGCATTGTAATCCCCCTCAAACGTCAACCTCTCNATCCGTAAATCNTTAAGACCCATAGAATAAATCTGTGGCTGACCACCGCGATTGGAGGTAAACACGATTGATCGNCCNTCATGACTCCAGGATGGCTCGGTATCGATTCCATAGTGCCGGGTCACCCGCCGAAGCCTTCGTGGTTTACTTTTCAGGTCTAAAATATAAATGTCTGGATTACCGTCTTTAGATAANACCATGGCCAGTTTCGTGCCATCCGGNGAAAACGAAGGCGCTCCATTTAAACCTGTAAAGGCAGTGACCTGTTCCCGCGTTCTTGTCACCAGATTATGGATATAAATCGCTGGGCGGCTATCNCTNTCGAACGATACATAAGCAATTCGCTCNCCTTCGGGGGACCAGGTGGCGGACAAAATGGGTTCTCTAGACTGTAATACCGTCACNATTCTGCGCCCATCTGCATCTGCGACNTTAAGACGAAATTCCCTGGAATCATTTTCGCCAGTTGCNGTGATGTACATGATCTGGGTAGAAAAAGCACCGGGTATACCCGTTAGCGNTTCATACAAGGTGTCACTGGCATAATGGGCCATATCTCTGAGATCCAGATCGCTACCGACGATAATCTCNGAAATATCTGTAGTCTGCTCATAGANATTGTAGAGCTCAAAATGCAGGGCTAGATCGGGACCGCGCTCGGTTAAGTACCCCATCACCAGGTATTCAACATCGAGAAGCTTCCAGTCACGCAAAAAGACTTCTTCTGCCGTATTCGGAAGGCTCAGCATCTGCGTTACGGGTAAGGTATTAAAGCGGCCACTGAAGCCNAGATCAGAAGTTATAATTTCAGCAACACTTTCAGGAAGAGAGCCCCGCCCTCTCCATTCAAAAGGAATAACGGCTATACGAACCGCATTATCGGCCCCTTTGGTGACCTCAATTCTTAACTCAGCTGTGCTGAAAACTGAAAACACCAGGCAACCAAGAATCAGCCCTAACCTCGTCATTNTTATTTTCATCGATTAATCACAGCCTTAAGTCCTCGGGTCGGAATAATACCGTAAATTCTCTGAATCGCCTTTCAAACTGCGCTGCCACTGCNGGAACCTGAAACTGCTCGGCCTTCTGAACTGCCAGAATAGCTGAACGATCGAAAGCAACATTACCGCTACTTTCCTGAACCACAACCTCNACAACCTCGCCAGTGGGAACCAGGAAAACCCTGAGCAAGGCCTGCATACCATTTCGAGCACTCGGNGGTCTGGACCAGTTTGAAACAATATCCTGCTGAATCTGAGCTACAAAAGCCATGGATTTTTCATCATCAGTGACAGCTTTACGACGTTCTTGTTCTTCCATAACCGCGAGTGTTAATTCATCCTCCATCTGNAGTCGGAACTGTTCTTCGNGTTGCCGTTTTAATTGNGGTTCTTGCCTGGCGCTGACCATTGGTGCTTGCTGTGTAGAAGCTNCAGCCTGGTTCTGCGTCGAACCAGTTGTTTCAACAGGTACAAGTTTTTTGTNTGTTACCACACTTTCCCNGGCCTGCCTGCGACTGGCAATTTCTTTCGCTTTCTGCTGTTCAGCCCGCTCCTTAGCAGCCATCTCCTCGCGANGCCTGATCTGGATAGGATTCTGTCGAANCAGAGCGGCACTAATATACAGGGGTTCAATCCGTGTTGGTTCACTCGATTCTGCCTGCCAGTTAATCAGCAGTAAGCCCACCACTGCACTGTGCAGGAGCACAGCAAGAAAAATGGAAAAAACATAGCCNGCCAGTTTTGGCATAATATACGAGTCCCTTTAACCACTGGCGGGTTCAGTCACCAGGCCTACCCCTTCAACGCCAGCNCGCTGCAATTCATCCATCAAAGTGACTACCACACCGTAGGGTAACGACTGGTCACCTTCAACCAAAACACGAACTGCAGGATTAGCAGATATAATTTTCATAGTGGTCTCGCCAATCGCCTCCAGAGGTAGCGGCGTTTCTTCATCACCCGTGTTTAGATAATAACTACCATCGGACTTGATGCTTACTACCAGAAAGCTCTGGTCTGAATCCACGTCAATTGCCTCACTATTGGCATTGGGTAAATCCACCTTAATACCCTGCGTCATNAAAGGTGCCGTGACCATAAAAATAACCAGCAAAACCAGCATAACGTCAATGTAGGGCACTACATTGATCTCTGACATGGGCTTTCTTCGGGCTACCTTGGACATTNGCTTAGTTACCTGTTCTGGATCGATCGGTTAAGAATNGAACTGAACTCATCTGAAAAAGCCTCAAATCGATTCATTATGACTTCTACCTGGGCAGAATAGCGGTTATATGCGATCACAGCAGGAATAGCCGCAAACAGACCCATAGCCGTTGCTATCAATGCCTCAGATATTCCTGGCGCTACCACCGAAAGNCTAGCCTGGTTCGCTGTCGCTAATCCTCTGAACGAATTCATAATCCCCCATACTGTTCCAAACAAACCAATATAAGGACTGGTTGAACCGACTGTGGCCAAAAACGGAAGAGACGCTTCAAGCCTTTCTTCCTCTCGGGACAGGGCAACNCGCATCGCCCGCTGCACGTTCTGCATAATACGTTCTGCCTGGGTTCCATATTGCTGCCGAGAACGTGTNAATTCCTTAAAACCTGAATAAAAAAGATGTTCAATGCCGATCGGGTCAGCATCAGCCGATTCGATCTCAATAAAAATGGAACGCAGGTCATTGCCTGACCAGAACTCACTTTCAAACACGTTAGCCATTCTGCGAATCGAAGAGAGAACAAAAATCCTTTGGAAAATCATTACCCAGGACACCAAAGACGCCATTATTAGAATGGCCATGACAATCTGCACCACGACAGAAGCACCCTGAATCAAATGCAGTATCGANATAGGTTCGTTCACTCNCCCTCCCCACTTAGATTTTCGACAAANAGGTCCTGCCTGGGACTTGTAACAAACTCCATCCCAAAATGGANATACGCTCTTTTGGTTGCTATCCTGCCTCGCGGTGTGCGCATCATGAAGCCTTGCTGAATCAGGTAAGGTTCATAGACATCTTCAATGGTATCCCTTTCCTCACCCACAGCTGCNGCTATGCTATCGATTCCCACTGGNCCTCCGTCAAATTTTTCAATCACAGCCATCAATAANCGGCGATCCATATGATCAAACCCGTTGGCATCTACATTCAACATATTCAGCGCCTGATCCGCAACTTCGGCAGTCACCTCCCCGGANGCGCGGACCTCTGCATAATCGCGAACTCGCCGCAATAGTCGATTGGCAATTCTGGGCGTTCCGCGGGACCTGACTGCTATTTCCTTAGCNCCCGCTGCATCACATTGAACACCTAATAGGGCAGCGGAACGAATCAGAATCTTTGCTAGATCTTGTTCGCTATAAAACTCAAGCCTTTGCACAATCCCAAATCGGTCGCGCAGAGGCGAGGTTAGCAGACCCGTACGTGTCGTTGCACCTACCAGGGTAAAAGGCGGAAGATCCAGTTTAATGGATCTTGCAGCTGGGCCTTCACCAATCATCAGATCTACCTGGAAGTCTTCCATCGCTGGATAGAGTATCTCCTCAACAGCAGCATTTAGNCGATGGATTTCATCAATAAACAGCACGTCACCTGCTTCCAGGTTAGTCAATGCTGCTACCAGGTCACCTTTTTTTTCCATGACAGGACCGGATGTCGACTTAATTTTAACATCCATTTCAGAGGCAATTATATTAGCNAGGGTTGTTTTACCAAGACCCGGAGGGCCGAAGATCAAAGTATGNTCCAGCGATTCCTGGCGACCCTTGGCCGCCTGCATAAACACCGTCATCTGTTCACACACCTGGGGCTGGCCAATATAGTCATCCAATCGCTTCGGCCTTATGGCCCAATCTTGTTGCGGCTCAGGCGCTTGCGAGGCAGGCGAAACCAGACGATCTGATTCAATCATGATTCTGCTCNCGCATACCAATAATTCATGCTTTCCCGCTCCNAATCAGTTATCCATAAACTGACTGTTATGCCAACAATTTCAGTGCCNGCCTGACTAGCACCTGCACATCGTCACTATCANCCNCGATCTGTGCTAGCGCACGAGCTGCCTCCTGGGGTTTGAATCCCAGACCGACTATCGCCGCCTCAGCATCTACCCGACCATCTGATTTTGCCGGTACGCCAACACGGTCATCAAGGCCAACCTGCCAATCCGTAAACTTATCCCTCATTTCCATAATAAGACGTTCCGCCATGACTTTTCCAACACCTGATATCCCATTTAAGGTCTTGANATCATTCTGTCGAATACAACTGATAAAGGCTCTCGCATCAACCGCCGAAAGGATGGCCACAGCTANCTTAGGACCTATTTTATTAACCCGAATCAAGGCACGAAATAATTCCCTGTCCTGCTTTTNTAAAAAGCCAAACAGGATCTGAGCATCCTCCCTGACCACAAGATGCGTGTACAGAGAAACCAGACTATCAATNGGNCCCAGACTGATCCGCGTAGATGTGGGTACTGATACTTCATAACCCAACCCAGAAACATCAATAACAATCTGCTGATCGGTTTTATCTAATAACTTACCCTGAATCATTGCAATCATGTTTTTGGCCCCACCAAACGACCCCGACGAAACGCCATACCTGTTGTGCTTGTTCTTTGCAGATTAAACTGGGTATGGGCATGACACAGTGCTATGGCTAATGCATCTGCAGCATCTTCCTGCGGTTTACCTTGTAGAGCAAGCTGCACTTTCACCATATGTTGGACCTGGATTTTTGTGGCATTGCCATTGCCTACAACAGCTTGCTTTACCTTGCGTGCCTCGTATTCAAATACNGGTAANCCCTGGTGACTGGCAGCNACAATAGCCACNCCCCTGGCCTGACCTAGTTTCAGCGCCGAATCCGCNCTTTTTGCCATGAATATTTTTTCGATTGCTAACAGTTCTGGCTGATATTCGCTGATCANTTCACTCACACCCGTGAATATTTCATCCAGTCTCTTTGCCNTTGCTACGCGAACATGGGTCTTAATGCAGCCACTGGCAACATATTCCAACTCNGCACCCTGGTTACTGAGNACCCCGTAACCTGTTACTCGTGAACCAGGATCAATACCTAGAATGATACTCATGCCCGCTCTTCCGGCGTGATTAACCTGATCGAATTCTAGCACATAGCTGGGTTGTNCCGGTTCTNTCCGAATTTAACATCGACAAAGGCTAGCAACGCATTAGNGCGATTCAGCCATAAAATTACCGTTGGTATAAATATTAGTGACATCATCTATATCTTCCAGCAATTCGAGCAATATGAGGAGTTTATTGGAGTTTTCCTCACTCAAATCGGTATAGGTATGCGGCAGCATTGCAATCTCTGCCATTATAGTTTTAAAACCAGCTTGCAAAAATANCTCTTTTATTTCCTGAAAATNTTCGGGACNGGTAATCACCTCCACAGNTCCATCCTCAGCGCTGTCGACATCCTCTGCACCGGCTTCAATGGCGATATCCATAATTGAGTCTTCGACACCGCTAGATTCCAACAGCAGTTGGCCTTTTTTTGAAAACAGATAGGCGACAGAACCATCGGTGCCTAAATTACCACCGCCTTTGCTGAAAGCATGACGAATTTCAGCAACTGTCCTATTCCGATTATCGGTCATCGTCTCCACCAGAATAGCAACTCCACCGGGACCATATCCTTCGTAGGTGAGCGCTACCAGGTCCGCGCCTTCCTGNCCCCCTGCGCCTCTGGCAATGGCCCGCTCCATGGTATCTCGCGGCATCTGGACTGCTTTAGCCTTGTCCACTATATTTCGAAGACCCGGATTGTCATCAACGCTGCCNCCACCGTCTCGGGCCGCAATAGTCAGTTCTCTAATGATTTTTGTAAACACCTTAGCTCGCTTGGCATCCTGCCCCGCTTTACGATGCTTGATGTTGCTCCACTTACTATGGCCAGCCATATCTAACCCTGATCAGTTGGGATTATGAACGCGAATGCCCAATTCGCGAACCAGCTTCTCTGGCACGTTGTCAGGTGCTGCGGTGAGCAGNCATGTCGCNGTCTGGGTCTTTGGAAAAGCAATCACATCACGGATGGCTTTAGCATCCGTCATTAACATGACTAGCCGGTCCAAACCCAGGGCGATGCCGCCATGCGGTGGAGCGCCATATCTTAACGCATCCAGCAGAAACCCAAACTTTGCTTCAGATTCATTTTCAGACAGCTGCAATACCTGAAAAATAGCCCGCTGCATCTGCGGGTCATGAATCCTTATNGATCCACCNCCCACTTCATAACCGTTGATNACCACATCATAGGCTCGCGAACTGGTTTTTCCTGGATTAGAAAGCAGTGAATCAATAGAACCAATTGGCTGAGTAAAGGGATGATGTACAGCGGTCCAGTGCGATGAATCAACTTGTTCAAACATCGGGAATTCAGTGACCCAGCAAACCGACCAGGGGCATTCATAAAGGTCAAGGTCNGTTGCAAGCTTGTTCCTTAGCGCTGCCATTGAATCATTAACCACATTAGNCTTATCTGCACCAAAGAAAATCAGATCCCCATTTTCAGCTTGTAACCGAGCCAACAGCTCGTNNACAACACTTTCCGGTAGAAATTTGAGAATAGGCGACTGNAGTCCGCTCACGCCGGCGCTAATATCATTAACTCTNATGTAGGCCAATCCCTTGGCGCCATAGATCCCCACAAAGCTTGTCAGGTCGTCAATATTTTTTCGGCTTAAACGATCACCATTTGGGAGCCTCAGCGCAACAACCCTTGAATCAATATCCTTAGCAGGCACGCCGAACACCTTGAATTCCACCTCAGTCATTAAGTCCGCAATATCGATAAGCNCCAGNCCAAAACGAAGATCTGGTCTGTCCGTACCATAATGCTGCATAGCGTCAGCATAAGTCAGCACAGTAAAGGGCTCTAACTGCACATCGATTACCTCATNAAAAACGCGTATCAGCATNTCTTCTGCCAGAGCCATGATGTACGCTTCATCTACAAAGGATGCTTCTATATCAACCTGAGTAAATTCCGGTTGTCGATCCGCTCGCAAATCCTCGTCCCGAAAACATCTGGCTATCTGGTAGTAGCGATCAAAACCGGAAATCATCAGCAGCTGTTTAAAAATCTGAGGCGACTGCGGCAAAGCATAGAANTGACCTGGATGAACTCGGCTTGGAACCAGGTAATCTCGCGCGCCTTCAGGGGTTGCCTTGGTTAATACCGGTGTTTCAAGATCTACATAATCATGTCTACTAAGANAATTGCGTACAAAATGACTGACNCGGGAGCGGATGCGTAGCTTCTCCTGCATATCCGGCCGCCTTAAATCTATATAGCGGTACTTTAATCGAACATCATCCCCAGCTTCAGAGTGCTCATCCAGTTGGAAAGGNGGCGTTTCCGANCGNTTCAATACNGTGAGCTGTTGACCAAGAACCTCAACTTCACCCGTNAGCATTTTTGGATTAATAGCCGCCGGNTCGCGCAGACGAACCAAACCAACGACTTCAATTACAAACTCATTTCGCATCTGATCTGCNAGCGCAAAGCTGGCATCGGTATCTGGGTCAAANACAACCTGGATCACGCCACGATGATCCCTGAGGTCTAAAAAAATAATACCGCCATGATCCCGGCGACGATTGACCCAGCCATTCAGCCGGACTTCCTGTTGCAGGTGCTCTGGCCGTATTTCGCCGCAATAGTGGCTTCTCATAATATGTTCCTTATAAACGCTGTCGCTATATAACCTGTGAGATTACCTCAACNGNCTNTCGGCGTCGGTGTACTCTTGGTATCCTTGTCAGCGCTCTTANTCTTGCTATCTGCTGATGACGTATCTGCAGTTGTCGCCGTCGACTCACTCGAACCNGTAGTTGCGGACGACCCAGAATCGGTTCCACTGACATTTTTCTTTGAGCCTGTCTTGAAATCNGTCTCATACCANCCACTGCCCTTTAATCTGAAGGCAACAGCTGAAACCAATTTCTTAAGATCTGGTTTACCACATTCCGGGCAATCAACTAATCTGCTGTCACTCATCTTCTGGATCTTCTCTAGCCGATGCTGGCAACTCGTACATTCATATTCATAAATAGGCATTGACTCACTCCAAAAGCACAACAACTTCCTTCGACAGGACGGCGCGAAATTATACCCAATACGTCTTCACTTCGACACCATTGGAGNCTGAATCTGCTAATTTAGNATANATACCGGTAAAACAGTCCNNCGAATCGCTCTGCATCCGGCAAAAANCTGCTATTCCAGGACTTCAGATAAAAATACCATCTGCCTGCAGCACCGTTTTNCGAATAATCATAAAGAGCTTTACTACCTTACCAAAACAACGGCCCTGATCCTGGTTTTACCTGTTTCTAATTGCGCCCAGCTTTTAATTTTACACTGCTTCTAATGGTACTGTGCCTCTAATATAAAAGGCGACGGGATCCTGGGCGACTGCCTGCCCGCTGCAAAAACCTTCGGTGATAATACAAATAAATTACACCCAACAGTCATCATTTGAGCCAAGACCCTGATAAACTAAACGCGAGATATTAAGCCAACAAACTCCCAAGACAAGCCAGCCCCATAGACAACTGAAAGACACTCCTATGAAAGTATCCCAATACACCCTATCAACGCAAAAAGAAATGCCTGCTGATGCCGAAATTGCAAGCCACCAGCTTCTCATCAGGGGCGGCTTTATNCGAAAATTAGCATCAGGGATCTATACCTGGTTNCCCATTGGATTGCGTGTACTGAGAAAAATCGAAGATATTGTCAGGCAGGAGATGAACCAGGCGGGNGGNCAGGAGCTAATGATGCCTGTCATCCAGCCGGCAGAACTGTGGCAGGAATCGGGNCGCTGGAATCAATATGACGAAGGCTTGCTGTTAAAATTAAAAGACAGGCACCANCGCGATTTCTGTTTCGGNCCAACNCATGAAGAAGTGATCACCGAAATCGCCAGAAACGANCTCAAAAGCCACAAACAATTACCTGTCAACTACTACCAGATCCATACAAAATTCAGAGATGAAACCCGACCCAGATTCGGTGTTATGCGAGCCAGGGAATTTACCATGAAAGACGCCTACTCGTTTCANGTGGACGCAGAATCTCTGCAGCAAACCTACCAATTAATGCACGATACCTACACCCGTATCCTCGACAGAATCGGTCTGAAGTATAGAGCTGTATTAGCCGATACAGGNAGTATCGGNGGCTCCGCATCAATGGAGTTTCATGTACTCGCCGATTCTGGTGAAGACCTGATAGCGTTCAGCTCNCAGGGCAACTACGCAGCCAATATCGAACTGGCTGAAGCGGTAGCTGTACAGTTACCNGANGAGAAGCCCTTGAAAAAAGAAAAAATAGCGACCCCTGGCCAGAAAACCATCCAGAACATCGTTCAATTCCTGNATGCTGACATACGAAAAACAGTAAAGTCGCTGATCGTTATCGGAGACAATCAACCCCTNGTAGNNTTAATTGTTCGTGGTGACCATACCCTAAACACGTTCAAAGCCGAAAAAATAGCNGGTGTAGCAGCNCCGCTGACAATGGCTGATGAAGATCAGATTCANGCCGCTATAGGTTGCTCTGCAGGATCAATAGGCCCTGTGAGTCTTAAATTACCCATCATCGCAGATCGCTCAGCAGCCACAATTAGCAATTTTATCTGTGGTGCAAANGAAGATGACTTCCATTTTACTAACGTTAACTGGCAATCGNATTGNCCGGAATATGAGATCGCAGATATTCGTAATATTGAACAAGGAGATGCCAGCCCAGACGGAAACGGTAGCATTCAATTAAAACGAGGTATAGAAGTTGGCCACATTTTCCAGTTAGGNGAAAAATACAGTGTCCCTATGAACGCCACCGTTCTTGATGAAAACGGCAAAGCGAAACCCATGCAAATGGGTTGTTACGGCATGGGNGTGTCTCGTCTGGTGGGTGCCGCGATCGAGCAAAATCATGACAAATCCGGCATTATCTGGCCGANTTCAATAGCCCCCTTTCAGGTCATACTGATTCCCATTAACGCCCACAAATCCGTGCCAGTAGCAGANGCCACCAGCAGAATTTACCAGGCGNTGCTCGATGACGGAATAGAAGTGCTTCTCGATGACCGTGACAATCANCGACCTGGGGTGAAATTCGCCGATGCGGAACTCATTGGAATCCCGCATCGATTCGTTATAGGCGATCGTGGCGTNAACAAAAATGAAATCGAATATACCTCGCGAAGTACCGGCGAAACTGAAAACTGGCCCCTCGATGAAGTCAATAGTCGACTTGCNGAAAAACTGCAGTTAGCCTGAAACTTCAATNTAGTTAGCCCCTGCCCTGNCTGCGAATCACCNTCAATAGAGTCTCGACCGTCTGAGGACCCACCAGGGTTTCNACCAGGANCCCATCCGGAGAAAATATAAAAGTAGTNGGCANGACCAAAGGCCTGTCAATTCCCAGCTCNNTGGCTGGATCCTGTGCGTAAACAGGGAAGTGTATATCCATCTTAGCGATGGCGGCCTCTCGCTCAGACTCAGTCANAGGNTTATCAAAATTAACGCCCAACACAACCAGCTGTTGTCGATAATCAAGTGCTATTTTATTGAGCTCAGCTATCTCCAGAATACACGGGCCACACCAGGTAGCCCAATAATTAACCACACGCCAACGTTTTCCATCGCCCGCGCCAAAATCATCCGNGATCACCGTCTNTGAAACATCCGGCTTCGAACANGCACTCAGCAGAAAAANCAANGCTGCAAGTACTANCNGTTTACTGACCCTGGGTTGCATCGTGTATNTCTCCTGNAAATAGCTGGGCCAAATCAGTCTCTAAAATTTTTCGATTCACGCCTGTCAATTCAACAACCCTGTGATCGACNGCTNCCTTCCATGGCGGTGATCCAGCCGGTGTCACCGACCCATCCGACCTCCCTGGAAGCACTACATCCAANCCTTCATATAGCTGCCACANGGTTACATTCTGTAAACTTCTGGCCAGTATCAGGCCGCCGTTTTCTATCCTTACCAACAAACCANGATTAATCAATTTTTNTCTGTTTTCACTCCAGAAACGAAGATTTATTACCCCACTGTGCTCACGAATCTGTTTTTCTGTTAAAGCTCGACCCTGCTGGTAGGCCTNATAAAATAGATCCAGGATACTNAACAACTGAAGGTACTGTGGCTCAGACAAAANNTCCTTGTCGGAACGAAACAGACCAAGTGCTTTCACGAATTCAGCACCGGCCAAGATTATNGTCCAGGTCACATAAATCCACAACAGNAATANTGGAACAACAGCAAAAGCACCATAGATCACCTCAAAGTCTNACGCCGCCATCAGTTTCCCAAATCCGTACTTGGCCACTTCAAAGCTAACCGCTACCAACAACCCACCCANCAAGGCATGTTTCAATGGGACCACTGCATTGGGAACCGCTGCGTATACCAAGGTGAAGGCCAGCACACTCAAGGTCCACGGCAAGAACTGATAAAAAACCGGCAANTCAGAAACATCTGAGAAAAAAGGCAACGAAAACAGATAAGTTGTCATNACAGTACCGCCGACAATTAAAAGCGGTCCTAAGGTCAATAGGCCCCAGTACATCAGTACTCGCTGAAGTTTGTTTCTGGGTTCACTCACCTTCCATATTTCATTGAAAGTGCGCTCGATNGTAAATAGCATTAGAAAGGCTGTAACCCCTAACAGTATAAAACTAGGTGCGCTGAGANTACGCGCCTGATCAGAAAATAGTCTCAAATACGACTGAACAGAAGCAATATTCTCTGGCACTACATAAGAAAAAATAAAATCCTCCAGCATTCGAGACACCCCGGAGAAAGCCTCAAAAGCAGATAACACCATATAACTGACGGTCAGTGCCGGTACCACTGCAAATAGCGTTTGATATGTNAGAGCNGCGCCGGTAGTCTGACAGCCATCAGAAATATACTCGCTGANNACATAGCGTAAAAACTGAGTAACTTGTTGACCGTTCATTATCGTCATCGCATGACTCCTCATCGATTATGGCGAACCGTTTCCTACTGATAATGCTTTGGAGAGTAATATGACNCAAGTAACGATCTATCATAATCCCAAATGTTCTAAATCAAGAGCGACTCTGGCAATCCTCAATGATNACAATATAGACCCCAATATACGCCTGTATCTCGAACAACCACCCACTGCNNCTGAACTTGGTGAACTGCTGCAGGCTCTGGCTATGAATCCAGAAGATATCNTNCGAAGNGGTGAATCAATAGTNCAATCANTAAANATAGATATCGGAGAACTCGATGGAACAAAGCTCATNGAGCTCATCTTACAGTATCCTATTCTCATGCAACGGCCTATCGTCCGTCGCGGCAACCGAGCCATTATTGGTCGACCGCCCGAGAATGTTGTCGCTTTGATCGATTGAAACAATCTGGCAGGAATTAATCTCAGTGGATTATCTTTGGTTGCGAAGAAGCNGCNGCCTTAGGCGATGCTTCTCGTGACTCTACCTCGCTGTGATCATCTTCGTAATCAGCACCGTCCATATCATCTGAAGCGCGTACTTCATACCGCCTGGTGACAATATCACCNGCAATAACAGAGGGTAGTTTTTCAAGAAACTGCTCCATATGNACTGTCTCAAAATGTCCTTGCAGGGCATCTACCGATTCCCACTCCTGAAACAGTAAAAACTGATTGGGATCTGTCTGGGCNACATAAAACTCATAGCTNACACAGCCAGACTCTGCCTTGGTGGCAGTGGCCATCTCATACATTAAATCCAGTGCTTCCTGACGCTGATCAGGAATGATAGGAAACAGCCCATGAACAATAATCATAATTTACGCATCACCCTGTTTGAACNCTAGTATACCCTTACTCANCTCTGTTATACAGTCAGTCACCTCTATCAACTGCGAAAGCAGACCAGGCCTGAGCGACCGGCATGACCTCCAACTGATTTACATTAATGTGTGCTGGCTGGGCAATGACCCAACAGATCATATCTGCAATATCATCCGCCGAAAGTGGCTGCATACCATCATAAACTGCATCGGCCTTGGTCTTATCACCAGCAAACCGAACCACTGAAAATTCCGTCTCACACATACCGGGTTCGATATTACTGACCCTAATACCCTTGCCTATCAAGTCACTTCTCAGGTTTCGACTGAACTGCTGTACAAAAGCCTTGCTTCCTCCATAGACATTTCCACCAGGATAAGGCCAGTTGGCAGCAACCGATCCCATATTAACGATGTGACCCAGGCCGTTTCTGACCATCCCCGGCAGAACAGCCCGGGTACAGTACATTAAGCCTTTTATATTGGTATCNACCATAGTTTCCCAATCATCCATATTGGCCTCATCAGCAGCACCAAGCCCTAGCGCTAGACCGGCATTATTCACCAGCACAGCGACATCTGAAAAAGGTTCTGGCAAATCCTGCAGCTTCGAAAACACGGACTGGCGGTCTCGAACATCCAATTCCAGTAATTTCACAGCNGTCAGGCTTTCTAACTCTTCTGCTAATTCCTGCAGACGAGGTAGCCGTCTGGCAGCCAACACAACAGGATAGCCCAGCTTTGCAATTTTCCTGGCCGCTGCACGGCCAAAACCGGAAGACGCACCTGTTATGATCACACTACCCATTTAAATTTCTCCAACTAAACCNATTTTTTCTGCCTTAAAGCGATCGCTGATTTCCTCAAGAATGACCGGGTCATCGATAGTCGCCGGGTGTTCAAAATCTTCATCATTGGCTATTTTTCTGATGATCTGNCGAAGTATTTTACCAGAACGGGTTTTTGGCAACCTTTCAACCACGATCGCCCTTCGAAAATTAGCGAAAGCACCGATATTTTCTCGAACAGCTTGAATCAGTGCTGCCTGCAGAACTTGTGAAGATATCCGATTGTCATCCTTCAGCACCAGCAAACCCAGTGGAANCTGACCTTTATTGTTGTCCGCAATACCGACCACNGCACATTCCGCAACTGAAGCATGCGCCGCCACAATTTCTTCCATTTCNCCCGTAGACAGCCTGTGTCCCGCAACATTGATGACATCATCAGTCCGTCCCATTATGTAGAGNTANCCCTGTTCGTCCAGAAATCCNCCATCACCGGTATGATAGTAACCNGGATGTTGCACCAGGTANGCATCAATCAGCCGCTGATGATTTCGCCATACCGTCGGCAAGCAGCCTGGCGGCAGGGGTAGCTTCAATACCACGTCACCCTCTTCACCCGGCCCGCAGGCCTCATGCTCATCATTTAAAATAGCTACTTCAAAACCTGGCATCATCACACCCGCACTACCTTCCTTAACNGCAAGCGCTNCCACTCCCAAAGGAATGGCAGAAACCGGCGAACCGGTTTCCGTCTGCCACCAATGATCAATAACAGGNATCTGTAAAAGCCGGCNCAACCATTGATAAGTTGCCGGATCTGTCCTCTCCCCGGCTACAAAAAGCGCTCTCAATGAACTCATGTCGTAAGCAGAAAGCATCGCCCCTTGCGGGTCTTCTTTTCGAATCGCCCGGAATGCNGTTGGTGCNGTAAAAAAAACATTGACNCCATATTCGCCAATGACCCTCCAGAAGGTGCCTGCATCCGGCGTTCGCACAGGTTTTCCTTCAAACAGGATCGATGTACAGCCCGCTAGTAGAGGCGCANAGACAATATACGAGTGGCCAACCACCCAACCNACATCCGAAGCAGCCCAAAACACGTCGCCCGGTGTTACNCCATAAATCACAGCCATACTGTGCAACAGCGCTACCGCATGACCACCGTTATCCCTCACCACCCCTTTTGGTTTGCCGGTGGTACCTGAGGTATAAAGGATGTACAGCGGATCCGTGGCTTTCAGGGCTACACTCGAAACCCGGGTTGCGGCGGCGGTGATTGCCTGCCAATCCAGATCTTTGTCATGTAACGCTGCNTGGAGTTCACGTCTCTGCAGAATGACTCGATGATCAACTTGATGGGANGCCAATTCACAGGCTTCATTTACCAGGGGCAGATAAGGTATCACCTGCTGAAACTCTATGCCGCAGGATGCAGTNAGTATCACCTTCGGTGCCGCATCATCNATACGAGTGGCCAACTCCTTAGCAGCAAACCCACCAAAAACCACNGAATGGATAGCGCCGATTCGGGCGCAGGCTAACATCGCGATTACCGCTTCTGGAATCATCGGTAGATAGATGATCACCCTATCCCCCTGACCGANGCCNAGCCCAGCCAAAGCGCCAGCGAACAAGGCAACCTCCTGGAGCAGTTCGTGATAGGTATAACGCTTCTTAACACCNGTAACCGGAGAGTCATATACAATAGCATCCAGGTCACCACGACCCTGATCCACATGATAATCAAGACACAGATAGCATGTNTTTAACTCTCCATCGGCAAACCACTGTGCTAGACCATCGCTGTTTATAGTCTGCGCTTGTGTGGGCTCNCTAANCCAAGCCACCCTTTTGCTCTGCTCTGACCAATAGNCCTCAGGATCAGATCCAGCGCCGGACATCAATTTTGAGTACACGATAGCCTCTCCAAACTGCAGAAATAATAAAACANNATCTTGCTGAACCTCATTGCCCGCCCATACTATCAGATCTGCGTGACTGCACCCGACGCTANCAACGAATCAATTTCGCCCTGATCAAAGCCTGCATTCGCAAGAACCTGCTCGCTATCTTCCCCAGAGGATCTCGAAGGATGNGATAGTGCCACCTCGGTNCGGCTGAATCTTGGTGCGGGTGCTGGTTGTATTACCCCTTCAAAATTCTGGAAAGTCTGCCGNTGCTGATTGTGCGGATGATCNGCAACTTCGCCCAGTGACAACACTGGAGCAAAACAGACATCTGAGCCCTCCATAATNTCGCACCACTCATCTCGGGTTTTGGACTTGAACACCGCTGTCAGCTTGTCCTGATATTCGGACCAGCGAGACTGATCCATCTGCGCAGCAAAATCTTCAACATCGACACCTGATTTTTCTACTAACAAGGCATAAAACTGCGGCTCAATTGAGCCAATAGAGATATATTTCCCATCCAGAGTCTCGTAGGTACCATAAAAGTGGGCACCTCCGTCAAGCATATTGCTGGCTCTGGATTCCTTCAGCATACCCGAGGATCGCATGGTAAAAAACATCGCCATTAAGGCTGCAGACCCATCTACCATAGACGAATCGACCACTTGGCCCTGGCCAGAACGACTCGCTTCGAGAATCCCACAAACCAGGCCAAAAGCAAGCAACATGCCGCCACCACCAAAATCACCGACAAGATTCAACGGCGGTACCGGCTTGCCATCTTTGGGCCCGATACTGTGTANAGCACCGGACAGTGAAATATAATTGATATCATGACCCGCTGCCTGGGCCATGGGGCCATCCTGCCCCCAACCCGTCATGCGNCCATAAACCAATTTCTGATTTCGAGCCATGCATTCATCCGGACCTAAACCCAGTCGTTCAGTGACACCTGGCCTGAACCCCTCAAACAGAGCATCTGCAGACTCACAGAGCCTAAGGACGACNTCGCNGCCAGACTCACTTTTTAAATCAACAGCAAGCGATTTCCTGCCCCTTGCCAATATATCCTGGTGAGANGTGGCTCGGCCCCCGGTACGATCAATACGGATAACTTCTGCACCCATATCAGCTAACATCATTCCGCAGAAAGGGCCCGGGCCAATGCCAGCGAGTTCGATTACTTTAATTCCTGTCAATGGTCCCATCGCAATTTCCTTAGCTTTCTATTCTACCCATTTAGTCACATTCGGATTAATCCAGCAATCACTAACTAACCCTCATTATTAACTAATCCCAGACCAGCCAAATTCGGCTTAAATCCGATAAGTCTCAGGCAGACAGGTTCAGNCTTGCCTCANCACGGCATTGGCTTATCACATNTAGAGCCAAAAGCAGAAGCGGGTTATCATGTCGGACCTAGAGGAACTATCACCTATGCTGGATTACATTGAACTTGAATCAAAACCAAATGCAAACAGCTGCATCATCTGGTTGCANGGGTTAGGTGCAGATGGGCATGACTTCGAACCGATAGTCCCAGAACTGGACTTGGGAGACCTNGCCGTTCGCTTTATTTTCCCGCACGCACCCATGCGTTCGGTTACCATCAATGAAGGCGAAGAAATGCGCGCCTGGTATGACTTCATACCCCATTCAGAAACCGGTGGCTCNAGCGACATAGAAATTTCAGCAGCCCTGATACANGAACTCATAGACGAGCANACGGCAAAAGGTATTTCTCACNACCGCATTATTCTAGCCGGGTTCTCACAAGGTGGCGTCATCGCGCTACAACTGGGTCTCAGACTTGACAAACGCATCGCCGGGATTGTTGCCTTGTCGACTTACCTGCACGACGCTATCAAAACTGAGGAACAAAGNCACGATGCCAACCTGGCGCTGCCCATTCTGATGGTACATGGCACCATGGACCCAATGATCCCCATTATGAGAGCGGCCACCTCCCGNGAAAANCTGATTCGCCTTGGCTACGATGTTCAATGGAAAGACTACCCAATGGGACATCAGGTATGCCTTGAAGAATTAGGTGATATATCAGCATTTCTTCGTTCATGCCTATAAAACTGATCCGTCCAACATCCGNCGAATGGCTCGCTAAGGTTCTCAGTAATTTTGACGAATTTCTCNTGGATCATGCTGCTAACGAGAAAAAAGCATCGTCCATGGCTTTATCTATGGTCGCCCATTACCCTGACAAAAAAAGGCTGACAAGCGCCATGATTGACCTGGCACTAGAGGAACTAAATCATTTCCGACAAGTCTTCCGGCTGACCTGNAAACGCGGTCTCAGCCTAACNGATGACCAGAAAGACCCTTATGTAAACGGCCTTCATAAACACCTGCGCAGGCAAAGCAAACAAAGCAATGAATATTTATTGGATCGTTTACTGTCGGCGGCCGTGATCGAAACCAGGGGAGCTGAACGATTTACCCTCTTGGCCAAACAGCTGTCTGACCCGATGCTACAAACGTTTTACCAGACCCTGGCTANGTCCGAGTACAGCCATGGTGATCTCTTCATTGATCTGGCAGATTGTTACTTCTCTAGCGAGCAGGTAAACCAACGCTTAGCACAATGGGTCCAGATTGAAGACAATGTCCTGCAGTCCTTGTCGATAAGGGCGAGACTACACTGAACTAGAAGCTTTCAAAATGGCACTTCCCACGACTACCATAGACAAATATCTGAAATATTATGCCGAGCCTGATGTTACTGACCTGAGCCTGTCCAGAAACTACGATCAGGTGCTGATAATTCCTGCGTTCGATGAAATTTGGCAGNATATCCAGAAAGTATGGGATGCAATTCAATCTAATTTTCTNTGCATCATCGTCGTCAACAGCACGTCTACTCACCCAGCTACGCAGCAACTTNTTCAGACATGTCTAAACTCTGGCAGGGTCCTGGCAGAAGGCCGTAACTGGCATCACATCCAGGGCCAGCCTGATTTACTGGTTTTCAACCGCTGTTCAGATAGTTTTTTCGTCCCCGGCAAAGAGGGCGTTGGCCTNGCACGGAAAATCGGCACCGATGCTGCTTTAAAACTTTTCAGGCTGGGTAAAATTATCTCGCAGCAGTTATGCGTTACGGATGCAGACGCTCAACTGCCAGCGGATTATTTCCAGCACAGCCTGAACAAGNCAGATGCCGGGCTGCTCCATGCCTACTGTCACCATCCGCCTGCTGACGCCAGTCTGGAATACCAGCAAGCAATGCATCTCTATGAATTGTACCTGTGTTACTACGTAAGNGGCCTACAACATGCAAACTCTCCCTACGCATTTCATAGCCTGGGCNCTACCATCATCGTCAATCCTCTGANCTATGCCCANGTCAGGGGATTCCCCAAAAGAGCAGCGGCAGAGGATTTTTACCTNCTCAATAAGCTCCGCAAAACCGGCTCTATCCGCCAGCTGAACGGCACTGCCATTATGCTGTCAGGCAGNCCCTCAACNAGGGTACCGATTGGCACAGGCCAGGGGATTGTTAAANTTCTTCGCGATCCTGACGCACTCAATACCAAGACTTTCTATAATCCAGCCATATTTGAGTTGCTGAAAACATTCCTAACAGCCCTTGATGCAAGCTGGCAGCATGGANTTGAAGGGTCCAACCTGGATCAAAGCCTGCTCCATTATGCTCAGCAACAGGCGCTTGAAAGCAAAATCANCAAGCTTCGCAAACAATGCNGTAACGTCGAGANTTTTCGAAAGGCCACTTTTCAATGGTTCGATGGATTCAAGACCCTAAAACTGATTCACTACCTTCGCGACCAGGGTCTGTCTGATGTTTCGCCGGCCAGTCTGGCTAATGTTGCATGGNTGATTGAGCCTGAAACCGACAGAAATCGGGAAAGAGACCTGCTCAAAAAACTGGGCATACTGCCTTCNCAGGTTACTGANCCCTAGNAAATCAACGACTAAAAGATTTGCCCGATGCCATTATAGGGTCTCTACCCTGTCTCGTGATATTATTCTGCTCCAGAGAGGAGCCCTATGTACAAAATTTTTATCGATGGCCAAAGCGGCACGACCGGATTACAAATTGAGCAGCGCCTGAAACAAAGACAGGACATTGAGCTGCTCGAAATTCCCAATCAGGACCGGAAAGACCNGCGGNTCAAACGTGACGCCATGAACAATGCCGATATCAGCATTTTATGCCTGCCAGATGATGCCGCCAGGCAAGCTGCCGAGCTCGGTAAAGGGGCTAGAATTATCGATGCCAGCACAGCCCATCGGACCCATCCCGATTGGGTTTACGGCTTACCTGAGCTTAATCCAGCGCAGCGCCAGAACATCAGGAATGCGCAAAAAGTCAGCAACCCTGGTTGTTATCCNACNGGCTTCCTGACGGCCATTACCCCTTTGCTAGCTGCGGGCCTGATAAACACCGAGTCGATCATCTGCATTAACGCTGTATCCGGATTCAGTGGTGGCGGTAAAGCTNTGATTGAACGCTACTCAGAAGCTGAACAGCATGATCAGAGATGGCCCTGCCGCNCTTATGCGCTGGANCTCGATCACAAACATGTGCCAGAAATGCGAATTCATGCAGGTTTAAGCCANGCGCCTNTATTCCTGCCTCATGTTGGCCACTTTGCACAGGGCATGTTGGTAGAAATTCCCCTGGGCAGGGACAACTTTAACCATCAAAGCAGTCCAGATGAAATCTTCACTCTGTTGGCAGAGCNTTATAAAGATGAACCCTGCATCCAAGTTCATGCAGCCAACCTGGCCAGTGAACTTGATGGCGGATTCCTCNACCCAGAGGGTGCCAATAAAACTAATCGNGTGGACCTGTTCAGCTACGGTCATGATAATCAGAGCCTGGTTATTGCGAGACTCGACAACCTGGGGAAAGGCGCTGCCGGGGCCGCAGTTCAGAACATGAACATCATGCTTGATTTACCAGAANTATCTGGTTTANCCGTGGCCCAGCCTTAATATCTTGCCTGCATACCAGAATGACCCTAGCACAGGAAAATTTATGAACCTCCAGGAACTTGAAATTCAGTTTTCAAATTTTCTCCAAGCGGATCTTGATCTCGACCTGACGCGAGGCAAGCCCTGCTCAGAACAGCTAGACCTGTCCAATGGTCTCGATGGGATTTTAAAGGAGAATTACACTCTGGAAGATGGTGGTGATGCCAGAAATTATGGTGGGCTATTAGGCATTCCNGAAGCTCGCCGACTGGGCGCAGAAATACTGAACCTTGAGCCAGCACAAGTGATGGCTGCAGGCAATAGCAGCCTGACTCTAATGTTTCATTATGTCAGCTCAATGATGCCCGTCTGGCNGGCCGAACAACAGCAGGCCAATACACCGATAAAATTTTTATGTCCTGTTCCGGGTTACGACAGGCATTTCACAATCTGCCAGCATCTGGGTATACAGATGCTGCCAGTTAGACTCCTGGAAANCGGCCCAGATATGACTGAGATAGCACAACTGATTAAAGCCGACCCCATGATAAAAGGTATCTGGTGTGTACCCAAATACAGCAATCCTACCGGNCTTACTTACGATGCCACAACGGTAGCACGGTTCGCCGAACTGGCTTCACATTCCGGTGGCCATTTCCGAATATTCTGGGACAATGCCTATGCTATCCATGATCTGGTAGAACAGGGAAGCAAACTGGACAATCTCATGTTANTGGCCGAGGATCAAAGCAACCAGGATAGCGTGCTGATGATAGCATCCACTTCCAAAGTCACATTTGCCGGTGCTGGCATGGCATTCCTGGGTAGCAGCACCAATAACCTGGAACGATTTGAAGACTACCTCTCGTCGCAGACCATTGGCTACGACAAGGTGAATCAATTGCGCCATGCTCGATTTTTTCAAGANCCAGGTTCTCTGNACCGCCACATGATCAAGCACAGAAAAATTCTCAGNCCTAAATTCGCNCTTGTAGAGCATAAACTCTCACAATTACGTNAATTGAAAGTTATTAACTGGACTCAGCCGATGGGCGGATATTTCGTCTCGGTCGACACTCACCCTGGATTAGCACAGGAGACTATTTCCCTGGCAGCTCAGGCAGGCGTGAAATTAACACCCGCAGGAGCAACTTACCCTCTAGGAATAGANCCNGAAGACAGAAACATCCGTATAGCACCCACCTTTCCTGATATAATCGAACTCGAGCAGGCCTTGGATGTGCTGGTCTGCTGCCTCCAACTGGCCCTGGCCAGATCTCAACAATGAAACCCCGGGAGTGGCTCTTACCCAGCATTTCCTTAGCAGGTAACACAATTATATTATGAATCTAATAAAAAAATGGCTGAACCCGTCTACCCAAAAGCAGACCACGACTCAGATGCAATCAGCCCAATCTACAGCCTGGAACCACGAATCAGAACCTGAATCAAAGACACCGCAGCNAAAGCCAGAAAAGAAGAATATATTAGGGCGAGACTTTGCAGAGTTAGATTTACCGGATTCTCTGAACAAGGCGATTGTTTCGCTCGATTTCAGCCAGTGTACGCCCGTCCAAAAAGAAGTCCTGCCGCACAGCCTTGACGGTGAGGATGTCATTGCCCAGGCGCAAACTGGAACCGGGAAAACCGCTGCATTTCTGATCGCGATCATCACCTACCATCTGGAAAACCCAGAATATAATAATCGCAAGGCCGGAACCCCATTTGCCTTGATTATAGCGCCCACCCGCGAACTGGTTCTACAGATCAGTCAGGACGCTGTACTGTTGACAAAGTTCACGGACATCAAGGTAATCNCAGTCGTTGGTGGAATCGACTATGAAAAACAAAAAANCCAGNTGGCAGGGCCTGTAGAGATCATTGTTGCTACACCCGGGCGCCTCCTGGATTTCTGCCGTTCTAATATAATAGACCTGTCTAAAGTTGAAATGCTGGTAATTGATGANGCCGATCGCATGCTTAATATGGGCTTCATCCCCGATGTGAAAGCGATCGTACAGCGCACCCCTAAAAAAGACAAAAGGCAGACCCAGTTATACAGTGCNACACTTAGCGAGGATATTAAGAGGCTGGCGAATCAATGGACTATGAACCCAGTCAAGGTCGCCATAGAACCAGAAAAATTAGCGGTTGATTCGATTGAGCAAATAGTTTACTTCACGGCAACAGAGGANAAACTCACCGTTCTNGGTAACTTAATATCAGAAAACCCAAACAGTAAACTCATTGTCTTTGTCAATCGCAGGGANGATACCCGACGNCTTGAAGACCGCCTTTACCGCCGTGGCTTCAATACAGGCTTGTTAACCGGCGAAGTACCTCAACGTAAACGGATCAAAACCTTAACCGAGTTCAAGGAGGGCAAAATCCAGGTTCTGATAGCAACAGATGTCGCCGGTCGAGGAATTCATGTTGACAATATAAGCCATGTGNTCAATTTCAATCTACCNGAAGATCCGGAAGATTATATCCACAGAATCGGCCGTACAGGNAGAGCTGGNGCGACCGGGACATCCATCAGTCTGGTCTGTGAAAGCGATGCCTTTATGATGCCCAGCATAGAGGCGNTACTGGGCGAATCTCTNACTTTCCAGTATCCGCCGGACCAGTTGCTGGNACCCCTGCAGCCGCCTCACCGAAAATCCAGATCACCCAGCAAGCCAGCGCCGCGTCGTAGACGCTGACTATCNCCTTTTTGCAGCTTCGATAANCCAGACCCACAGCGGAAAATAGGTAAAAGCCATGCATGCTACAAAAGCCCTTTTAACAGCAGCCCAGATTCTNCAGCTAAACGAGANAGAACATATCCATCAACACAATNATAATGCGATTCGGCTAACTCGATCGTTGAGCGAGCCTACCGGCATAAAGAGCATCGGAGTTCATCTTGTTCGGGTGCAGCAGGGTCGAGACTCCACCGAATTTCATAGCCATCAGCAGGACGAAGAATTCATCTACATCTTGTCAGGACAGGGCATAGCATCCATCGGTGAAGACCAGTTCCAGGTATCAGGNGGTGACTTTATGGGCTTTGAGAAAAATTCGCCTGCGCATGCCATGTTTAACCCCAACAGCGAAGACCTGGTTTATCTCATGGGAGGTAGTCGCTGCGAAATCGATATTTGCGACTATCCCAGACTGAAACGCCGACAATTCAGGNTAAANGGCAAGCGNGAAGNCGTGAATTGGGATGACCTCAGCCCAGTACAGCCTGAAATCAACTAACATTATACNGTAAACTGAATTCTGAATATGACTGACCAGACCAGCAAAGAAGATCCTGTCAACGTCTTGGGTAGCGAGTTAAGCCCGTGCAGCCTGGAACCACTCACAGGGTTCTTTCGNGATGGCTGCTGTAANACCTGCCAACAGGATGTGGGCTCTCATACCCTATGCGTGGAAATAAGTGATCACTTCCTGGAATTTTCCAGGACTGTTGGCAACGATTTATCCACGCCCCAGCCAGCGNCGTCCTTCCAGGGNCTCAAGCAGGGAGACCGCTGGTGCCTGTGTGCAGCTCGCTGGCTCCAGGCATANCAGGAAGGTGCCGCGCCGCGTGTTTTTCTGNATAGCTCCCATGTCAGTGCACTGNNAATCGTCCCTATTGAGTTGCTGACAGAATATGCAATNACAGTGAACTAATATGAAAAGACTGACCAAAAAGAAAATCCTGGTAACCCAAAGCCAGGATTACATGGGACCCGCGATTGCCGAGCTCTTCCTGGCNGAAGACGCACAAGTCGTTAGTAAAAGCGAACTGGTTCCATTCCAGGGCGGTCTAGAAGACTATGCTAGCGATTGCAATGACATTGATGTACTNATAGCCAATCTTGCCCACGATCCNTGCAACGCGCCTNTAAGCAACATCCTTGATGAAGACTGGCAGGCCCTGTTCAACACCATGGTACACCCGCTCATGGTNCTCATAAGACATTTTGCGCCGATCATGGCGGCAAGAGGTCGAGGGAAGATTATTGCCNTTACCAGCGCAGCGCCATTACGCGGTATACCTGGCTCCACCGCCTACTGTGCAGCCAGGGGGGCCCAGAATGCTTTTATTCGGGCCTGNGGCCTTGAATATGCATCCAAGAACGTGCAGATCAATGCNATTGCACAGAATTACGTCAGCAATCCTGTCTATTATCCTGAACAGCTGGTGAGCAGTGAACGCTTTAAGAAACACCTGGAGAGGAACGTACCCATCGGCAGAATCGCAAAACCAGAAGAGCAGGCGGAATTAGCCCTGTTCCTGGCCTCAGACCATAGCGACTTTTTTGTTGGGCAGATTTTTCCTTTCTCCGGAGGCTGGGTCACGAGCCTGTGATGNATACAGCATNATGGAGACGATTTCCCGAGAAATAACAGTCTGGCATTTGGAACTATTTCATAATCCCTCCATTAAAGAACCCCGTGACGGTAGCTATCGGCTCGACAAGCAAACCGAATTCACGCCTGAATTCAATCGCTATCTCTATACTGCAGTAGGCAGCCATTGGTACTGGTATGAAAGGCTTAACTGGTCTTATGGCGACTGGCAAAGTTACCTGCAAGATCCGGCTATAGAAGTGTGGGTAGCCTATCTGCAGGCAGACCCAATAGGCTACTTCGAACTTTCGCTGGAAGCCGGCAATTCAGTAGAAATCACCTATTTTGGATTATTACCGAATTTTATTGGCAGAGGTTTTGGTGGAACACTTTTAACTGATGCCATTGACAGGGCATTCATACTCGGTGGTAATCGAGTCTGGCTACATACCTGCACGCTGGACCATCGCAGAGCCCTGCAGAACTATCANTCTANAGATTTCAAAGTCTTCAGGGAAGAAAGCTTTACCATCCAACTACCGGCTGAACCACTTCAGCCATGGCAGGGTGCAAAGNCGCCATAGCACGCCTCACTGCGAAAACTAGACACCAATGGCATCGACTCTGGCGCTTCAACTTAANCAGACATGACTGGTGTCGGCGCAGCCGGAAAACCANCGCGTCCATGAAAGTGGGACAGCAGGCAGAACACCAGGCCTGAAATAAANATCCGGTTTCTATCCCGNAANAAACAGGCGGGAGCCGTTACCGGCTGCCTAGTANGCCTGGGCAGGCAGCCAGAGAACCAGATCCGAGAAGACATAAATCAATACCAATCCAATCAATTGCAGCAAAATGAAGGGCGTCACGCCCCGGTATATGGTTGCNACTGATATCTCAGGNGGCGTTACCCCTTTTAAGTAGAAGATCGCAAAGCCAACGGGTGGGGTTAAAAAAGCAGTTTGTAAACAGACNGCAAATAACACTGTAAACCAGATTAGATTAAAACCAAGGTCAGCAACCACAGGACTGACCAGAGGCAGTACGATCANGGTTATCTCTATCCAGTCCAGGAAAAAACCCAATAGGAATGTGACCAGCAAAATAACGACAATAATCCCATGCGATTCAAANGGTAACCCTAGTAGCGCATCTGCAATCAACTGGTCACCGCCTAAGCCTCTCAGTACCANTGAAAACGCAGTTGCACCAATGAAAATGGCAAAAATAAATCCGGTTGTTTTAGTTGTCTCAACAACAACCTCCCGNAGGACAGCACGATTCAGCTGACCATTTGCCCAGGCCAGTANCATGGCGCCAAANGCACCGACACCAGCGGCTTCAGTAGGCGTTGCCACACCAAAAAATATCGACCCGAGAACGGNCANAATTANAATGACAGGCGGAAAAATAGAAACCAGAACCTTAATTATCAGCTTACCGGAAATCCTCTCTAGTNTATCNGCAGGCGGTGCCAGCTCCGGCCTCAAATAGGCTATGGTAACAATATAAACTACAAACATTGCTCCCANTAGCANCCCCGGGAATAAGGCACCCAGGAACAGGTCTCCCACTGGTAAGGCCAGGCGGTCAGCCATCAATACCAGCATGATGCTGGGCGGAATCAGGATTCCCAGAGTACCAACAGCGCACACTGTACCTGCGGCCAATTCAGGTTGGTAACGCTGCGCCAGCATTGGCGGAATACCCAGCAGNCCCAATAACACGACCGATGCACCGATAATACCGGTAGANGCGGCAAGCAGTACNCCAATCAGNGCAACAGACAGGGCTAACCCGCCCGGGATAGAATTAAATACCCCTGACAGGTTCTCCAGTAACCGTTTTGCCATGCCTGATCTATCCAGCATAATGCCCATAAATATGAACATTGGCAGAGCGACCAGGACCCAATTGTTCATGACATCCCAGATTCGGTCTGCTACCAGCGTTGAATAATCCCAACTCATAGCAACATCAAGATTGAAATCAATCTGGGCAACAATACCAATGGCGGTAAACAGCACTGCCAACCCGCCTAGTACCCAGGCAACAGGGAATCCTGAAAATATCAGGACGATGAAGGACACAAACATCATCANGCTCAACCAATCCCCTGCTGACATCAGACTTGAACCTTGCAAGGCCAGTTAAACAGAAAACTGGACACTCNGNTCAGCCTGGCTAAAGCTGCAACCAGCAACAGTNTAAAACTCACGGGTAACAACCCCTTGATTAACCAGCGCAAGGGTAACCCTCCNGGTGCTTGAGATATTTCAGCAGTATTAAATGAATATTGTGCCAGGGGCACTGAGGCATAAATCACCAGCNACAGAAAAGGCATTAAAAAAATGATGATNCCGTAAAGTTCAATCCAGGCCTGAGTAACCGCAGACCAACGCTGANGCAAAACATCGACCCTGACATGAGCATCTTGAACAAAAGCATANGTTAGTCCAATCAAAAACCCTGTGGAATACAGGTGCCATTGCAGTTCCTCAANTTCTATAAAACCCTGGGCAAACCAGTATCTGGCAATTACGTTCACCATAATNACAGCCAGCAGCAGCAACCAGATCATCCCTGTCCATAATCCTAAAGTCACAAGTAATGTTTCCACAACCTTGGAAAATCGCGTCTGGGGATAATCTGGTTNGTCTTGACCCTGGGTCATTTATTGAAAATCCCTGGGCAAGTAAGCCAGTTCTTTCCAGCCCCGATAAAGCGCCATGAAGGTTTTCTGCGAAGCCCATATCTCAGCAAAATCAGNATCCTTGTCTGCTTCTTCCTGNAACACTTTCGTGGAAATTGCACGGAGGTTGGTGAGCATATCCAGGTCAAATTTGATGGGGGTTACNCCTTTNTCTGCAAAACCNGCGATAACANTACCCTGCAAGGCTTCNCCACGAGCTAAGTTTCTGATCACACCGGCTGTGCAGGCCAAGTCAAGCAGAGCCTGGTCAGCCATATTCAACGCATTCCACTTATCCAGGTTAACGATAAAATGCGATGCGGTAAAAGTCTGGTGCCAGCCTGGAAAATAATTATATTTTGCCACTTTATCGAACCCCAGCAACTGATCAACATTGGGTAGCGAAAACTCCGTCGCGTCNATNGCGCCTTTCTCCAGCGCCTGAAAAATCTCACCGGATGGNATAAGCGTAACGGAAGCGCCNAATTCCTGAAGGACTCTCCCCCCCAGCCCCGCAAAACGAATCTTAAGACCATCAAACTGATTCAGGTCGACTATAGGAAATCGAAACCACCCNGCCGTTTCAGGACCTATAATCCCACACAAAATGGGATGTATATTATGAGGCTGGTAAAGTTTTTCAGCGAGTTCCTGGCCTCCTGCCTCGTANTACCAAGCGGTGAACTCCCAGGGTTCCATTCCAAATGGCACAGCAGCTAACAGTGGCGTTGCCGGTATTCGCCCTTGATCGTATCCAAGCCAGGTATAACCTGCTTCAAGCTTACCGTCCTTGACGCTCTCAGTTATGCTAAATGCTGGTACCAGCGTCCCCGGTTCATATATTTCCAGTTGNATCCTNCCTGCAGTTGCAGTGCGCAACCGTTCAGATAGGCGCAGTACATTATCGCCCAGTGCTGGCAAATTAGTACCAAAAGCGACCGGNGTTCGCCATTTGATTACGGCCTGAGTAGCTACATTAGCCGACGTCCTACCGTCTACCTCAGTGGAACGAAGACTTAATGCCGCTAATAGGCCAAAGAAGAATGCAACTGCGATCGCGATCAGTGCCGTTCGGTTGTTCCAGTGGTTCATAAAGCCATCGACTCTGATAATCTGTGGTTGACTGGCCTATACTAACGCGATTCATTATTGGTAGCACCCATGACGCCCACTTGGTTCAAAGAAAGCNTGAGTCAGAAACCNACAACACACTTTNCCACTGCCAGANACGCAATCATTCATTACCTCAGCTGGTCTAATCCTGAGAAGCCTGGGCTTATGTTCGTTCATGGCCATGCNGCNCACGCTCACTGGTGGGATTTTATTGCTCCAGGCCTGACGCATGACTACAACATTGTAGCTATAGACCTCAGCGGCTCAGGCGATAGTGAGCACAGACCGGTGTACAGCGCCGAGGTTTTTGCTGANGAAATAGCCACCGTTATTGCTTNGGCAGAACTAAGCGACGTTACCCTGGTTGCTCACAGTTTTGGCGGCGCCATGGCGCGCAGTACCTGCTATCTAAAACCAGGACTNGTGAAAAACCTGATCCTTGTGGATAGTGTTATCAGACGCTCAAATCAAAATGGCGCAGCCCCANAAAGNACGATTCGATCACCTTTACACCCAANAGCGCCCAGAAACCGTTATTACCAGACTATCGAAGAAGGCCAAAGGCGCTTTCGACTAAAACCTCCGCAACCNTGCNAAAACGCCTATATCATTGAGTATATTTCCAGGCATTCTCTGAAGAAAACCGAAATGGGCTTCGCATTCAAACTGGATCGAAAACTGTTTCCAAAACTNCAGGAAAGCCCAAACCTCCCCGATGGTTACAATATGATTAAGGCATTTTCGGGAAGCANGGCATTCATTATTGGTGNGGACAGCCACTTCTTTACTGGCGNGAACAGCAGCAACNTCGCCACCCTCCAATCGCTCTGCCAAAACAACCATCTGATGGTGATTCCCGGTGCGCGACACCATGTCTTTCTGGATAAGCCGCAACTCTTTATTAACTCACTGAAAGTCTTACTGCATCGCTTCGGCNAACCCCGCAAATTCAGGGTAGCNCTGTCGAANAGCTATAACGGCTTTTAATGNGGCCTTTACTGAGACTAAACAGGCCGAATTCCNTCATCGATAGTAATTCTCTGCATCTTTCTACGTTGCGGCCAGTAGTCATTGACAGGTTTATGCTGGGTAATCCTGTTATCCCAGAACGCAATGGAATTGGGCTGCCANCTAAAACGGCAGGTATGTTCTGGCAGCACTGCATGATCATACAAAAACTGCAACAGAGCATCGCTCTCCTTTGNTTTCATGCCGCATATTTCAACAGTAAACAACGAATTTACGAATACCCCTTTCTTACCCGTTACCGGGTGCGTTCTGATTACCGGGTGTTCCACAGGGGGATTGTCNGACAGCATCTGGCCAAGACGTTCCCGCCCCCCAGGCTCATCAAGCGACTCTCTGAACCCATGGCTGAAATCATGTATTGCTGTCAACCCGGACAGNAATGATTGCAAGGTTTCTGATAAATTATCATAAGCTGCTGACATGCTGGCAAATAAAGTATCCCCACCACGNTCTGGGATAACAACACCATGCAATATCGAACCCACGGGCGGACAAGGCCGGAAAGTCATATCGGTATGCCACATTTCAATTTTTGAAGGATGTTCTTTNTCGTTCTCTAGAATAGTCAATTCGGGGAAGCCACTAATATGTGGATAAGCCTCATGGCACTGAGGCTCTCCAAACCTTCGAGCAAACCTGGCATGGGCCTCTGGTGGAATAGGCTGATCACGAAAAAAAAGCACTTCGTATTGCAGAAACAGGCTTTCAAGTTCGGAGAATTCAAGGTCCGTGAGTTCTTCTGATAAATCAATACCCGATACTTCAGCGCCAATTGCACCCGACATGGGATTTACTTGCAGCATCGCTTGTTATACCTCAATTAATCATTGAAAAAGGACCTATGCCAGAGCGACAATTATCACATCATCAACCCTGCGGTCAATCTCATTCCATTGCGTCCAACTGCTTGGCTACTTGCCTGGCATGGCCTTCTATTTCAGCAATTAACGCCTTAGTCTTATGGGTTGACAAGGCCACAACTCGATTCGGTCCAAGCCGATGTAAAGCGTTTAAAATTTCTTCAACCGATACCTTTAATTCGGAGATTTGACTCATGCTGAACACCCTGTATATTGATGACGCAAATCATACAACAACTCCGGCGCTCATTCACCATACACAATGCATTCATTGAGCAATTGAGTACAACAAGGTCATCCCCACACTATGCCAGAACTGATCAGCAAGTATCATGGTTCAACTATTAGCATCGGCTATTCTGGTAGGGATCCCGTTGAATTGAAGGTTAACGGCATCATTCGGGACAAGGCAGAGCAAGCAGATTATCTTAAACTGACGACCTCAGTACAGACAGGCTACGAATGGCACGAATGGGTTGAAGGTGTTTTCCTGATCAGGCAACAACAGATTCAATTAACACTAGTCTGTAACAACGAAACAATTGCCGACCAGAAATTCGACCCTGACATTTTTTAAAAACAAGGGGTTAACATGACAATATTACTGCAATTACAAAATGATCTNCAAAGAGCCAAAGCGCTGGACGATCCCAATCANAACGTATGCTACTTTGCACTGGCTGATCGAAACGGANTGCCGAGTGTCAGAACGCTGGTCCTAAGATCAATTTCTGACAGTTCACTGACCTTGTTTTCCAATAAAACCAGTCCCAAATGGGAGATACTGACAGCTAACCCCTGCTGTCAGATACTCCTGTGGTATCCCAGCATCCANATTCAGTATCGACTCTCAGGCAATTGCAGCGCCCTTGCCCAGGACAGCCTTGAAAACGATTGGCAGCGNCGCCCTGATAAAAGTAAGCTCTTAGACTATTTCTATCAANCAGGCCATCCGCAGAGCGGACCCATTGAATCAAGAACCGTGTTAACCCACGGCCTGAAAACCCTCGGTAAGAAAATGCCGGTAGAAGANCTTAAGATGCCTGCTTCGGCTGGTGCTTTTACCGTTGAAATCCAGCAAGTTGATTACCTGCGACTGACTCAGAATGAAGAACCTCATTTCCGAGAACGNCATACAAAAAAACAAACCAACTGGTCAACCGAAACCCTTGTGCCATAGTGCTATCAAAAACACTTTGACAGCCGTCCCATTCAACCTTAAATTAACTACATAGATTTCTCGTCGCCAACAAGTTCTGACCAGGGGGGACCTAAGGCGCTCCTTTCAACACCCTGAACGTAAAGGAGGTGATCCCATCAATAGTCAGTCTATAAAGGGAGCCTCCGAGTTACAGTAGCTCGGAGTATGCTCCCGTAAGAAAAGACAGAGCCCCTGGGTATGAAAGTATCCAGGGGCTTTTTCTTATCTGCTTAGCCGTCTGGAAACAACCCTATGTCGCCGGGGNTACCNGGCCTNGTCCCTCTTCGTTATCATTAATCCTNACAATACCACTTAGGGATTCGAAGCTGCTCACTACCGCAGTTGATAGAAAATCCTCCATAAAAGGCGTATCCAACTGCTCCTCACGAATGGCAGCATACAGCTTGCACCACAGACCATCCGGNCCNAGTTTTCTTGCTGTAATGACGTCCGAACCCAGGTACTCTGTCAAGGCCCAATTCGGCAGGCAGGCCACACCGCGCCCACTGGCTACGAGTTGCACCATCATTGGGGTAAGTTCAGCGGTACGCGTATCTGCGGGTTCCAGATCATAAGGATCCAAAAATCGGGTGAANATATCCAGTCGATTACGGTCGATGGGATAGGTAATCAGTGTTTCACCTGCCATTTCGTCCGGCGTGACATAAGCTCGTTTGGTCAACCGATGATTCTTGGCCAGTGCCAGCATGGCTTCATAGTGAAAAAGGGGAACATAATGAATGCCAGCCATTTCAACGGGATCAGAAGTGATCACCAGATCAATATCACCCCTTGCCAACGCTGGAAATGGCGTGAAATTGAATCCCCCGGACAAATCCAGCTCAACTTCAGGCCAATTTACACGATAGCGATTGATACAGGGCACCAACCACTGAAAGCAACTGTGGCATTCTATGCAGAGGTGCAGACGACCGGCTTCTCCCCCTGAAAGCCGGGCAATATCCCGTTCCGCTGTCTTAAACAGCGGAACCGCCTCATCAGCAAGGGTCAGCAGCCGCCGGCCTGCACTGGTAAACCTGGGAGGTCTTGTTTTACGGACAAACAGTTTGCAGTCAAGCCTATCTTCCAAATCCTTAATCTGGTGGGAAAGAGCAGACTGAGTCAAATACAATCTATCGGCTGCCTCAACTAAACTTCCAGTTTCCCGAAGCGCCTGTAAAGTTTTAAGGTGACGCAATTCTATCATGCGTCACACCCTTGAATAATATTCATGATTTCCATCTTTTACATTAAAGTTATTCACAATATAGCGCCTCAATGCGANCAATTCAAATATCGACAACGGAGCGTCAAACAGGCTGCACGAGTCATTCGCATTTTCATCCTAAATCGGTATCATAGCTGTCTTTTGTGGATACTCAGCATTGACCGCAGCAGAATTTACCAAGACTCAGCAACCTTCAGCNCAGCCACCGCCTCAAGCAAACCCGGGGCCANCCGGTGCCGGCCATGGGCTAAANCCCTTGAAGATTTGCCTNCTGGGNTATCGCAGCAATCCCTATAGTGGTGGACAGGGTATCTACATCCGTTATCTCAGTCAGGCCCTGGTCGAGGCCGGTCATAAAGTCGATGTAATCTCTGGACCACCCTACCCCGACCTGGATCCCCGAGTAGGACTGATCGCCTTACCGAGNCTGGACCTGTACGCCGAAATGGACCACGTTTCAGCCTTCCAGCCCAATATCCTGTTATCTCTCACCGACAGCTTCGAATATTTCAGCACTCTAACCGGTGGCTTTCCTGAACCTTATACTTTCGGCCGCCGACTGGTCCGCCACTTTAAAATTAACAAGCCCCACTATGACATCATTCACGACAATCAAAGTCTCTGTTACGGTGTATTGAAACTTCAAGACTTGGGCTATCCNGTGTTGACCACCATTCATCACCCTATTACAAGCGACTTGAANATTGCTTTATCGCAAACCAANCACTGGGGTATGCGTCTGNTGATAAAAAGATGGCACTCTTTTCTGCGAATGCAAAAAAAGGTCGTGCCCAGGCTCAAACACATCGTTACCGTTTCCCGTGCAGCGCAGCNGGACATCGCAGCAGCGTTTGATATAGCCCTAGGGTCAATCNACGTTGTTCACAATGGCATCGACACAGAACTATTCAAACCTATGAATAATATCGCCCGCAAACCCTTCACTATCATGNCCACCGCCAGCGCCGATGCACCCCTGAAGGGTATTAACTATCTGCTGGAGGCTATCGCCATTGTCAAATCCACGCACCCGGAAATANAACTGTGCCTGATTGGGAACTTAAAACAGGGCGGTGAATCAGACAANCTNATCAGGGCTCTGAACATACCAAACCAAATTAGCATACACAGTCAGGTCACAGCAGATGAAATGGTACAACTCTATGCCCAGGCCTGTATCGTCGTTGTTCCTTCTATTTATGAAGGGTTTGGACTACCTGCTGCCGAAGCTATGGCTTGTGGNTTGCCGGTTATCTCAACCGATGGNGGGGCCTTACCGGAAGTCATTGGTGACTGCGGTATCATTGTGCCAACCCGNAGCGGAAAAGCCATCGCACTTGCTATTGTTGACCTNCTGGACTCGCCCGAAAAGCGGAAGTCACTNGGCCAGCGTGCGCGCAAGCGAATACAGCAAAAATTCAGCTGGGCACGGGTGGCCGATGCCATAGTCACCCTGTACCGCACTATTCCAGGAGNCCCTGCCAATGTCCCTTGAAACAATCAATTTTAAACGCCTTGCTCTAACCGATGGAGATCAGCTTCTTGACCTAGGTTGCGGCGAAGGCCGGCATAGCATCAGTGCCTACCTTCTGAAAAATGTGTCTGCCATTGGCCTGGACTTGTCCATNAACGACCTCAATACAGCTAAGCAGCGATTTGCCGATTTCCAGCAACCANACCAACCTGACAGAGATCTATCCTTTATCTCAGGCAATGGCCAGGCACTGCCATTTGCCGACCATCAATTTGATAAAGTNATCTGCTCAGAAGTTCTCGAACATATCCATGACTATCCCNGGGTGTTAGCTGAAATAAAACGCGTTCTCAAGCCTGGAGGAATTCTGGGTATCAGTGTGCCAAGATTTTTCCCGGAGTGGGTATGCTGGATGCTGAGCAAAGCTTATCACGANGTAGAGGGAGGCCATGTAAGAATATTCAATGCCAGAAAGCTCCAGAGCNAAATCGAATCNATCGGCTTTGCCAAATTCGATAAACATTATGCCCACTCATTACACGTGCCTTACTGGTGGCTAAAATGCTTATTCTGGCAGGAAGGTGATCCCCAGGCTGAAAACTGGATAGTAAAACAATATCATCGCTTTCTGGTATGGGACTTGATAAAACAACCATGGATCACTGGTATAGCCGACAGCCTGCTTAATCCCATCCTGGGCAAGAGTGTNGTCATGTATTTCGTTCACCGAGAGCGTACANCTGAAGGGAGCNCAGCTTGACCAAAGTTTATGTCGCCAAAGGCTTTTATCCTCAAGCCTACTTTNAAAAAACCATAGANTATGTTGCTTGCGTACAGTCTNCGGGTGGCGACATCGCCTGGTTCGATGATGGTATCACAGACCCTTGGAACCATGTTGAGGCCGCCATGGCNCTATCCATTGGCAACAGACANAANCAAGCCGAGCAAGCCTATGACTGGCTCAAAGACTGGCAACTCGANAACGGTGGCTGGTATGTCTCTTATAAAGGGTCCAAGGCNGANGACACCAGTCGAATCGAATCCAATTTCGTGGCTTATGTTGCCACTGGAATCTGGCACCACTATTTAATAACTAAAGACCGGGACTTCCTCAGATCATTCTGGCCTACCGTATCTCGAGCAATGGATTTTATTTCAACCCTGCAGGGCGAACAAGGTCAGATTTACTGGGCCCTGGATNGCCGTGAGGGTATTCGAAAAGATGCTTTAGTTACCGGCTGCAGTTCTATTTACANGAGCCTGGCCTGNGCCATCAACATCGCGGAAGTTCTCAATGAACCCGCAGAGCAACTGATATCGATGAGAGACGCCCTGGGTAAAGCGTTAACCGACCGACCCGAAAGTTTTGACCAGACCTGGGAGAGCAAACAACGTTTTGCCATGGATTGGTTCTATCCTGTTCTTACCGGTGTTATACAGGGCAAGAAAGCCGTAGATCGCATCAATGCCCGATGGGACGAGTTCGTTGTTGACCAACTCGGCTGCCGCTGCGTTAATGACGAACCATGGGTNACTGTNGCCGAAACCTGTGAATTAGTCATGTCTCTTATATCTATTGGGCAATACCAGCGTGCNGTGGAGGTATTCAGCTGGATTCACCAGTTCCGCAAGGAAGATGGATCCTACTGGACCGGTTATGTCTATCCTGATAAAGCAATCTGGCCTGAAGAAAGAACTACTTGGACTGCGGGCGCGGTCCTGCTCGCCGCAGATGCTCTAGCGCAGATAACAGGTGGACATGCGCTTTTTGCTAACCATAATAAAACGGTCCTGCTAGNTAGAACTGGNTTTCCTACCGGNAGCTCNTAACAGGCCTCGCTNGACATCAAATACGTTTCAATAAACCCAACGTTTTTATAGTTGGCTGCGCTTCAAAAAAGCCTGAAGCCAGCGCCAGNTGATAGATTTCAAAGGGCGCCTGCCCACCATCCTCGGGATCAGGGAAGATATCATGAATCGCCAGATATCCCCCCGGCACAATGTGCNTGGACCANCTCTGGTAGTCAGTCAATGCCGCCTGGTGACTATGACCTCCATCAATAAAAACAAGACTCAGTGGTGTTGCCCAATGTCGTGCGACCACCTCTGAGGATGCAACAACGGGCACTACCACCTCCTCCAAGCCAGCTCTTAGCACGGTTTGACGGAACGCGCTAAATGAATCCACCTGACCCAGAGAGGAATCATACAAATCTGGGTCATGATAGGCCTCACCCAACTGATGTTCTTCTGAGCCTCGATGATGATCTACCGCGAACAGGGTATTNCTCGATTTCAGGCAAGCTGCGCCAAGGTATACCGTGGACTTACCGCAATAACTACCTACTTCTAAGCAAGGGCCGAGGGCCAGAACCTGACCGGCAATATCATAGAGAGCCCGGCCTTCCACAGGATCTAAAAATCCCTTCACCTTATCAATATCAATCTTCAATTCCATAACGATTACGCCAACACAAAAAACAGCACAAAGATGGTNCTTGCACAGAGCAGAGAATACACAAAGAGATTGATTGGCATTGACCATTTATCCTCACGCGAGAATGGCATCTGATTACCGACTTTCAACCAGATTACGCACCCTGATGCGATTCCCAGGNCGATACTCATTACAAATAATCCCATATTACTCCAACCCGTGNANTGCGCCTGTTGGGTGATTATTCACCATCTGTCTAAATTCAAGAAGCGCAATCTATCACCTGGCTTCACCACTTGACCTTCTTNCACCTCTGCTAGTGCATTGGCCCAGGAAACTGAAGACATAACACCAGATCCCTGATTTTCAAAGCGAGTTAATACCAGACTGTCATTTTTTGGCTCCATCCTGACTCGCAAGTATTCCCTNCGGGACCCTGCAGTAAATTCAAAATCAGNCGTGCCTGGAAAATATTCCGGCAGTACGTCAGTCTGTCCCTGTAAGGCACGCAGGAAGGGTTTTGCCAATATAATNAAGGTGACAAAGGTAGACACAGGATTGCCTGGCAAACCAAAAAAGGGCGTCCCTGCTACCTGCCCAAAAGCAAGCGGTTTGCCNGGCTTNATNGCAAGTTTCCATAGGTCTATNCGGCCTAGTTTTTCAACTGTTGATTTAACAAAGTCCAGCTCTCCCACNGATACACCACCCGANCTGAGAATGCAGTCGCTGTCTTGTGCCGCTCGAACGAGTGCCGCTTCCGTTGCAGTCGCGGTATCAGCAACCACACCAAGATCAATCACCGTCATCCCCATCTGTTCAAGCATNCCTGCCATGGCATACCGATTTGAATTGTAAATCTGCCCGGGTTGCAGCGGTAACGGNGGATCAATTAATTCATCACCGGTGCTCAGTAGAGCCACCGTTAGCGGTTTGACAATCTCGACTTGTGCCATACCAGTACTTGCCAGGAGACTTACGTCCTGAGGGCTGAGCCGCCTGCCCGCTTTAAAAACTCGCTGCCCTGCGCNTATATCCTGTCCAGCAGGGCGGATATTTTCGCCGAAACCGGGTAACTTCTNAATGGTTATTTGTCCCTGGTGTTCAACCACATGTTCCTGCATAACGACAGTATCAGCCCCGACAGGCATAGCNGCACCGGTGAAAATTCTTGCTGCAGAGGCCGCTGCCAGGGGCTTGCCAACCGAACCGGCAGGGATAAAGTCACTCAATGGCAGGGAANCCCCTTCAACAAGGTCCCGAAAACGAAGCGCATAACCATCCATTGCACTATTGGCCATGGGTGGGACATTACNGGCAGAGAACACATCTCGAGCCAGGGTACCGCCAAAGGCAGCTTTCAGCTCAACTTTGAGTTTTTCTTGTGACGGGAAGACCTGCTCTAAAAGGTATTTTAGTGCGTCATCAACAGGCANAAGAGCCATTTTAATCCCTGGTTTCTGATTTTATTTAGTGTTAGTGGTGCCCTCGCTGCAACAGTTCAGCAAAGTTACATGGTTGATGTTCGCTGTCCAACTGCTGTTTCAACAAACCATTCCAGGCTGTTCGACAGGCACCGGTCGAACCCGGTATGCAAAAAATCAGGGTGTTATTTGACAACCCCGCCAACGCCCTGGACTGAATAGTTGAACTGCCGATCTCCTGAAAAGATAACTGCCTGAATATTTCGCCAAAGCCAGTAATCTCCGTATCCAGCAACGGTTTTATTGCCTCCGGAGTAGAATCTCTGGTTGTGAAACCAGTGCCGCCCGTCAACAGAATTATCTGTACTCGAGGATCGGCGATCCATGCACAGACTTTAGCTCTCAGTCGATACATATCATCTATTTCAATGGCTCGGTCGGCCAGAAAATGACCGTCCTCCTGCAACGAATCGCATAGGAACTGNCCTGATGTGTCAGTTTCGATCGTTCGCGTATCCGAGACAGTAAGCACAGCAAAATTAAGTTTCTCTTTCATAATACAGTCCCAAGCACCAATATAGNGGCCCTAACCAGGCCCATTGATCAGATTAGGCAAGGACAAAGAAAATCAATGCCAGCAAGCCCAAGGGCGATAGCGTTAAGCCCAGATTTTCTATCTTCTCACCGGTACTGGCAAACCCAATCAAGGGCATACAGGTAAATGACAATACACCTAATATTCTTAGCAAATTCAATTTTTTCTTTTCAACATGATAGTTTCAATAACCTTTCCAGTCGGGCGCTCTCTTTTCAGAAAATGCTTTTGGTCCTTCAACAAAATCTTCACTTTTCGCCATGGCTCTTATCTGGTCATACTTGCCCCCNATAGCAGCCTCAAGGGACCCGGCAGACATCCCCTGCGTAGCGGCCTGCTTACTTCCACGCACCGACAAAGGTGCACACTCCAGTATCATCGCTGCCCACCGTTTGGCAGCAGCCAAAGACTCGCCTTCTGGTACCACTTCGTTCACAAAACCCAGGGATCGACCTTCTTCAGCACTGACGCGGCGCCCGGTCAGTAGCATGCCCATGGCCTGTTTCATCCCTATTTCTCGCGGCAGGCGATGGACACCGCCGGCCAGAGCTGCNAGACCGACTCTTGGTTCAGGCAACGCAAATACAGCATTGGCTGACGCGATAATCAAATCACAGGCCAAGGCGATTTCAAAGCCTCCCCCCATGGCTATACCATTAACGGCGGCAATGACTGGTTTTACATTATCAAACCTCGAAGTCAGCCCAGCAAAGCCAGTACTGGGACCGCCCATTTTACCACCACTAGCCTGGTATTTAAGGTCATTACCTGCACTGAAGGCTCTTCCTCCCTCACCAGTGATAATGGCCACCCATTGTTCCGGGTCATCAGTAAATTCGTCAAAAGCTTCTGCCAACTCAAAATTCCCAGGCGGATGTAAAGCATTCATTACTTCAGCTCTCTGAATTGTAACGATGGTCAGACGACCCTCTTTTTGAACGCTACAAAAATCTCCCACTTGCATTCTCCTTTATTTTGAAGGGCAAAAAACNGTAACTCTCAGCCCGTCAATTGCCTGTATAGTATTTCCCTGTATAGCATTGGCATGCTGNTTTTAAGGTCAAACCAAATTACTGGCAATTGCATCAATCACCGTGGTACTTGTCAAGGTTATCAATAGCAATACCACTTATAATTTTATCTCTGTGACCTCAACTGGCCTAATCGATCATTGGTTACAGGCTTTTTCCAACCGGTTGAGACCTTCTTCCAACAAAGGCCTGGGACATCCAAAGTTAAGCCTCATATAACCTGGTCCCATGAATTCAGCCCCTGATGACAAACCTACACCTGNCTGTTCGAAGTGACTGAGCGGGTCAGGCAAACCCAGTTCCTGAACATTCAGCCAGGCTAGATAAGTTGCCTCAACCCGGTTAACACTGATGCCCGTAATCATCTGGCATCTCTCATAAACATAATCTCTATTAGCAGCAAGATAATCAAGCAATGCCTCATGCCAATCTGAACAATCAGTCCAGGCGGCTTCGGTCGCTACAAAACCGAAGGTATTTACATTGGCCATAATGCCCTCGCCGCCTTTTCGGTATTGATCTCTGAGCTGCGTGTTTTCAGCGATAGCCATGGCACATCCTAGCCCTGCCAGGTTAAACGTCTTGGAAGCAGCCATAAGCGTAATGGTCATTTCAGCGGCCTGCGGGCCAAGTGAAGCAATCGGAGTATGCTGGCGACCATCAAGTACTAATTCACAGTGGATTTCATCCGAACAGATTTTAATATCGAAGCGCTTGCAAATAGCCACGATGTCCTGCATTTCGGCCACACTCAACATCCGTCCCAGCGGATTAAGTGGATGACACAGCAGCAGCAAGTCAATATCAGGTCTGACCTCAGCCTGACGGGCAAACTCTTCGACAGGAAATTGCCAGTTTTCATCTTCCTTCATTTCAAGCGTAATGAGTTCCTTGCCCATATTACCAGGTGCATCNAGAAACGGTCGGTAGACAGGAATCGCCGTAATCACAGCCCCGTTCTCGCTTACCAGACCTCGACATACCTGGTTCAAAGCGGGCACCAGACCAGGGGAGAAGACGACATCGCTCTCCTGGATAGCCCAGTTATAACGATGCTTTAGCCTTGCTACGACGACTTCTAACAATCGCTTAGGGATCTCGTTGTAGCCAAATACCCCGTGATTAACTCGCCTGTGTATCGCCTCCATCACAGGTTCCGGTGACCTGAAATCCATATCAGCAACCCACATCGGAATCACTGGTTGACCCAGGTATTTATCCCATTTCTTGCTGCNGGTTCCCTGTCTATCTACCAGTTCATCGAATCCAAACATATAACTATCTCACAAGATTAACCATTATCATGTTACCTTAAACGCGCTTAGCAGAATGTAACAAGCANGTTATACTTAACAAAAAAAGGATCAAATTATGGGTTTTTTCACACGANCTTTAGAACTGCCTACNAGGCAATCCGCTTTACCTGGTAGAGATTCTGCCGTGGATGTTCCTGAATTTCACTTCATTAATGGCAACGCACTGTTACCACCATTTCCTGATAATTTCCAAACAGCTTTTTTCGCTATGGGCTGTTTCTGGGGTGCAGAGAGAATATTCTGGCAGCGTGAGGGTGTCTATACTACCGCAGTCGGTTATGCGGGTGGNCTAACACCTAATCCCACTTATGAAGAAGTTTGCTCAGGCATGACCGGTCACACCGAGGTTGTTCTAGTGGTATGGGATCCTCAAAAAGTCACTTTTGAGGGCTTGCTCGAGCTTTTCTGGGAAGGTCATGACCCTACCCAAGGNATGCGCCAGGGAAACGATATCGGNAGCCAGTATCGCTCGGCCATTTACACAACCAATGAACGCCATTGCCAGTCAGCATTAAACAGCCAACGTCGGTTTCAGACCAGTCTGATGGCACAGGGTTACCCAGAGATTACCACCGATATCAGTATTAATNACGGCTTTTACTATGCTGAGCACTATCATCAGCAGTATCTAGCCAAAGTACCCAATGGTTATTGTGGTTTAGGTGGAACCGGCGTCTGTTACGCTGACTAAGCTATCAACAATCTGTAAGCCTGTTGATAGCGCAATAAAGTATTGTCGACAACTTCTTGAGGTAGANCAGGTCCCGGATACTGTTTATCCCATAATCCCTGCTCGACCAGCGTTTCAGTATAATTGCGAACATACTGTTTATCATAACTATTCTGTTCCTGNCCTGGCTGCCACTCATCAGCTGGCCANAACCTGGAACTATCCGGNGTCAATACCTCATCAATAAGGACAGGCTCTAAACTATCACCCTCTAATCCAAACTCAAATTTNGTGTCCGCNATAATAATCCCTCTGCTCGCAGCATATTCTCTACCTTCAATGTAGATGGACATGGCAATCTCNCGAATCCTTGACATAAGATCCTCACCTGCAATCTGGCAACTTTCCTCATAGCTGATATTTTCATCATGGCCTTCATCCGCTTTAGTGGANGGCGTAAATATAGGATCTTCTATTCGATCACTATTCACCATTCCAGCAGGCAAGTTAATCCCACACACCTTACCTGAGACCAGATAGTCNTTGTAGCCNCTACCAGTTAGANACCCTCTGACAATACACTCTACCGGNACGACCTTGCTCTTTCGGCAAATCATAACTCTGCCATCCAACATCTGTCGCTGAGGTTCTGTCAAGCNAGGTATTTGTGANACATCCGTGCTAATCAGGTGATGACGATAANGCCCCTCAAAAAAATTAAACCAGAATTCGGAAATTTTAGTCAGCATGACNCCCTTGCCAGGAATACCATTGGCCAGAACAACATCAAAAACACTAACCCTNTCGGTGGCAATAATCAGCAAACCATCGCTGCCATCGGGTAACGTAATATCATACAAATCACGAACTTTACCCTGCCGTTTGTTAGCAAAGGGTAAATCCGTCTTCATCACTGCTTCTGTCACTTCAGTCATACTCTCATCCATTAAAAAAACAAAAACTACCCGTGAATCATTCTAACTAGCACTAGGCTAAAGCCTGCTCAAAGTCCATGAGCANATCTTCACTTTCTTCAATTCCAACAGAAAAACGAACCAAAGAATCAGCTATNCCCATATCTGCCCTTTTGTCTGCACCAGCTTCATGAAATATCGAATGCGCNACAGGAATTGCAAGCGTGCGAGTATCACCNAGATTACTGGAACAAATCACTAAATCAAGNGAATTTAAGAAATCAAAACAATCCAAATNATCTTCTAATTCAATGCTCAGTATTGCACCTGGNTAACGAAACCATTCTCTACTTCTTATGTAATCAGGATGGTCAGTTAANCCNGGATAATGAACCTTCTTTACTCTCGCATGGNCTTCAAAGAAAACNGCCAATTTGCCAGCATTGTCACAGGCCCGGTCCATTCTTAATGCCAGAGTATCAGAACCGATGGANAGGTGATGGGCAGCCTCCGCACTTAGCGTGGCGCCGAAGTCCCTGAGACCTTTTTTCTTAATCTGATTTAAACCCCACAATCCAGGTTCGCCGACCCGATAATTATCATAAATATTTTCGAATGCCTGCCATTCAAACAGACCTGTTTCAGTAACCGATCCACCCAGTGCATTTGCATGGCCACCAATATATTTAGTCAGCGAATTAATGACCAGACTAGCGCCAGCGAGTTTAGCCTTAAAGAGATAGGGTGATGTAAGTGTATTATCAACAACATAAAGCAATTGCCTTTGCCGACACAGCTCACCGATGCGATACAGATCGGAAATCTGAGTTCGTGGATTTGCGATTGTTTCAGTAAATACAAGTTTTGTCTCAGCTGTNAATGCCGCCTCAACATTGNTAACGTCGGTCGCATCCACAAAAGAGACTTTGATGCCGTGTTCAGCAAACGATTGAAACAGGCTGTTGGTATTCCCAAANAGAAACTGTGAAGTAACAATATGATCCCCTGCCCGCAGCAAGGAGAATATCGTGGTCCCTATCGCACTCATGCCGGTTGCAAAGCCAATGGATGCCAGCCCATCTTCCATCAATGATATTTTTTTCTGCAGAGCATCAACAGTTGGGTTGACTTGCCTGCCGTAGCTATAACCTGCCTGCTTTCCCTGAAACACTCGGGCCAATTCTCTTGAATCATTATAGGTATAAGCTACCGATGTGTGGATCGGCTTATGTACCGAACCATGCTCAATTTCGAATCGCCTATCCGCATGTAGAATTTCAGACGAAAACCCCATGGCCTTTCTCCAAGCAAAAAAAAAACCCGCCATTAAAGCGGGTCAGAACGCTTTAGCGGAATTTCTTAAAGCGCCCGCAAGCTGATAGTCAAATCGGCGCTGNTTNATTTTATGCTGAGTTACACAATAATTGCAAATCATATCAGGTAATGCCGTAATCCCGTTTTCACTGTTACAATCCTCTGCTCACAGGATGATATAAATTACAGCTATGGAACAAACACAATTCAATCAGGGGCTCTTGCAATTCCTTAAGGATTCACCGACACCTTTNCACGCCACTCAGCAGATTTCCAATCGGCTCAGTGAGCNGGGTTTCAGACAACTCAAAGAAGAAGATAANTGGCACCTGGAGCCCGGTGGATACTTTGTTACCCGCAATCAATCATCCATTATTGGCTTCTACATAGGNGAACAGGCGCCCGACGAGACCGGCCTTCGAATGATCGGCGCCCATACCGACAGCCCCTGTCTGAAAGTNAAACCGACACCTGACCTATCNGAACACAACTACCACCAGATTGGTGTAGAGGTGTANGGTGGGGCATTGCTCAATCCCTGGTTTGACAGAGACCTCAGCGTTGCGGGACGGGTCACAATTGAAAACAAAGCNGGCGCTATTATTAATTGCCTGATCGATTTTGAGAGGCCCATCGCAACCATACCCAGCCTGGCTATCCATCTGGACANAGAAGCTAACAACAAACGCAAAGTCAACGCACAGACGGATATCCCACCCATTATTAACCAGTCAGACNATCAATTTAGTACATTGCTGGCGGCNCAGGTCCGTTGCCAATACCCGAGCGTTGAACTCCTTCACATTTTGTCCTGGGATCTGAGCCTCTATGACACCCAGGCGCCTGCCATCGTCGGCCATGATCAGGACTTCATAGCCAGTGCAAGGCTCGACAANCTTCTGTCCTGTTATATTGCCTGTGAAGCATTGCAACAGGCTGATTCGAGTATTACCAGCCTGATCGTATGCAATGATCACGAGGAAGTGGGCAGTGCATCAGCNGCAGGTGCTGAAGGAAGTTTTCTCAAAGATATTCTCCAGAGAATNATGCCNAATGCTGAAAAAAGGTTAAGAGCGCTTGCTAAATCGATGTTGATTTCAACAGACAATGCCCATGGCATTCATCCTAATTTTTCATCGAAACACGACAACCANCATGGTCCTATACTTAACAGNGGTCCGGTTATAAAAATAAATGCTAACCAGCGCTATGCCACATCGAGCGAAACTATGGCTTATTTCCTTACCCTGTGCCGTAAATCAGANATCCCAAGCCAGAAATTTGTTACCCGAACCGATCTGGCCTGTGGTAGTACCATTGGNCCTATCACAGCNAAGACAATCGGCGTTAAAACCATCGATCTGGGTGTACCTACCTTTGCCATGCACTCCATTCGNGAACTGGCAGGTGTCAANGATGCCTATCTGTTACAGCAGGCCCTGAATGCNTTTACCTGTGATGTAAAACCGATTTCAATCAGTAGCATCTCGGAACCCTGAGCCTGTCAGTCCTGAGTCTGTCAATAAGGAAACTNGCGCCTATTTTTAACCACCATCGTTGTNTGCAACAGCTAGCGGCTAAGCAGATCGAGATCGATCTGCTTAGCCTGCCATAACAAACGCCGAATCAGACTTTCAAGNGCATTATTGGCNTTGTTTTCGGCAAGGCAATGCTGGGTACGCTGNTAGTAGTCTCCAATTCGATTCTGCTGTTGCCATCGGTCCTGCTTAAAACTGTGCCACCGCAGTTTCTGGTCGTCATCGAGTTCACTGCAGAAGTTTCGAGCTTTAAACCGAAAAAGCAATTCATCCAGTCTGCCGTCATCAAAATGACCTGATATTTGCGTGCAATTGGGTCCAAGACCACGAGCCTCAGCCATNCGACTGGTATCCTNATTCGAAAAAAATTCGCCTCCATAGAGCATAAAGTCAGGATCCACCTCNNTATCTCTGGACTGGNTGGCAAACACCTCCGTTACCGTTTCGACCAGGCCNGCCGAATTCTGTAATAGCNTTTGACGCTCGGCACATAACGCTANATCAATTCCCAAAGAATCCGCTCTCGCAGCTGAAAGTGTTGCCATGGGCGCTATCGCCGGACACCGATTTATCTGCAGGGATTGCAGACCCGGTCTGTTGCCNCTACTTTGTTCGCCCTTNCCATCAAANAGTTTTTGCTGAATCTGGGCCGAGGTGAGTCCCAGCAGAAACTCGGGCTGAANCAGTAAATCANCNCAAATNATACTGTTACGGTTAACCGGATGTGCTGCTATTGGCAGTAACACGCCAATGTGTNCCCGNGAAGCAGGATAATGCGCCGCCACATGAATTATCATCTGCTTTTTCAGGGGGTATAACTGGTTCAGAACAAAAGATTTACTACGGAGATTGAAAAAGAAGTCGAATAGCTTTGGCTGAACCTGGCGAAGCTTCTTAGTGANNCCCACTGTAGCAAATACATCCGATAAGGCATCATGCGCCTGTTCGTGACCNATCTCATTANCAGCAGCCAGATGCTCAAGCCTGAANCTGGTTGTTCCATCGNCCTTTTTCGGCCAGGAAAAGCCCTGCGGACGCAAGGCATGAGCCATTCTCATCAGGTTCATGACATCCCAGCGAGAATTTCCACCCTGCCATTCCCTGGCATACGGATCAAATAAATTGCGGTATAGCGCCTGACGAATAAATTCATCATCAAAACTGAGGTTGTTATANCCGGCCACGCAGGTCTGCGGNTCCATGAACTCGGNCATAATCCGGTTTAAAAAATCGAATTCAATCAGACCGTCGCACTGTAAGGTCTCNATATCAATACCCGTNGTTAAAATCGCCTCAGGGTCTACCAAAATGTCGTCAGATAACGACGACAGNATATTAACTGGCTCCGCGATGATTTCTAAATTCAGGTCAGTTCTGATACCAGCGAACTGTATNGCGCGGTCGAGAATCGAATCAAGGCCGGTTGTCTCTAAATCATACCAAAAAAGGGTATCTTTCATGGTATTCTCGCTAGCATGACAAGCAGAATTGNTCCNTAGCCAATNTCACAACGAATACCCATATGACATNCGAAGAATCTCCAAAAACCTCATTTACAGTATCCTCCAAGATTCTGTTCAGCCTTTTAGGGCCACTNCTGGCCCTGCTGTTATACACCACATTAGGGNTCTGGGATATACCCACGGTAATAAGGATGACCGCGGCTATTTCCATGTGGACCGCGATCTGGTGGATCTTCGAACCAATTCCCATTCCCATCACATCATTGATTCCCCTGGCATTGCTACCCTTTTTTGGTATTTTATCCCCTTCTCAGGTCGGCACAGCCTATGGTAGTCCGCTGGTTCTGTTGCTCATGGGTGGNTTTATCCTGTCTACAGCAATGGCCAAAAGCGGCGCNCACCGGCGTATCGCGCTGACCATGGTAAATGCTTTCGGATCACAGAGCAGTAAACGCCTGGTATTTGGTTTTATGGCAGCATCGGCCTTCCTATCCATGTGGATTTCTAATACTGCCACAACGTTGATGCTGCTACCGGTAGCACTAGCTGTCCTAGAGAAGTCCCATGATAAAGCCATGGCCGTGCCCTTACTTCTGGGTATTGCCTATGCCGCCAGTATCGGCGGTATCGGCACGCCCATTGGAACACCNCCTAATCTGGTGTTCAGNGAAGTTTATGAAATTAACATGGGAAGCGAAATCGGCTTTTTAACCTGGATGTCCTGGGGTATCCCTGTGGTTTTACTGATGCTNCCACTGACNGCTATCTGGATAACCAGAAACCTCCACTATAAGGGCAACTTTGATCTCCCCGAGGTAGGCAACTGGACTTCTTCCGAGAANCGGGTCCTATTGATTTTTTCGCTGACGGCACTGGCATGGATAACCCGAAGCCAACCCTTTGGCGGCTGGAGTGACTGGTTTGGTGTCTCCAGCGCTAACGATGCCAGTGTCGCCATGCTCGCTGTAGTTTGTATGTTCCTTGTCCCNGATGGCAAAGGCGCAAGACTTCTGGACTGGGAAACGGCAAACAAGATTCCCTGGGGAATGCTGATTCTATTTGGCGGAGGCATCGCCATTGCCACCGCTTTTGTAGAGTCCGGACTCTCANGCATGCTGGGCGAATGGCTCTCNGCTATAGCATCAATGAACATTATCCTAGTCGTATGCCTGATCTGCTTTACCATCACTTTTATGACAGAAATGACCAGCAATACTGCAACAACAACCCTCATGTTACCCATTCTGGCAGCAGCAGCATTAGGTGCAAACTTAGATCCAACCCTACTTATGGTCCCTGCTGCTATGAGCGCAAGCTGTGCTTTCATGCTGCCGGTAGCAACAGCGCCCAACACTATCATGTTCAGTACCGGCTATTTCACCACCAGAACCATGGCTAAAGAAGGCTTTATCCTCAACCTGATAGGTGTTGCTGTGATCAGTTTCTGCTGCCTGTGGTTGCGATAAACCAGCTAACGGTTCAACCCGCCCTTTCCGGCCCAACCGGTTCGTTCGTGTCATCACGGTCATATAATAGTGATCGGCCTGGCTTCAAAACTGACCTGAATATGGCTTTAANGTCAGCCTAAACGTCAGGCCAGATCGGNCTCCTGAGCGGCTCTATTATCNGGGTTAGCAGTGCTAANTAACAATATCGCCGTTGTGATAGAGACGACCATCAATCCGGGCCTTGCGCAACTCTTTGGTCAGTTTTTCCAAACCTGGGTATTTCGGCGNAGTCATAACCCGGGCAAACCAATCCTCCATCAGNCTATCATCGCTGAGAAGCTGTCCCAGCAATGCCTGTACCTGTTGAATAAAAGCCGGATGGATTCGTTCATCGGCCATATCCACGCTGAGTTGTGGATCTCTGTAATANATATCATTATTTCCTGNNGANAACTCTATTGCCAGGTCCGCCAGAAGCTCAGCCAAACTCGGTGACCGGAAGCCAACAGAAAAAGTCATTCCCTCGGTTTCGGCAATGCCCCAGTGACTCAACCTGGGGGGCAGGTAAAGCATGTCTCCNGGGACAAGCAGCCACTCTTGTGTCTGCTGAAAATTCTTCACAATCCTCAAATCGGAATTATCAAGTAAAGGTGGGTTGTCGTCTTCGATTTGCCCTAGCTGCCAGCGTTTACTGCCTTCAACCTGTATAAGAAAAACATCGTACTCATCAAAATGCGGTCCGGCACTGCCGCCAACCGGAGCGTAGCTGATCATNACATCATCAAANCGCCAAGGAGGGAGAAAACTAAAATGGGATANCAACTCTTTTACCTGAGGCACCCAGAGATCCACTGCCTGCACTATTAGAGTCCATGCGCTTTCAGGCAACCTGCTGAAATCAGCTTCTTGAAATGGNCCGTGCTGCACCTGCCATGGCCCAGNAGGANCAGCGCCNAGAACCACCCTGGATTCCACATCGGGCTCCAGNGAAAGGCCAGCCAGTTCATCAGCAGATATCGGAGATGAATACCCGGCAAACGCGCNCGGCACCATCAAGGGCTTGCGCTGCCAGTGCGACTGCAAAAACTGCTGAGCNCTCAGGTCTCCAAGTATATTTTTAAATACAGTCATCTNTTACTAGTCCNACTANNCNTACGTAAACACGTCCGAAACAAATACAGTTACTGATTTTATCAGCAGGCCTGACAATAGTCGCCTCGACCCTGNTGAACAAATTCAGTGGGCTAACNAANAGCGCAGAAAATATATNTAGGTTTANATGAATTCAGGTTTGCACAAGATAACAANCCTGCNGTCTTTTCAAGGCAGGGCTGATGTGNCCCCCGAGGTGATCCTGCCGTGGAAGCTGGTCACCGAATCAATAGTCATCTTCAGCCCAATCTGACAAAATAGCGATGCAAGCATCCAGCCTATTATGCTTGCCAAATGACGGGAGATAAATGTGCTTAGATTTTTNCCGGGTCCAGCTAAAGGTTGCCTGAGTCTGGTGTTAATATTTTTCAACACTTCATTTTTTTGNATTCCNCTCTATNTCACCGCACTGGTTCGTGCTCTTCTGCCAGCCTCTTATGAGCCGGCCTGCACGCGATTTTCGATGGCTGCAGCTGAAAATTGGATAAGTGTCAATAATATCATTATANATACATTCCAAAACCTGACGGTTACTGTGACAGGAGAACCCGAGCTAAGCCGAGATCGCTGGTATCTGGTCATCTGTAACCACCAGAGCTGGACAGATATTCTAATATTACAGCGGATACTGAACCGGAAAATTCCTTTCCTCAAATTTTTCATCAAACAGGAATTAATCTACACACCTATTATTGGTCTGTGCTGGTGGGTGTTAGATTTCCCTNTCATGAAACGATANTCCAGAGAGAAGCTAAGGAAAAACCCTCATCTCAAAGGCANGGATCTGGCAACTACACTCAAATCTGCAGAGAAATTTAAGCTCACACCCGTCTCGGTGCTAAATTTCCTTGAAGGCACCCGATTCACAAAAGAAAAACAGGAAAAGCAAAANTCCCCCTACCGACGCCTACTAAAACCCAAAAGCGGTGGNGCCGCTATGGTCGTTGACTCACTCAAGGACCATCTGGATTCGATCCTCGACATCACTATCGNATACAAACAGCGAACCCCTACTTTCTTTGAATTCTTGTGTGGCCATAAGCCGGAAATTTTCTTCACTATAGATCAAATCCCGGTACCGGCTGAAATTAGCGCCAATTCCATATCATCAGCCAAAGCAACCCAGCACTGGATTGCAGATCGCTGGCAAAACAAAGATAATTTGCTCTCTGAGTTGCTAGGACNATAGTCTGGAGGCTATGCTGCTGTGATCACGGAGGCAACCTATTGACGGCTATTTATAACGACTATTTCGGACTNAAAGAATCACCTTTTTCCATAGCNCCGAATCCCCAGTACCTNTACATGAGCGACAGNCATCGCGATGCCCTGGCACATCTAACCTATGGTATTCAAGGTGACGGCGCGTTCATCCTGTTNACCGGTGAAGTCGGCACGGGGAAAACGACTGTNTGTCGCTGCCTGCTGGATCAGATACCNNAGAAAGTCGATACTGCATTTATCCTTAACCCTAAACTGACTGCCGTGGAATTACTTGCCGCAGCCTGCGATGACTTGAACATAAAGTATCCAAAAAAAGCCAGTATCAANGTCCTAACTGATCGGATTAATGCCTACCTTTTGAATGCCCACAGTAAGGATAGAAGAACGGTTCTGATCATCGATGAAGCACAAAANCTGTCCATTGAAGTACTCGAGCAACTCCGCCTGCTGACCAACCTTGAAACCCATCAGCNAAAACTACTGCAAATAATACTGCTCGGTCAGCCTGAATTATTAACCATCCTGGCAAAGCCTGAGTTACGCCAGCTTTCCCAGAGAATTACCGCGAGGTTCCATCTTGATGCGCTGAACAGGAATGAAATCGCTGCTTATATCAAGCATCGGCTGGTTGTTGCAGGTGCCAAAGGGACTTTCTTTCCTAACTCGGCAATTAATCGNATATACAAAATCAGTTCTGGTATTCCCCGGGTGATCAATCTGATCTGTGATCGGTCCTTGCTGGGAGCCTATTCTGAGGGCGAGATACAGGTATCCCCTGGCATCGTTAAAAAAGCGGCTAAAGAAATCCTGGGCTATCGGCCTGCGATCAGGATTAACTGGCAATATGCCGCCATCGCATCCACTACGGCGCTGTTCGTTACAATATTAATGTTCATTTATNCTGGAACCCATCANGAGCCTCCACAACAGCNAGTAGGCAACANTAGCCATCCAGGTTCGCNGGAACCTACTGTGAACCAACCTGTCCNAAGCCTGCCCACTNCGGCAGCACCTCTGACNGCAATTGATCCCAGAGACAATTCAGCCCAAAGGGCAACGANCTCAACTGCGTCTGGGGACCCTACCAGCGNGNCAGGAATCGATCGGCAGGAAGCCGTTCTGGACNACAAATCAGGCCCGTCAGCGNANCAGTTTCTCGGCCATGAAACCCTCGNTGCCGCGCTNAGTGATCTACTCAGCATCTGGGGGGTGGGGTTCACCCGGAACGTCACAGCATCTTGTCAGACGGCAGAAACAATCGGTTTATTCTGCTATTCCAGTATTACCGGTTTGAACGAGATGAACGACTTCAACCGACCGGTNGTCATTCGACTAAGAAATCAATGGTTCACCNTGAAGTCTCTCGATAAGGGTAGCGCCTCGTTAAAAGCAGGAACTCGAACATACGACATGCCAATCCTCGAGTTTATCGATAACTGGGATGGGAACTTTACCTTGCTATGGCGTGCGCCGCCAGCCTACAAAGGACCCTTATCCANNGGTGATCGTGGACCTGCAATAGACTGGCTGGTGAATCGCCTTGCCTTGATTAACGCNGAGCCCCTGGTGCTCTCTGCAGGTTATATCTTTGATGGCGAACTGGAATCTAAGGTGAAACAGTTTCAACTATCATCTGGATTAACACCAGATGGGATAGCAGGCGTAAAAACCTGGATCAAGATAAATGATGANNACGATAGCAATACGCCTANATTGACTGGGGGTAACAGCTAATGTCTTATATCCTGGACGCTCTCAATAAATCTGAAGAAGAAAAGAAACAACATAAGACNCCAGGACTCAATACCATACATTTAAGATCTGATCNGAACAGTACTGGCAACAATCGATGGCTCTGGCCAACGGTTGGCNTTCTACTAGTGACAATCAATCTTCTTTTCGTGTTTTGGTTTACCTCAGATAACACCCCCAGCGCAANCAGTCAGAACACCCCTGCAGTCCCTTCAGGAAANGGGCGTANNCCAGTCGAACAGTNTGAAAGAAGGGAAATTACATCGGCAAACCCAAACCGGGGAACAGGCAANGCCGGTTCCACCGATACTNNTCCGAAACCACAATCAAACTTAGCCCTGCAGCCAAGCCCGCAACGAGCTAAGACATCACGNCCAGGNCAACCGGAAGGCCTTTTATCNTCGAACATCTCAATCAATAATATTAAATTTTCCAGCCATATNTATGCCGACGATAGCTCGCTCAGGATGGTAGTTATCGATGGTAAACGCTTCAGAGAAGGCGATCAAATATCCAANAACCTCAAGTTACATTCAATTTCTCAGGACGGCGTTATCGTCAAGCACCGAAACCAACTCATCCCCATCAGCGTTCTCAGTAATTGGGCTGACAACTAAAACTAGGGGGTAGGNTTGNATGAATCCATACGATGGGCACTGAGTGCTTGCAATTGTCGCTTCATCTCCAGCACTTCGGTATTATGACGCGCCCTATATTCAAGATTAGAACGAATATCCAATCTGGCCTCTTTCAATTGCTTGCCNAGCANATCGACACTACGCCTATAGGTCTCCGCCAGATCCGTNTGATCCTGAAGCCTCTGATTGAGCAGAGCAATGGTTGTGGCCTGCTCCTTTGAACCCGTNACCAGGCCATTTTCAAGCTCNATCAGGCCCTTGCTGACTGAATCCAGACTTCCCGAGAANCCTGCCACTGCACTTGCAATNGGATCAAGCTGGGCTTTGAAACTAGTAGTCGAATTCTCCAGATCCTGGGCTAACGAGTCAATTCTGGGTTTATTTTGNCGATAGGCCACAGCCCATAGNTTGTCTATTTCAACGATATTGGTCTCTGACTGATCCTGCATCTCCTGCAAAGTTTTGGAGACATCAGTACCGGTGGCAGCAAGCCGGCCTTCCAGTTCCAGGATGCTCTCCTGGCCCNTNGACAATAGCGCATTGGCCTCGACTAGTTTTTTCTGAACTTCATACAGTACATAACCGCCAAAACCCATGACGATCACCATCAAAAACAAGACAAAAACCAGTATGCCATTAAAGCTACTCTGCTTGGGCGCGTCTGAACGACCGCTCTTTCTATAGGAAGAGACTTCATCAGCNTCTGGTTTAATAGAAGGTAGAATANCGTGGTTTCTGCTGTCTTGNTTCATGTGATTTTCTTNAAAAAACAGGGCCCATAGGGCCCTGNCTGAGATTGCCCTTCANTACGAATTTACAACAACACCATCAATCCATACAGGACCGCTGTCAATAACAGGCCACAATGAATAACACCCTTAACTGAAGCCATTGGCCCCAACTGNCCNCGAATCGAATTGATTTCCAGCGCTAATATAATCACAAAAACAGCAATGAGGCTGGCGGTCGAGGTAGACACCTCATCTAACAACATCGACGTCGGCATATGGGCCGAAGACCCCATGAAAAACAGCATTGGAATAGAGAACAAGGTATTTGATCTCGATGCCAGCCCTGCTTTAGGCGCAGCAGATGCTGCCTCTGCCAGCGGCTCACCGCCGCCTGCAACCTGCGTCGCCGAGGCAATAACAATCTGTTGATTTGGCCAGATAATAAACCAGACGTTAAACGCCATGAGCGTACCCAAAGTCGCGCCAACGGCAATATCATAGGTCCATGCTCCATGCAGTACATAAAGCAGATAAAGCCCNGTGAGGAAGGTNAATGCAGCACCCCATCTGAACCACCATAAGGCCCTGGGGACTAATTTCTGTATGGCGCCGGAACGATGCTCGCCGTCCGCTTCTTTGAAGTATTCCGTCTGCACAAAATTAAAATAATAGAGCAGGCCTATCCAGGTGATACCGGCCAGGAAGTGACCCCATCGAAACAAATAATTAACGCCGTCCATGGAAAATAAAGTGTCCATCTTTTCTATCCTCTAATTTAGTTACTTCTATNCCCGTCGTTCTTTTTCAATACTTATAAAGAACAATAGAACCGATACTATAGCAATTTCGGGCTAAACAAAAACCCAAAAACTAATCCTAACCATCAACTCAACTTCGAAATCCCGATAAGCTTTGAATATCTANCATATTCAATTTNAAAACGGCCTTTCACGCCATCTGCAGTNACGAACTGACNTATAACTTTAGCAGGGAACTGCAACNGGGTCTGGTCATCTGCTATCGTNACCNCATTGCTCGCTTCACCCNGATAATATCTCTGCATTTCTTCCGGGNATATATCCAGGAAAAATTTTTTAAGCATCATGNCCCAAAACAAAGGTTGGAACCTTATTCTGCACCATTATTGATTGCNAAAAAAAACCCCGCATAACAGCGGGGCTTTTATCCATGGGATGGTTTACATCATACCGCCCATACCACCCATACCACCCATGCCGCCCATATCAGGCATACCACCGCCACCACCAGCAGCAGGTGTATCTTCAACCNNATCAGTAACCATACATTCTGTTGTGATCATCAAACCTGCAACTGAAGCAGCTGCCTGTAGCGCNGTTCGTGTGACTTTGGCAGGATCAGGAATCCCATATTCAATCATATCGCCATACTCATCCGTCGCTGCATTGTAACCTTCATTGCCAGACTGCTTCTTAACCTTGTCGACAACAACCGAGCCCTCGGCTCCAGCGTTCTCTGCAATCTGCCTTATTGGTGACTCCATAGCCTTAAGGCATATCTTGACACCGACGTCCTGGTCTNCGTTATCACCTGAAACAGCTTCTACCGCTGCCAAAGCACGAATCAACGCAACACCTCCGCCAGGCACGATACCTTCTTCGACCGCAGCTCTAGTGGAATGAAGCGCATCTTCTACTCTTGCTTTTTTCTCTTTCATTTCAACTTCAGATCCAGCACCGACCTTAATCACTGCAACACCACCAGCCAGCTTGGCCACTCGTTCCTGCAGTTTCTCACGGTCGTAGTCAGATGAGGTTTCTTCAATCTGGGCACGAATTTGCTTAACCCGGGCTTCGATATCAGTTGAATCTCCGGAACCATCGACAATGGTAGAATTCTCTTTAGTCAGCGTCACACGCTTAGCCTGACCCAGATCTTCCAGGGTAGCACCTTCCAGCGATAAGCCNACTTCTTCAGAAATAACCGTGCCGCCTGTAAGGATAGCAATATCCTGCAGCATTTCTTTTCTTCGATCACCAAAGCCAGGTGCNTTCGCGGCAGNAACTTTTACAATTCCACGCATGTTGTTAACAACCAGCGTTGCCANAGCTTCACCCTCGACGTCCTCTGCGATTACCATAAGAGGTCGGCTTGATTTAGCGACCGCTTCCAGTACCGGCAGCATGTCCCNTATGTTGGAGATTTTCTTGTCAAACAGGAGAATATAAGGNTCTTCTAATTCCGTACTCATATTCTCTTGATTATTGATGAAGTAAGGTGACAAATAGCCTCGATCAAACTGCATGCCTTCGACAACGTCCAGTTCGTTTTCGAGACCGCTACCTTCTTCTACGGTNATAACACCTTCTTTTCCTACTTTATCCATAGCGTCGGCAAGAATATCTCCGATCTGCGAATCACTGTTAGCCGAGACACTGGCTACCTGNGCAATCGCTTTGGAATCGGTACATGGAACAGCCAGTGCCTGCACGGCGTCGACAGCAGCAATCACTGCTTTATCAATACCGCGCTTGAGATCCATGGGGTTCATTCCGGCNGCAACCGCCTTCAGNCCCTCATTAAGTATGGCTTGGGCCAATACTGTGGCTGTAGTGGTGCCGTCTCCGGCAACATCAGATGTTTGCGAAGCCACTTCCTTGACCATCTGCGCACCCATATTCTCGAACTTATCGCTCAATTCGATCTCTTTGGCTACAGAAACACCATCCTTGGTGACTGTAGGCGCACCAAATGCCTTATCTAAAACAACGTTTCGACCCTTGGGTCCAAGCGTCACCCTGACTGAGTCAGCGAGGACATTAACGCCCGCAAGCATGCGTTGACGCGCTGAATCACCAAACCTCACATCTTTAGCTGTCATATTACTTAATCCTTTTATCTAATATAGTTACTAGTACACTTAANCTATTGGCTTAACCAACGACACCAAAAACTTCACTTTCACTCATGATGAGAAGTTCTTCACCGTCTAATTTNACCGCACTACCCGCATACTGGCCAAATAGCACTTTATCGCCAACCGTGAGATCCATTGCCTGGACATCACCATTATCTAATTTTTTACCTGGTCCTACCGCTAGAACCTCACCTTGAGAAGGTTTTTCGGCAGCAGAATCAGGGATAAAAATCCCCCCTGCTGATTTCGTTTCCTCTTCCAGGCGCCGTACCAGCACTCGATCGTGTAATGGACGAATACTCATTCTTTTCTCCTAANCTAGGTCATCACCAGCAGTTTTCTGCTAATACCTAATTAAAATTAAACCCAGCTAGCCTCTGTCTTCAGAGAACTCAACGAACTCATCGAACCAGAGGTTCTAGCACTCTCCCTAAGGGAGTGCTAATAATAGGGGCAGATTTAGCAGAGTCAAGGGTAGAGTGCTATATTTTNTTGAAAGAATNTCCTGAACTAGNACCTGANAAGGATATCTANGCTATGCAAGCCTTAGCAAGCCAGAAAAACAACCCTGNAAATATCCCTGCCTCAGGACTATCCGGCAATACCACTGNGCTCAAAATAACCCTTCGGAAGCGCTANCTGATAAAAATCTCGNCGATAAACCCGACCTTATGAAGCAATCAACTGAAAATAGAAAAGCTGTCTGGAGNGTTATNGCTCAGATTCCCTATGGCAAAGTTGCAACCTATGGGCAGATCGCGACCCTGGCAGAAATCCCAGGTCANGCCAGATTNGTAGGACACCTTCTGGCAAATTTACCCCACGGCTCTTCTCTGCCCTGGCACAGGGTTGTAAATGGTGGCGGTAGAATTACAAACCCAAATTCCCTGGCGCAGGCCGCCAGACTTGAAGACGAGAACGTCAGCTGCCNCGATAACCGAGTATCTCTTAAAATGCACCATTGGAANCTGTAAGTAAGGCGCGACCGGACGCCCAAATCTGCTCNACAATGGCCACGGATCAATTAACCCATCGATGAAACANCTTTAATAGCTATTTCATGAATAGCTATNCCATGGCGCCCTGTTCCGTCAATGGCATTAACGCTGTACTAATCTCTCCCTTCTGATCAACAGNCCCACAAGAATAATTGCAGGTAAGCCAATCAGGGCTGCNCCTGTGAAGAAAACAGCGTAACCCGAAGCGTCAACTAGCAAACCCGAAAAACCACTTACAAACTTACCAGGTAAAGTCATCAACGAACTGAATAANGCGTATTGTGTCGCAGTGTAGGCCGTATTGGTCAGGCTGGACAGNTAAGCTATGAACGCCGTTGCCGCTAATCCCCCACTTAAATTATCGGCACTGATGACGATAGCAAGATGAATCCAATCCGGTTCAATGAGCGCCAATCCAGCAAACAGTAAATTAGTAGNCGCTACCAGAACCGCGCCCAGCAGCAAGGGCTTTAAAATACCCCACTTGACGACCAGAATNCCGCCCAGGGCAGAACCACCGATGGACATTACAAAACCAAATACCTTGGCTATGTTAGCAATTTCAACCTTGCTGTATCCAAGATCCAGATAAAANGGATTTGCCATAATACCCATGGNAATATCGCTAAGACGGTAACAGCCAATCANCAGCANNAGAAAAAAAGCAANCCTGCCNTTACGATGNAAAAAATCCAATANAGGGTCCCAATAGGAGGCGAAAACTCNGCTCAGCNTGCCCTTACCAGACCTAGGCTTACCAAAATANTCTTTNNACTCATGAATACCACTGAAGTTGTTATTCTCCGCCCTTNCNTTCGCTTNTCTGACTGGTTCTGCCACCNATAATATAGTCACCATNCCTAACANCATCAGGCANGCCATAAGCCGGTATGCCATATTCCAATCAAAAAATTCCGCCAGATAAAGGGCCCCTGCCCCAGCTACCAGCAAGGCAATCCTATAACCGAGNATATAGGCCGCTGACATTGCACCCTGCAGACTGGGTTCAGCCGACTCAATCCTAAATGCATCGATTGCAATATCCTGAGTTGCCGATGAAAAGGCAACCACCAGGGCGGCTAAAGATAGTATCAGTAGTGATTCAGGTCCTGCCAGGGTCATGCCCCACAGTCCCAGAGCAATGCCCATCTGTGCTAAAAATATCCAGCTGCGTCGCTGCCCTAACCAGGTTTGCAATACTGGTAGTCTCAAACCATCNACCACCGGCGCCCAGAACACCTTAATTGAGTAAATCATACCAACCCAAGCAAAAAATCCGATGGCAGATCGACTAANCTGCTCATCACGAAGCCAGGCAGTTAACGTAGAAAATACCAGTAAGTANGGCAGNCCTGCTGAGAACCCCAGAAAAACCATCGATCGTACACGNGGTCTGCCATAGACNTTGAAGGCTTCAATCCAGTTCACCTGACCCCCGCAAACAAATTCAAGTCAATCTCTAAAATTCTGGTATTGGAGGGGAANATCTAGTTCAGTTTCNTTTAAAAAGCTGATTACCTTCTGCAGGTCGTCCCGCTTTTTACCGGTAANCCTGACCTGTTCTCCCTGAATGGTTGCNTGAACTTTNAAACGCTGATCTTTAATCAACTTAACAATTCTCTTGGCTAACAGNCTCTCAATGCCCTGGCGCAAGAGAACAANCTGATGCAGTAATTTACCGCTCGCCGCAGGATCTGCCACGTCCATCACTTTAGGATCAACACCTCTCTTTATCAGTTTACCGCGCAGAATATCCATCATCTGATCCAGTTGAATATCGGCCTGCGCCGTCAACTGCACCTCGCTTCCCTGTCGAATAAACTCTGCTGTAACGCCGCGAAAATCATATCGAGTAGACAATTCCCGATTAGCCTGATCCACCGCATTGTGAACTTCCTGAAGATCAACTTCTGAAACAATATCAAATGATGGCAACGCTAGACTCCTGTGAATTATTNTTTTGAATACATTATTAAACCGAGNAGTCAGATAATCNAACAGCACTATCCGCTTCTGAACATCCTTGAAGCACGANCCAACTGCAAACCCTGAACCTTTAAANTAGCNANACTGNCTATGCTGCAATAGGGCTGGGAGGAACTGTGACAATATCGTAAACTGTGCTCAGAAATTCTACTCTGGCACAACGAGTCGAGCAAGATAATGGGAAAGCGACTATCAAAAATCTATACCCGTACCGGAGATCAGGGCACGACTGGCTTAGGAGACGGCTCTCGAGTTAACAAAACTCACCCTAGAATCGAAGCAATNGGCGAGGTTGACGAGCTAAATTCCTCNCTGGGTTTACTGATCGAATTACTAAANAAAGAAGAAAATACCCAGTTANCACCCGTNATTGACTTCCTCAGAAATCATCAACATCGCATCTTCGATCTGGGTGGAGAGTTGTCTATCCCAGGGTATACNTTAATAAACAACGGTCAANTTAAAGCAATCGAATCNTTTCTGGATNAGCTCAACAATGACCTGGAACCGCTGGAGAATTTTATTTTACCNGGCGGATCGGTGCTAATCTCTCAATGCCATCTCACTCGGAGTGTCTGCAGACGAGCCGAAAGACGTGCCCTGGTACTGGCTGATGCAGAAGCTGTCAACCCAATCNGTCTACAATTCTTAAACCGGTTTTCGGACTGCCTTTTTGTAATTGCCCGGTATTGTGCGAAAGNGACACAGACCGCCGAAGTTCTCTGGCAGAAGCAAGAATAAACAGGCTAGGGTCTAAAGCTGCTTATATCACTGAGTAAGCCGCCCAGATGAACCAAAAATCGCGCCGCTTCGGCACCGTCAATTGCTCGATGATCGTAGGATAAGGCGAGAGGTAAGCACAAGCGTGGNACAAATAGGTCACCTTCGTAAACAGGCTTCATCTGAGCCCGGGCCACCCCCAGTATGGCAACTTCGTAGCCACTGACGATGGGTGTGAAGCCGCTCCCGCCGATGCCGCCTAAGCTTGAGATAGTAAACGTGGAGCCCTGCATGTCCAAGGGTGACAACTTGCGCTGACGAGCCTGACCGGCCAGTAAAGCTGCTTCTTCAGCAACATCGGACAAACTCTTCCGGTCTGCATTTTTAATATTCGGGACTACCAGACCTGCGTCCGTTTCTACGGCAATCCCTATATTGTAGAATTCTTTTTCTAGCCAGTGCTGATAATCTGGTTCTATTGATGAATTAAACCTTGGGTAGGCTTGAAGAGCCACCGTACAGGCCTTAATCAGAAAAGCCAANAGCGTCAGTTTTGTTTTGCCGGGCGCCTGTTCTTTATTGGTNAGCTTCCTGAAGTCTTCCAATTCAGTGATATCGGCTTCGTCAAAATGTGTCACATGGGGAATCGTCTGCCAGCTGCGCTGTAAATTCCTGGCACTCACCTGCCTTATCCTGGGCAGGGCTACTTTCTTAACCGATCCAAATTTTGAAAAATCGGGTAAAGGCCGATTTTCCGTGGCCTGTACCTGNGTTCTACCTGCATTGAAGCTGGTTTTTACAAACAACTGGACGTCTTCCTTGACAATGCGACCACGCTTACCCGAACCTGCAACCTGCTGAAGGTTTACCCCAAATTCTCTGGCTAATTTACGCACAGCTGGGCCCGCATGTACCTGCACGGCGCTGGAGGGATTAGTTTGTTGGTGTAGGGGCTGCTCTTGAGGGCGATTTCGTCCTTTCTTCTGGCCGGTTGTNGCNGGTGCTTTTGTTACGGCANCTTCCAACCGTTTCGGCTGATCCTTCTGGCTAGCCGCTGGCTTCCGATCTGACCGTGAATCGTTTACTTCCTGCGTGCGAATCTCAATCAACAATTCATCAGAGACTACAGACTGTTGCTCGGACGTCAGGATTCGCACAATAACACCCGCACACGGCGAGGGTAATTCAACGCTGGCTTTATCTGTTTCGATAACCAGCAGTATCTGTTCTGCCGCAATAGTCTGGCCAACTGCACAGACTATTTCGGTAACTTCTGCCGATTCAACTTCTCCCATGTCCGGCATGCGCAGGGAAACAATCTGATNTCCGAGGGTTGCATCGATGGTTTGTACCGGCCCAGGTTGATCATGCAAGGGGGCACCTGTACTTCCCGCTGGGCTCTTGGTAGGCGCTAATTCATCCGAGCGGGTGTGATCCTCAACAGCGGCAGATTCAGTTGCATCCTCTGGACTGACACCCAGTTCCAGCAGCTTATCCCCCTCCTCTACTATCGCGCCTACATCAATGAAGAATTGTTTAATGATGCCCGAAAAAGGAGAGGGTATTTCAACGCTGGCTTTATCAGATTCAAGTACCAGCAGTGNCTGGTCTTTTTCAACTCTGTCACCCTGACGCACCAGAATTTCCACAACTTCGACTTGCTCAGCATCACCAACATCGGGCACNGCAATGACTTTATCTGCACTCATGTACTAACCGGATTTGATTTATNAGGATCAATGCCCAGCTCCGACAATGCAGTTTTTACTACGCTCACATCAATCACATTTTCGCGAGCCAAAGCGTCTAAACTTGCCAGCGTGATAAAATAACGATCGACTTCAAAAAAAGACCTCAATTTAGCGCGAGTGTCACTTCTNCCAAAACCATCTGTNCCTAGCACGGTATAGGAACTACTTATCTGCGATCTGATCTGATCAGCATACAACTTCAGGTAATCACTGGCTGCTATCACTGGGTCGGATGATTCAGCCAGGCACTCCTGCACGTAGGTGCGTCGCGGTTTAACNTCAGGGTGAAGACGATTCCACCTGTCGACATCATCACCATCCCGTTTTAGTTCATTGAAACTGGTTACGCTCCAGACATCAGNGTCGATACCATAACGTTCTNGGAGCAGCTCCGCTGCAGCTAAAACTTCTCTTAGAATTGCTCCNGAACCAAGNAACTGAACCGCCTTTTTACCGCTTGAACCGGCTTTCTTCTTGACCTGATGCATACCCTTGATAATGCCGCTCTGGCATGCTTCAGGCATTTCTGGCTGCACATAATTCTCGTTGGTAACGGTGATATAAAAATACTTGGCTTCTTTNTCAACGTACATCACCTGCATNCCGTGCTGGACAATCACGGCTAGTTCATAGGCGTAGGCAGGATCATAAGAAATACAATTGGGAATCGTGCCTGCCAGGATATGGCTCTGGCCATCCTGATGCTGAAGGCCTTCACCGTTTAATGTGGTTCGACCTGAAGTACCGCCCAGTAGAAACCCTCTCGCCCTGAGATCACCAGCAGCCCAGCACAAATCACCGATGCGCTGAAAACCAAACATGGAGTAAAAAATATAAAATGGAATGAGGGTACTGCTGTGATTCGAATAAGCAGTTGCAGCGGCAAGCCAGGCTGCAAATGCACCACCTTCGTTAATGCCTTCTTCCATTACCTGACCATGCTCATCTTCCCGATAAGCCATAATCTGGCCGGTATCAACCGGTTCGTAAAGCTGGCCCACACTGGAATATATACCCAACTGTCTGAACATGCCCTCCATACCGAAAGTTCTTGCCTCGTCGGGAACGATGGGCACGACTCGCTGTCCTACTTGATCATCCTTAATCAGGGCTGAAAGAATCCGCACAAAAGCCATGGTGGTCGAAATCTCACGACCACCGCTGCCTCTTGTAATAGATTCGAAAATCTCAAGACCCGGAATAGCCAGTCCATCAAATTCATTGACCCGAGAGGGTATGGGCCCACCCAGCTTAGCCCGGCATTCTTTTAGATAGCGTATCTCGTTGGAATTTTCAGCCGGGCGATAATAAGGGATCGATTCAAGTTCCTTATTACTGATCGGAATATCGAATCGATCCCTGAAAACACGTAACGCTTTGGTGTCTAATTTTTTAACTGAATGAGTGAAATTCTGTGCTTCACCAGCCAGCCCTAATCCATACCCTTTAACTGTCTTAGCCAGGATAACAGTAGGTTGACCTTTGTGGCCGACAGCGGATGCATAAGCGGCATAGACTTTGTAAGGATCATGACCGCCCCTATTCAATCTGAATATTTGCTCATCGGTCAGATGCGCTACCATCTCTGTCAGTTCTGGATAAGCTCCAAAAAAATGCTCCCTGACATAAGCTCCGTCATGGCTCTTATAATTCTGATAGTCGCCATCGACTGCTTCATCCATGCGCTGCTGCATAATGCCGGATTTGTCATTTTCAAACAGTGAATCCCACTGCCGACCCCAGATGACTTTAATCACGTTCCAGCCCGCTCCCCGGAACACGCCTTCCAACTCCTGAATAATTTTACCGTTTCCACGGACAGGCCCATCAAGACGCTGCAGGTTACAATTCACAACAAAGATCAGGTTATCCAGCTTCTCACGCCCTGCTAAAGATATCGCACCGAGGGATTCCGGTTCATCCATTTCGCCATCGCCAACAAAGCACCACACCTTGCGATCTCCGGGCGTCGCCAGTTCTCGATTACCCAAATACTTCATGATATGCGCTTGATAAATAGCCTGCAGTGGTCCCAGCCCCATGGACACCGTCGGAAACTGCCAGTAATCGGGCATCAGCCAGGGATGCGGGTAGGATGACAGACCATTTCCATCAACTTCCTGGCGAAACTGATCTAACTGCGCTTCAGAAAACCTTCCCTCCAGAAAAGATCTGGCATAAATTCCGGGCGCACTATGTCCCTGGATATAGAGCAGGTCGCCCATAGCCTCTGCCGTATTGGCTCTGAAAAAGTAATTGAATCCAACGTCATATAAGGTTGCCGAGGACTGGAAGGTCGATATATGGCCGCCCAGGGTTCCGTCCTTCAGGTTCGCCCGAATCACCATTGCCATGGCATTCCATCTTATCAAAGAACGAATGCTGCGCTCCATAAACAAATCCCCGGGCATACGGGCCTCCTGATGCACAGGAATGGTATTTCGATAGGGTGTGGTTATAGCATAGGGTAACTGGGTGCCAGTTTCGGTCAGCTTTACTGAAAGCTTTTGCAACAGATACTGAACGCGCTGGACACCCTGGGTTTCTAGAACCGAGGTTAGTGCATCGAGCCACTCCTGAGTTTCCTCCGGATCAGGATCGGCTTGGCTCTTATCATTCATAAAACTGTTCTTTATTAATCACTCAATTTTATAATAATAACCTCAAAAAGGTAAGAGATGATTAGCCGACGCGATGAAGCTAGCCTCCACTGCGATGAATCTGCCGACAAAGATCTTTGATACCATCTAACATTCTGAGGGACGGTCGAGATAGCTTCCCTGAATCAACGTACCTTATTTTGTCCCTGAACTGCTGGAACTGACCCCACATCCGCAACGATTCTGAGAACCCTCGCTGCGAGCTACTAATGATAAGAACATCCGGTTTGCGGGCAAGCACACTCTCCTTTGAAACCGGTGCAACCATCATCGCCTCTTTGCCAAAAATATTGGTTGCATGGCACAACTGGAGCGCTTGGCCAATTAAGTGATGATCGTTGATACTATACAACTGACGCTCTGATATCTGCAGGTAGACACGCNTTAGTTTATGGTCGGCATACTGGCGCTTAACACGCTGTAACTGCCTGCTAAACCTGGTCTGCAAAGCCAACCCTCTGTCTTTCAGGTCAAATAACGTACCCAGACGAACAAATGTAGAGCCTATATCCGNCAGCTTTCTGGCTTCGTTTCGATAAACAGGGAAACCCAATTGCTCCAATCTGAGCAACGCCCGAGAATCGCCTCCGGAACTCCAGGCNAATATCAGATCAGGCTGCCTGGCGATGACTGCTTCCACATTAATCTGGAATGCATCAGCAATGATATCAATATGTTTAGCCGCCTCCGGGTAATCAGAATAACGCGAGGTGCCAACCAAGGTATCCTGCACCCCTAAATCAAATAAAACNTCAGTGAGATGAGGTGCCAGAGAGACCACCTTCTTTGCTGCAGCATACAGGACAACTTCCTGNCTCGAATCATCCACTGTCTTCAAANCAGCAAGCCCAGCCATAGCNTAAAACAGACTGGCCAGGGCNAATGCGCCTGAAACATTCCAGACCTTCAGTGAGNGGCTAATCAAAAATCGCAAAAACTGCTGCAAACCCTATCCAACCCATGCACTGTCGATTGAGGAACTGTTCACATTCATCGAGGTAAGCAACCTGCTTGGCTTTAAAATCCTGNAATCCATCATAGTCCTNTCGAACAACACCACTATGATAGGCTCGAACCAGCCACTCCAGGGCAGCACTCTGAAAATCAAGCAAAGACTCGGACAAAACCTTCCAGCCAGCATTGAACTGACCAACAAACATCATAATCATAATATTGACCCTNGCTGGGGGCCATTCAAGCCAATACTGAACCTTCATTGGAAATGTATGCGGCCTCTCCGCGACAGANCTGGANGCCAGTTCATCGGATAACACCAGGTCAGAATCTGCTTCCAGTTGATCACAGTAAATTCGATTAAACAGGCATAAGATAGGACCCGCGGGTCCAAGCAGCAAACACCAGAACAGGTAAATTGTCACGTCCAGATGGAGTTGCCTGTGTACAACTNTCTGCAGCTCAGCAAATCCGTTTTCCGCCGACATCAGGTCCTGCTCATCATCCAGCAACCGCAACTCCTGATGTGCTTGATCAAACANTACAGCNATATCAGCNCGGTNAATACAGGCCATCAAGACCCCTATGCAGGNGAATAGATATANCAGCCCCAGTANGGTATCAGAGATACTTTCTGCGATCAGCCAGACAATAACAGCNGGNATACCCACAGAAACGATATAAATTAATGTTTCCGATCCTGGTATTCGACCTGATAAAGCCAGCCAGTCAGCGACGTTAATAGATCCTGAAAGAGGCAAAGGCCCGGACCAATACCGCTGTAGTAAAACNAATATGGCGACAGCCAGGAATTCCAAAAGGAAACACCTCTTTCATCTNATAGTTACTTATCAGGGCCCTAGTGTGTCACGGAAAGCTTGCCATTTAAATCCAGGTCCTGGATCTGTTTTCCTGCCTGGAGCAATATCGCTATGGCCAACGATACATTCAACCCCGATTTTGTATTCTATCATTAAAGCCTTGCAGATNGCTGACAGCACCTGATACTGANCATCGGTGTACNCCGAATCATCGGTTCCTGCCAGTTCAATGCCAATGGAAAAATCATTACAAGCCGTTCTGCCCCTGAATTCTGAGCTACCCGCATGCCAAGCTCTGCGATCAAACTCTACAAACTGGGTCGTTGCCCCATTNCGATCTATCAATAAATGGCTGGAAACCTTAACGCCAGCCAATCCTTTAAGATCAGGATGGCGACTGGGATCAATCTGGCCGGTAAACAATTCTGAAACATATCGTGTTCCAAAGTGCCCTAACGGTAAACTGATATTATGAATAACTATCAAACTCAATTCCGCACCGGGCCGCNCGTCCGCATGTGCAGATGCAACAAACTTTGCATTTACCANCTTGTGTGATCTGATCTCCACTATCAAAGTATTATCGCTGTCATAGNTATGATCTTTGAGTATAAAACGAAGCTGAAGGGGAAATGAAGNCAATGTCGAGCTCACCGCGTATAGGCAAGGGTATGATGGCCGCTGGAATGATGCTGACACTAGCTGTCATTACCATGTGGTTTAATCGGGCAGAAGAAAAAAAGATGCANCCCAATCAGGNACTGGTNTCGGAAAGGACAGCGGTCCACACGCTGGTACGCCTCGATAGAAACCGCCAGGGACACTATCTCGCNAGAGGCGAAATCAACGGCCGCACCACTGACTTTCTCATCGATACGGGGGCAACCGATGTGGTTGTTCCACGGCGAATTGCCGAAAAACTGGAACTGAAACAGGGTAGAAGCGCTATAGCGGTTACGGCAAATGGCACCGTCAAGGTCTATCGGACTCGCATAAAAAAATTATCCATTGGTGATATTGTATTAGAAAACGTAGCTGCATCCATCAATCCCGGGATGCAGGGCCANGCTGTGCTGTTAGGCATGAGCGCGCTTAGTCAGGTAGAATTTAGCCAATCTGGAAACGAACTACTGATCCGACAGTACTATCCATCAACTCATGACGATTAATTTTTTTAACCTTATTACTGATACCGTAAAAACAGCTCTCGCAGAAGATGTTGGCAGCGGCGACGTCACCGCCAAGCTGATTGCCGACCATCAACAGGCAAAAGCAACNGTAATAACACGCCAACANGCGATTATTGCNGGNAAACCCTGGGTAGACGAGGTCATCTCGCANGTTGACCCTGGCATCGAAATTACCTGGCTGGTCGANGAAGGTGCCAGCGTAGCAGCAGGCACTGAACTGTTCACCTGTTCGGGTAAGGCGGCAAGCATCCTCACCGCCGAAAGAACTAGTCTAAACTTTCTGCAGACCTTAAGTGGAACAGCTACTATAACTCGACGCTATGCAGACCTGATTCNTCACACTTCAGCAAAATTGCTCGATACCAGAAAAACCATCCCTGGCCTTCGGCTGGCCCAAAAATACGCCGTCTCTGTGGGGGGAGGCTTGAACCATCGAGTCGGTTTATTTGATGCTTTCTTGATCAAGGAGAACCATATCCTTGCGGCAGGTTCTATCGCNGCCGCGATTCAAAAGGCTCGAACACTAGCGCCAGAACTAAGGCTGGAGATTGAAGTTGAATCCCTTGCAGAACTGGATGAGGCGCTNCAGGAANCTCCAGACTGGATCATGCTTGATAATTTTAGCCTGCNCGACCTGCANCTAGCGGTNGCAAACCGTCCCGCCAATGTATTGTTTGAAGCCTCTGGCGGAATCGATGGCGAAGATGAACTCATTGCCATAGCCGAGACCGGGGTCGATTTTATTTCCATGGGCGCGATCACCAAAAACTGCCGGTCCATCGATCTATCTATGCGGCTGCACTCACAATAGCAGTAGCACCGCAGTCACCTNAAAAGACAGACAGCATACCNACCTAGAGAGCAGACTCCAAATCTGCTCTGTGCGGATCANCTGNTACTACGGNNGGTGATCAGGCACAAGCCAGATAGACGAAGACCAGGCACGCTCCTGGATCAGCGNCTTAAGATCCTCGCGGGGAGGAACGCCGGCCTTGATTGCATCCCAGGTGGACCAGCGGCAGGTCGGATTCTCCAGCACTCGCACATAGTAAAATGCTCGCTGACCTGGGTCATATTCCGGATCGCGCCAGAGCCCACTTAACTCACCGGCNCCCACACCCTGGGAAATCGCGCAGGTATCCTGATCGACCCTGGCGCCATTATCAGGACAACGATAGTTTGTTGAATCAACCATGCCACCGTCAGAGCATGCCACATCAAACACCTTTTCGNGGGCCTTGCCATTTTCCANCCAGCCTTTGATTATCTGCAATCGCTGTANTTTNGCCGAATTTGCATCCTGAGCGGCCCATAGCAAAAATTCGGGNCTGTGCTCACCCAGCACAGTCAAATTGCTTCCCATGNTAACTGCCCGGTCATAAGCGATACGTAACGAATCCAGATCATCCAAGGCATCGATTCCCAATCCATATCCAGCAAAAAAACGAACCCTGATACGCGGGCCTGATGTTGCAAAGGTCTCTTTTCGACGAAAAGCTGCATACAAGGCCTCCCGGGTATTTTCTTCCGCCCAGACCCCGGTAATACCTGAGGCTCCCCAGGTTTCNAAAGCACCTGTCTGATAGGTGCTGCCCGCAATTTCTTTTAGGTTAGTTGCTCCGGCTTTTNTACGCANGGCNANCGCCGACTCACTTAACGGCGTAGAACCACGTAAAGCACTGGTACTATCNAGCAATCCCACTTTAGAGAAAAAATTAGATTCGTCATCGCTGATCGCACCAGTATGAGAGTCAGAAGCACCGACAAAACCAAACTGAAAAGGATTACCCAAGCCTGCCTGTTCCTGGGACAAGCCATCGAGCAGCGCTTTCCTGGCATAGGAGCCCTCGGGTTCGCTGTATAACGTGGTGGCGATTCTGTAGGGCATAATTTCGAAATCCGCCCATTCGTCGGTTGGCGATAACAAAGGGTGAGTCTCTGATGTACCCTTGACCTGGGTAATCTCCACCAAAGGCTGATTACGCAGTCGTTTTGCCGCATAAGTGCTATCCAGCGCAGCACCTCCCCAATCGGTCAAGGCAAACATATGACCATTGGAGCCATTGGAGTTATGGGGTATCGCCAGGGATTCCATCCCCTGCGCCCTTAATCCATCCATCCAGTCCCATAGACCTGCTGGGTCCTGACTGTGAAATCTTGAAAAAGGCATAGCTGGCAGCTTGTCGGCACGCCTAAAAACCACATTGCGGTGCAGATTGCCTCGATCATCTGTAGACGAGGTATATTCGTAAGCGACAAAAGTCGTGAATTCTCCCGGCGCATAAAAAGCATTGGCTGCGTTAACGGAATCCCGCCAGGCGTCCCGAGCAATCGCATTGAGCACATCTTCATCTAAAGAACCATCCTGAACCTTCGCAATAGTCTTGGGCAGGAAGGTCGAGAAGACCTCTCGTCTCTGCAGGATAGTTCCGATGTTCAGATTTTCAGGAGCATTAAGGTTGTTAATGTACTGTACATAATCTAATTTAGAAAAATTAGTCTCTGTATCCGCTGCTGCCTTTACAGCACCAAGGAACATGGCATGGTCTGTTACGGCATAAAAATCGAGCGGTTGTCGTAGCTGCACCTTAAAACCGCCCGGGTGAGCCAGTGGCTCCCCCCTGGCATAGCGATACGCATCATAAGGCGTTGCTATAGTGCCAAACGCGAAAGCATCAAAGGAATAATCAGTATGCACATGTAAGTCACCGAAAAATACCTCGCGTGCGGCACTGCGTTCCGCATTGCCACTGATAGTGGCCTCTGGCATCTGTAGAGACACACCACCAAAGCGACGGGGCGCTACCTGATCACTCACCGGATCAACCATAGCAGGTGCGACTGCACTGCCGGCATCTACGGTAACTTCTAGGCCAACTTCTTTCTGATCACAGCCAGCGAAAAGCAAAAACATGAGACAACAAGCCGCGCCCGTGACGACTGACCGACCCCACCTTCTAGTCTGATGATTCACGATATCCCTCCTATTGTGCAATCTTATCTGACGGCTTAACGGATTCTCGCCCTGAAGTCAGGGGCTCAGCAAATGTACCCCTCCCAACTATCTCAACAATAATGCTTAAGCTTAGTATACCAACGCCAACCTGATAACAGCCTAACTCTTAAATAAAATGCAATTCAACCTCTATATCATGCCTGTCGCGCGATGCATAACAAGAAAAAATAATCACCCCCNNCCTNACAAAAGACACNCGCCTTGAATTAAAGTAATATCCCGAATCCCATTACTGACAGCCTGCCATGACAGAAACCGCGCCTACCATTAACCCTTACGATATCTATCGCCATCTCCGTGAAACTGCTCCGGTCAGTAAAATCGGTGACGGGCCCTGGCAAATTGCCTGTCACCNNGACGTAAACACTGTTTTAAGAAACCATGNAACTTTCTCCTCAGAGGTTTCNTTNAGACCNGTTGAAGACCGNCAGACACCAACAATGCTGTTCAGCGACCCGCCTATTCACCATCGCCTAAGAAAACTTGTCAGTCGCGCCTTCAAGCCATCCCACATCGAACAACAACGCGACCAGATCACGCGTAGCTGTCANCAGNTGGTTTCCCAAATACTGGCCGAGNCAGAAGTAGACCTTGTCAGCGCCCTGGCAGCGCCGCTGCCGGTGATGGTCATCGCTAAAATGCTGGGCGTGGAAGATGGCAACATGCAGGTCTTCAAGANTTGGTCCGATGCCATATTCAGCAATATCGCTGACATCCTGTTTGCCACACCGAGTCCCGAAGCCTTGNTTGCAGCTGATGAAATGGATCACTATTTCNTGGATAAAATAGCTTTTATCAGGCAGCACCCGCAACCGCATTTACTGGGCAGACTGATAGAGACAAAAACCGAAGGAGGCTACCTTTCAGACGATGAACTGCTTAGCTTCTGCCGCCTACTGCTCATTGCTGGTAACGAAACCACAACCGGTCTCATCACCGCCTCCGCACGGGTCTTTCATGCCTTCCCGGCAACCCTTGGCCAACTGAATCTTGATCCTTCCCTGACAACCACTTTCATTGAAGAGGCTCTAAGATTCTATTCTCCCTTTTCCGCTACCGTGCGACGAACCACCGCCGAGGTAGAAATCGCTGGCCAGAAAATACCTAAAGGCGAGCTCGTCCTGCCACTGATAGCATCAGCCAATCGCGACCAACGCGTCTTTGAACAGGCCGATCAATTTAATATTGCGAGAAACCCGAATCCGCACCTCGCTTTCGGCTTTGGCATACACTTCTGCCTGGGCGCACATCTGGCCAGACTGGAAGGAGAGATTGCAGTGAACTGCCTGGCCCGACATTTCTCTTCTATTCGCCTGACCGAACCTGAGTCACCGGAAATGTATGGTCTCGGCGGACCGAAGCGCCTCAACGTGTCCCTGCAGGTTTGCTGAAGAAGCGATCAGCTGCGGCTGACCAATGAAATTGAGTTTGTCCGAAAATCACGGCAAAAACACAGCGCTAAACACTATATTAACAACGCTGCCATTATCTGCCCATCATTGCCCGGCGGGCGATCTTCACAGACCAAGCCAGTCCAGTTAACCCGCCAAGATCGGCAATCGCAGAAACCCAAGAAAGCAGTGCAACATCCATCACCAGATACTCAGGCTGCGACTACCCCTACCATTTACGCTATCGCTTCATAGGGTGCTGACTTGTGAGTACTGCTTATTCATAACCAATGGGGATCGAACCGTCTTCTGGAATCACTGCTCTGAGACCCTGGTAAATGTTATCAGTCCAGCGAACATGTCCAATTGCATTGCTATAGCCACCATCTACGGGCATGGTAGTGCCGGTCATGTAGCTACTGGCATCAGAAGCCAACAGTAATAGTGGCCCTGCTAATTCTTCCAGCTCACCGATGCGGCCCATGGGGGTTGCGCCCTCGGCATATTCGGTATAACCATCTACCTCCCAGTAGGGGCCTGTCATTTCACTTGGGAAATAAGCGGGTGCAATCGCGTTAACTCGGACTTTCCTGTCCGCCCAACTGCAGGCAAGATTACGTGTTAAGTTGATCACGCCCGCTTTCGAGGTCTGGTAGGCTGCTGGATTATCACAGCTTCCGCCAATCCCCAGAACAGAGGTTATATTGATAATGGACCCACCACCGCCATCCTCGAGCATTCTCTGACCTGCTTCCCTGCAGCAATACCAGACACCCAGCAGGTTGGTTTTAAGGGTCGCCTCGAATACTTCATGAGGAAGTTTTTCCGGCACAAATCCCCCATCAGCGACAATACCGGCATTATTAACCACTACATCCAACCGGCCACATTCTGACCACGCCTGGCCCATTACTGCAGCTACACTGGACGAATCATCGACATCACAAGCCATTGCGATGGCTGCACCGCCCGCGTCATTAATCTCCTGAGCCAGAGCATCCAGCCTGTCTTCACGTCGCGCTGTGAGAACAACCCTGGCGCCTGCATCAGCCAACACACGGGCAAAAAAAGCACCCAGCCCTGACGAAGCTCCCGTAACTAGGGCGGTTTTACCCTGCATTCCAAATAATTCATCCATATTTGCCATGTGGCCAGTTCCTATTTTTATATCTGGGATAATCAGGTTATCACTTTTTCAACATTCGACAATAGGCTACCCCGTAACCAGAGCTGGCTTACCCTGGATTCCAAATAATTCATTGGTATTTGCAATCTGGCCAGTTGCTGCCGGCCATGCTGATTCATGATCAGTACCTACCTACCGCTTTTTCTTTTTCCCTCGGCTAGTGTGCCGTGATGATTTCGAATTTAATCCAGCTTTTTCCCTGGCTGCCTTGAAAGCACTTTTCATATTCTTCAGCTTCTCATCTTTTCTGCCAAAAACATGCGGTTGCTTGGCCTGGTCAAAATCGATGATTTTCTCGTCACTCATAGCAATACCTTAAAATCTTGCGTCAATGCAGCCAATAGAATCTGAACTCATTGTCATCTAATACGCCAATAATTGCACTCCCTGCTTACTTAGAATCTGCTCCTTGAGGACTTACTCATGCAGTCGCCTAGCCGGGCTATGCCTGCGGTGAGAATCAATCCTGTCCCGCCCGGATAAGTAGTGGTCGAACAGTTCAAGCAAGATCACAAGCCGGGTAATCCAATGGCCTTATCGGGAAATCTACTGCAAACTTGTAAAGCGAATTAATTCTTCATATTCTGCATGTCATTCGCACACAAGGATGTGCATGCTATCGGAGTAAGCCCGTGTCATTTATGGAAGCTATCATTCTGGGCGTCATTCAGGGCTTGACCGAATTTCTACCCGTCAGCAGCAGTGGTCACCTTGAACTTGGAAAAGCCTTACTGGGTGATACCAGCCTGCCACAGGACAGTATGATGTTTACTATCGTACTGCACCTTGCCACTGCGCTGAGTACGCTGGTTATTTTCAGAGCGGAAGTCAGCCAAGTTATCAGAGGAATTTTCAGATTCACTAATAACGCTGAACTGCAGTTCACGATAAAGATCGTGATCAGTATGGTCCCTGCCGCTGCTGTCGGATTTCTGTTCGGGCAGGAGATGGAGAGGCTGTTCGACCGACAGATTATACTGGTTGGCGCTATGCTCTGGTTAACCGGGGGACTACTATTTGTGGCGGACAGAGCCAAACGGACCGATAAAGGGGTCAGTTTCAGTCATGCCATTGTTGTCGGTATTGCCCAGGCCATCGCCATCCTGCCCGGCATTTCCCGCTCAGGCGCCACCATTGCAACTGCTGTACTACTCGGAGTCGATCGCAGCAAAGCTGCCAGCTTCTCTTTCCTGATGGTGGTACCCCTGATTCTGGCTAAAGTGGCTAAAGATATCCTTGACGGCGGCATCAACCTCTATGACGAAAATTTAGGTGTTCTCGGCACAGGATTCCTAGCAGCCTTTATCACCGGTCTGTTCGCCTGTCAGTGGATGATCAAGCTGGTACGCAATGCCCAGCTCCGCTATTTCTCCTATTACTGTTTTATTGTAGGCTCTCTAGCCATAGGCTATGCCGTAAACACTCTCTAAGCTGTGACAGCAACTAAACCGGTGCCTGGAAAAGACTTAACAATACTTGTTCCCGGCGAGAAAACACCCTTTCCTTTCTCGCCCAGCTATAGCCACGACTGTCGTCTACAGAACCTATTCAGGAAAACCGACTCAACTTGCTGCGAAGCAAGTTGCACGATCTGGTAATCCCATGTTTACTAAGCTTCTATTCAACTTACACCAACAGGAGTCTTTCATGCGCGCAACAGCCACAATCTATGCCATCATTCCATGCCTGCTGCTTTCTATAGCAGCATCCGCAGAACCTCTAGCAGGACTCGAAAACGCCTTGCAAAACGATGCCCGCGCTACGGCAGACAAGGCACGTGATGCGGGTCGAAAGCCAGCAGCAGTCCTGGCCTTCCTGGGAATATCAGAAGGTATGTCCGTAATTGATATATGGGCTGCGGGCGGCTACTACACTGAAGTTCTATCCCTCGCAGTTGGAACCACTGGCAAGGTCTATGCACAGAACCCAAAACGAATACTTGAATTTCGAGACGGCGCTAGCGACAAGGCACTAAGCAAAAGACTCGCCCATAATCGTCTTGTTAATGTCATCCGCGTCGATAAAGCATTCCCAGATCTGGGACTCTTGCCAGCGAGCGTCGATGCTGCGATCACCGCGCTCAATTTTCATGATGTCTATAATGCCGGCAGTAGGGAGAAAACCATTGCTTTTGCTGAATCAATCTTCTCCTTACTCAAACCAGGTGGCGTGCTCGGTGTTATTGATCATGAGGGCAGTGCCGACCAGGACAACAGTGCCCTGCACAGGATGCAGAGTCGACAAGCATTTTCGACGCTTGAGGCAGCCGGATTTGAGATTGGTGGTACCTCCGAGATGTTGCGTAATCCCAAGGATGGATTGCATCAGAAGGTATTCGCACCCGATGTACGGGGAAAAACCAGCCGCTTTGTAATCAGGGCTGTAAAACCAGCCAATTAGATTGCCGCTAATATCAACAAAACAAATGAGCAGTCAGTTAAAACGCTCGGGATGCAACCAAGGCCAGTATACTGGCCTTGGCTTACTATCCAGGGAAAGGTTTGTTTCAATTAATTAATCAGCAGCCGAAAAGAACCGGCAGTTTCGTCCAAAGCGTTCAATCTCTGATCAAAAAACCCTAATGATATCTAGCTCATTCACATTAGGACGTATAGCTACGCAAGTTTTCCTAATTCTTGATAGCGCGTAAGAAAGTACCCTGCCGCTATCGAGCTGACCTTTCAGATTTTCTAAATAAGGGCACTGTTAATGGTCCCTATACTCTTACACAGTTTCTGCTTAGTGAATAACCCACTATAAGAGTCAGTTTCGGTTTGAGCCAAAATTACAAAAAAGAATCTAGCTGCAAATTGAATCAAAATGACCACCACTAGTGTACATGAAGTCATAAATAGCCTTGAGGCTCTCGCCAAGGAAATTGGCAATGGGATGTCTCCAATCTCCAACCGCCGGCGACAGATATTATCAGAGGCAATCACCTTGATAAGAAGCCTTCAGCAGAACAATAACTCTGAACCCAGTATCGGGGAAGACCAAATTTAAGTGCCTAATCCTGTACACAGCCAAAACGAACAACCGTAGTCACA
>NZUN01000034.1 GCA_002697205.1 Gammaproteobacteria bacterium
CGTTTTAATCGATGATTTCGATTGCCGGGTATTTCTATCCAATGGCCCTTATAACAGGGCGTCTCTATGCAAAGGCCTTTACAGCAGGGCGTATCTTTGTAAAGGCCTTTATAACAGGGTTTTTGTGATTGCAGGTGATTGTATTGCTGTCGCTCTATTAGAGGATGAAAAGAATCATGGATGATCGGTCCAGACAATGGTTAACTCAGCCAGGCCACCATTTATTGATCCAGGGACAGGATCCTTATCCTTNGNTGCTCAATGAAATCGCCGACCCACCCAAACTNTTATTTGCCAAAGGTAATCTGGCATTATTACGAGGTCCCGCTATAGCTATGGTGGGCAGTCGAAAAGCTTCTTTGCCTGGATTGCGTCAGGCGCGCACGTTTGCCCGGCAATTGGCTGCTTTGGACTGGGTAGTGGTGAGCGGCCTGGCCCTGGGGATTGACGCTGCAAGTCACTGGGGCGCNGTAGATGTCGGTGGAAAAACGATCGCGGTTCTTGGTTGTGGTTGCGATATTATNTATCCTGCCAGTAACGGTGATCTTACTAGAAAGATATGGGAAACTGGTTTGGTCCTTTCCGAGTACCCACCGGGAACCCCACCTTTGCCTGGTCATTTCCCCAGGCGAAATCGAATTATAACGGGTTTNGCCCAGGGAACGCTGATNGTCGAAGCGAGNCGGAAAAGCGGATCGCTGATATCCGCTCAAANTGCGTTGGATCAGAATAGGGATGTTTTTGCTATTCCGGGTGCCGTGGAATATGGCCACTATGCGGGTTGCCATGAGTTGATTCGCTCAGGTGCCGTCATAACAGAAAGCATTGCTGATGTAGTTGGCGAATTAACACCGCTGTTGAGTCCAGAAGTTTCGGCTTGCGANGCATCTGAATCAAATTTACTTTCCTTAATGGGTGATCAGCCTGAGTCGTTCCAGNTACTATTGAAAGCAAGCGGCTATACCGCCAATGAGNTGTCAAGGCAGTTGAGTCAGTTGGAAATAGCCGGACTTATTGTTAATTCTGTGGAAGGCTATCATCGATCCTGAAATGACCTGGTAAACAGGACCAATCGGAAGCTTATAGCAGTATTTTTTCACTATCTCATTGATTGGAATCTTTTCCTTAGGTAACGTTTCACTTTTGATTCGGGAAATAANCCATGGCAGAAGCATTTGTNGCTATTATGATGGGGTCAGAATCTGATCTTCCAGTTATGCGATCAAGTATGGGTATTCTGGAGCAGTTTTCTATTCCATATGAGGTACGCATTACTTCAGCGCATCGTACGCCAAAGGATACTCAGGAATATGTTTGCGATGCAGAGGTAAGGGGTTGCAAGGTCTTTATTGCCGCGGCGGGCATGGCTGCGCACCTGGCAGGCGCGGTGGCTGCGCAGACGATAAAACCCGTTATTGGCGTACCCATTGATGCNGGTTCATTGCAGGGGATAGANGCCTTATTGTCTACCGTGCAGATGCCAGGTGGTATTCCTGTTGCTTGCGTAGCAATTGGTAAAGCTGGCGCCAAGAATGCGGCCTATCTGGCTCTCCAGATTATGGCNGTAGAGGATGAAAAGCTCTCGGCAGATTTATCAGCAGAGCGCTCGGATAACGCGACNAAAATTCGTTTAAGCAATCAGGCCGTAAACAAAAATCTTGAAAAAAAGTGACAGGNAGGCCATCAGATCTGAATCTCGACGTCCTGTCCGCACTATTNAATGATGGTGTCATTGCCTATCCGACCGAAGGCGTATGGGGTCTGGGTTGCTTACCCTCATCTGAAATAGCCGTGCAGCGAATTCTAAACCTAAAACGACGCCNTAGAGAACAGGGTTTAATATTAGTGGGTGCTGAAATTGGCCACTTTGATAGTTATTTAAAGGGCTTGTCCGANCATNAAATGATTGAGCTGAGGCGAACCTGGCCTGCACCAGTGACTTTTTTGATACCCNATAATGGTTTNTGCCCGGATTGGGTTAAAGGTAATCATGGTACGGTTGCGCTAAGGGTTAGTGCTCATTCGGTTGTTCAATNGCTATGTAATCTAGTCAATGGGCCAATAGTTTCAACTTCTGCTAATCGAAGTGGTTGTGCTCCAGCGCTAACCGAGGCTGAGGTCAGCAGCGTGTTCGGTACGGAAATTGATGTGATAGTTTCAGGTGAGGTAAGCGGTTCTGAAGGCCCCAGTGAAATTAGAGATTTACTCAGTGGTGAGGTTTTGCGGCAAGGCAGGGTTGTATGACTTTACTTGCTGTATTTGGGNACCCTATCGGTCACAGTCNTTCTCCCGCCATCCATCGGGCATTTGCTGAACAATTTGATATTTCTCTACANTATGAAAAGGTTTTAGTGCAGGAAGGTCTATTTNCTGAANCTGTGAGAGAATTTTGTGCTCGGGGTGGGTCCGGGTTTAATGTCACNGTGCCTTGTAAGGCCGAGGCATTTAATCTGGTTGACCATCATGATCCGTCTGCCCTGACTACGGGCGTTGTCAATACTGTAAGTCTAACTGAGAATGGCGAACTTATTGGCTACAATACCGATGGCCCAGGATTGNTAAGGGATCTAAAAGCTCGTCTCGACTGGCAACTTAAAGGTCAAAAAATTCTTGTTTTGGGTGCGGGTGGTGCCGTTCAGGGCATCATTTCTTCGTTGCTTGCCGAATCGCCATCTGAATTAGCCNTATGGAATAGATCTCCGCAGAGGGCCGCTGAAATGGCAGCNTTGTTTGCAGATGCGCGGTTTACNGCAAAAAANGAATCAGAGCTTGCAGGCCATTACGATCTGGTGATTAATGGCACATCTGCAGGATTAAGTGGTCAGGTTCCTTTAGTTCCCAGGCGTGTGCTGGGTGCGGATACTCGTTGTTATGACATGATGTATGGACCCGATAANACCCATTTCTTAAAGTGGAGTTGCCTGGANCAGGACAGANNCTGTGCTGATGGGCTGGGCATGTTAATTGAACAGGCAGCACTGGCTTTTTTCGTCTGGTTTGGTCGAGAACCCGATACCCAGGCAGTCATCGAGAAACTTGCACAAGGATCTCGTTGAGGTGATTAATTTTGAGGAAACAGTGGATGAAGAACCCTTTAATTANTGAGNATGAGTTGCCCGTATTCAGTGCGCTTAAGCCGGAGCATGTCACACCTGCCATTGAACAGATCATTGCGGAAAATCAGGCTGCTATNAAAGTTCTGAAAAAATCTCGATCCAGAAATTTTCGCAATATGGTTAACCAGCTGGACCAGCTTGATGATCGGTTAAGTCAGGCCTGGTCTCCTGTCAGNCATATGAATTCGGTGGTAAACAATGATTCGTTGAGACAAGCCTACAATCATTGTTTGTCTTTACTCAGCGAATATTCCACAGCTTTAGGACAGGATCAGCAGTTGTTTTCCATTTACCAGGCGCTTGACCAGNGTGAAGAATTCGATCTGCTGAATTTAGCTGAGCGCAAGGCCGTAAAAAATGCGTTGCGGGATTTTCGATTGTCCGGTGTGGATTTGAAAGGGGGCTTAAAAGAGCAGTTTGCCGATATTAAAAAGAAGCTGTCAGAAATCACCAGTCGTTATTCTGAACATGTTATGGACGCCACCGATAGCTGGCGCAAAGTATTAGAGCAGGTAGATGAATTACGCGGCATGCCAGAAAATGCGATTGCTTTAACAAAGCAAAGTGCGGAGAGAGAAAATGAGCAAGGGTATCTGTTGACACTCGACTTNCCCTGCTATTTGCCGGTTATGACGCATTGTGAGAATCGNGAACTTCGTAAGGAGATGTATATNGCCTTTACCACAAGAGCCTCAGATCAGGGGCCAGGGNTGGCTAATTTTAANAACAGTCAGCTGATGCAGGAGATTTTAGTTCAGCGAAAAGCACTAGCAGGAATTCTTGGATTTCAGAATTTNGCGGAACTCAGTTTAGCAACNAAGATGGCCGAGACGCCGCAACAGGTATTGGAATTTTTGCTTGAACTGGCCGATAAGTCCAAACCTGTTGCTGATCNGGAATTCGCTGAGCTAAAGGAATTTGCAAGGCAGCAATTGGGATTAGATGAGCTCCAGCCNTGGGATGTGGCCTTTTGCTCAGAAAAATTGAAGCTAGAAAAATTTGATTTATCCGAAGAACAGCTGAGACCCTATTTCCCTGCGCCNGTTGTTATCAGGGGTATGTTTGAGATTGTCAGAAAACTGTTTGACATTGAAGTCAGGGAATCAAAGGAGATAGACACNTGGCACGCTGATGTAACTACCTATGATATCTATCGCGACAATGTATTAATTGCCCGTTTCTATCTGGATCTTTATGCCCGACCCAGGAAAAGAGGCGGTGCATGGATGGCAGAATGTCGAACACGTCGTACNCGNCAGGATGGNCATCTGCAGCTACCTGTGGCTTACNTGACCTGTAATTTCCCGAGCCCTCTGGGTGANGCAGCTTCTTTGCTGGGTCATTCAGATGTGGTGACATTGTTCCATGAATTTGGCCATGGATTGCACCATATGCTTACCCAGATTGATTGCGCGCCGGTTTCAGGCATTAATGGTGTTGCCTGGGATGCGGTCGAATTGCCTAGCCAGTTTCTGGAAAACTGGTGTTGGCAGAGAGAATCCTTACCTATTATTTCGGCTCATCATGAGACCGGAGAGNCCCTTCCGGAAGATCTCCTGGATAAAATGCTATTAGCCCGGAATTTTCAGTCTGGTATGCAGATGGTCAGGCAACTTGAGTTTGCATTGTTTGACNTGCGCTTACATATAGAATTTGATGAAAAACAAGCGACGCAGANTCAGGATATTCTCGATCAAGTTCGTTCAAAAGTATCGGTTGTACCNGTTAGAGAGGATAACCGCTTCCAGAATGCCTTCGGCCATATTTTCGGAAGCACCATGGGATATGCTGCAGGTTATTACAGTTATAAATGGGCTGAGGTGTTGTCAGCCGATGCTTTTGCCAGGTTTTCCGAAGAGGGAATATTCAATCGCCAGACCGGAGAATTGTTTTTATCGACTATTCTTGAACAAGGCGGTTCTAGAGAACCAATGGATTTGTTCACNGCTTTTCGTGGNAGAAAACCCACCGTTGACGCGNTNTTAAAGCAGGAAGGGATTTCTGTTTGAACAGATAGCATAGCCTGCACTGGGTGTTACAGCAGTAAGTGGCAAGGGGACANTTTCATACCCTGAAAAAGCGGCGCAGGCATANAGATGCNCTGCTATAATGGTAGCCGTATCGGTTTAATCGCTTAAANCANAATACTCTGGAACCTTATGATCCATCTATTTCTACGATAATTCGCCTGATTGAGCTGAACATGAAGGGTTGATAGTGCNAATAAAGCTCGNAACAGATCAACGGACCATGAATTTAAGGTCCAGTTTGGTTACAATCCGTTTCGAAANTCAGAGCCNCCCAATTTCCGGTAATGAAGAACATGCAGAATAATTTCCAGCCTAGCTGGCAAGATTTTTATGAGATGTGTAAACCGCGAGTCGTGATGCTCATGCTGCTGTGTACGCTGGTAGGTATGTTTCTTGCGACCGATAGTATGGTGCCATTTGCAACGCTATTTTTTGGTCTTTTAGGNGTAGCTTTGGTTTCGAGTTCTGCAGCTGCGTTAAATCACCTGGTCGATGCCAGTGTTGATGCAAAAATGGCCCGAACCCACAACCGGCCTGTAGCTCAGGGTAGAGTGAGCAATTTTCAGGGGAGTGTTTTNGTTGCTGCGACCTGTANCCTGGGTATGGCTGTGCTTTTTATTTTCGTTAATTCATTAACGGCCTGGTTAAACCTGGCGGCCTGGGTGGGTTATGGGGTCATATATTCTATGTATTTAAAGCGAGCGACCTCCCAGAATATTGTCCTGGGAGGCTTGTTTGGTGCAGCCCCTCCNCTGTTTGGCTGGACCGCAGTTACTAATAGTATTGANGGAGGTGGATTGCTGCTGGTTCTGATTATATTTGTCTGGACGCCACCGCATTTTTGGGCACTGGCGATTGATCGAATAGAAGAATATAAGCAAGTCGACATACCCATGTTGCCAGTGACTCACGGCGTAGCCTATACGCGGCTGCAGATCTTGCTATATACCGTTATTCTGGTTTTGACGACATTACTGCCCTATGTGATTGGTATGAGTAACCTGCTGTATCTGTCATCAGCATTAGTTCTAGGGGCAGGTTTTCTATACTGGTCGAGCNTCACNTACCTTGGCAAGGATCCACGCGCACCTGTAAAGACGTTCCGTTATTCAATCATCTATTTAACCGGTTTATTCGGTGCTCTACTGATTGATCATTATCTTATGCCCTTGTCTTACGTTTAAAGAGCTTCNCNATAATGCAGAGCATGAGGAATAGGTTACAGTCGAAAAAACTATTAGCATGGGTGCTGTCTGTTGCCGGGATAATGTTCGCCTTGATGGTATATCAGCTTGGCTCTCCTGCAGGACTGAGCAAGGTAGAGGCTNGGCAGATTGGTCTGATTCTTTTAGATGNACCCCGCGNATTAGATCCNGTAAGTCTCACTCAGGATTCGGGAGAGGCATTTACAGCGGTTGATTTTGAAGGCCAGTGGAATNTCCTTTTTTTTGGATTTACCCATTGCCCGGATATTTGTCCTACNACCATGGCGACATTAGCCAGCGCCAAGGCTAGAGCAGAGCATGAATTTCCTCAGGTCTGGCTAGTGACGGTTGATCCCCAGCGAGATACACCTGACCAGCTGGATCTGTATCTGAAAGAATTTGATTCTGCATTTACCGGAATTACCGGTGAAANTCAGGAAATAAAGGCCCTGGCCAAGCAGGTTTATGTAACTGTTGGTCATATGNCGGATGTTNATTCTACCGGTTATAATGTAGANCACGGCAGTAGTCTGGTACTGGTTGATTCGTCAGGNCGACATGCAGGATATATCAGATCACCTCATTNTGTAACGAATCTTTTAACCATAATTAAAAATCTACCTAGTAATTGAATCANGTCACGTCCCTAGTGCGCACTGAGCACCGCNAGCCCTGTTAGTGGGTNAGCCGCGTNANGGGGTTTTGTGTNTAACGTCAAGGNTTGGCTGTTTATCCAGATCTATGTCCGGGGNTATGCCAGAGATTCTAATAGCAGTAAACANGCTTTGGGATCTTTTAAATAATTGCCGGGTAGGCCTGTTAATGATCGGGTTAAGGCGAACCTCGCAGCAGCGATTTGTTGAAAAGTTGTCATGTGATCGCGTTCTTCCGGCTCTATCGGCCGAGTCATTTCATAGCCACGAAGTAAACNGGCCGCGAGTTCGGGATCAATGGACTGGTCNNGGTTGCGACACCAGTCGTTGANGGTGACTGCAATATCCATCATCAGGAAATCGGTNCTGGCATGAAAGAAATCGAGCACGCCGGTAATCTTGGCATCAGTGAATAGTATATTGTCCNTGAACAGGTCACCGTGAATGATTCCGCGTGGCAGGGAAGAGGACTCNAGCAGGTCATAAAGTTCNGCACNNTGGGTTAACAANTTTTTAATTGCAGGATCAAAATGCGCCTGAGTTTGTTGAATTGTTGTATACATCCAGTCNGAGGAATAGGGATTTTCTCTGTGATACGAACTGCCNAGTAAAGTAGAATGCATGAGGCCCAGTAGTTGGCCTACCTCGAGACAATGTTCAGAACTGGCTTGNTGNAGATGAGCACCAGGCAGCCTTGGCAGAAGCATTGCCGGTTTGTTTTTAAGTACAGTTAATGACATGCCNTCCAGGGTCAATTCTGCAGCNGGCACGGGTAGTCCATAGTTTGCCAGATGGCGAGTCAGATTAAGGAAAAAAGGCACTTCAGAGAAAGAAGCCACTTCTACCAGGGTTAGAACAAAGTGTTGTTCCTGATCGTATTTGGTNGTGGTTACAAAATAGTTTGTGTTTTCTATNCCCGTTGGAATTTGCCTAAAGTCGGTTAGTTGNCCGGCGTTAAANAAAGCCAGGAAATTTTCGATATCTATTTTATGCAGGGGTGTAAAAGCTGCCACGAATCACCACTCCAGGATAACCCATTGAGGGTATAGATGCTTTTTCCTGCTTAGATCTGAGTAATGGGCNGCACCGTCTGCTGGAACCATATAATAAGGACGCCGGTTTTTATATTGGACTTTTATCATGATCAGTACACCATTGTGGCGATATTCGNAAATGGTACGTTCTTTATCTTCAACAATAGAGATAACCTCTTGTTCAGTCTCACCAGCANCAGTGTTCAGANAAGGAAATAATAGAGATAGTGCAAATATGATTGAAAGTAGTCGAATAATCACAGTATGGTTTGCTCTTAAACCAGGGAAAAATTGCCNATGAATAATGATTTCCAAGTTATCCTGGTGGATGGCTCATCCTACCTTTTTCGTGCCTTTCATGCACTACCACCGCTGGAGAATTCAAANGGCCAGGCGACTGGTGCCATAAAAGGTGTTATCAGCATGATTCGAAAGCTGCAGGCAGAATTTTACGAGAGTCAGTTAATCGTTATATTTGATGCCAAGGGAAAAACGTTTAGGAACGATATNTACACGGATTATAAAGCGAACAGGCCGCCCATGCCTGAGGAGTTACGTAGCCAGATTGAACCGATTCATCGCATTGTNGAATGNCTNGGTATACCCTTGTTATGCGTTGAAGGGGTTGAGGCAGATGATGTCATTGGCACGCTTGCAAGACAGCTCGATGACGCNGGTAAGCGCACCCTGATTTCAACAGGCGATAAGGATATGGCGCAATTGGTTAATGATCAGATTGTGCTGATCAATACCATGAATGGACAGTATATGGATGTGGATGGCGTTAAAGAGAAATTCGGNGTCAATCCNGATCAGATCATTGATTATCTGGCACTCATGGGAGACACCTCTGATAACATCCCAGGAGTTCCAAAATGTGGACCAAAGACGGCTGTTAAATGGTTGACCGAATTTGATTCTTTAACAGGCGTGATGGCTAATGCGGATCAGGTGAAAGGTAAGGTCGGTGAAAACCTTCGCGCCTCTCTAGAGTTTTTACCCATGTCTTACGACCTGGCAACGATCCGCCAGCACCTCGAATTGCCAAAGAAAATAGATGAGTTAGAGCAGGCCGATCGAGACCTTGAGGGCTTACAGAAATACTACCTTGAGTATGAGTTTGCAGGTTGGCTGGAAGAACTCGGCAGCCCGGCAACGGTTATGGCGCCCGTACCGGTTGCTAACTATGAGGTGATATTAGATGAAGCCCATTTTAAAGCCTGGCTCAATAAGCTTAACGCTGCCCCGTATTTTTCATTTGATACGGAAACAACCGGCCTAGATTATATCAATGCTGAACTGGTCGGCATCTCGTTTTGTTGCAAACCCGGTGAAGCTGCTTATCTGCCCATAGGCCATGATTATCTGGGTGCGCCCAAGCAGCTGCCTTTAGCNATTGTGATACCTGCTATAAAGGAACTTNTGGGTAATGAGCAGAAATGGATAATTGGCCAGAATTTTAAGTTTGATATGAGTGTNCTGGCACGNTATGGCGTTGAGGTTAGGGCCCAGGTTCACGATACCATGTTGGAATCCTATGTTCTGAACTCAGTTTTTTCCAGACACAATATGGATGATTTAGCAGCGAATTATCTGCGCAGGAAGACCACCCATTTCACAGATATTGCTGGTAAGGGCGCTAAGCAATTAACCTTCAATCAGATATCCGTCNAGGTCGCTGCTGACTATGCTGCTGAGGATGCAGATATAACCCTGCAACTTCACGATACGTTGTGGTCGGAATTGCGCCAAACCAATCAACTGATGAGTGTGTTTCTGGATATAGAAATGCCGCTGGTGCCTATTTTATCCNCCGTTGAACGAACGGGTGTTCTTGTTNATGCCGAAATGCTCCATGAACAGAGCCANGAAATAGCNCTAAGATTGACTGAATTGGAAGCCGAAGCATTCGACCTGGCTGGTGAAACGTTCAATTTAGGTTCCCCGAAACAACTGCAGCAGATATTTTACGAAAAATTAAAACTGCCCATTCTAAAGAAAACACCGAAAGGTCAGCCTTCTACTNNCGAAGGGGTGCTCCAGGANTTNGCATTGGATTATCCATTNCCTAAACTGATTATAGCTTACAGAGGTTTAAGCAAGCTCAAATCAACCTATACTGATCAATTGCCCAAGCAGATTAATTCTACTACAGGGCGGGTTCACACCTCCTATCATCAGGCGGTGGCNGCTACTGGCAGGTTATCCAGTAGCGATCCTAATCTGCAGAACATTCCCATAAGAACAGAGCAGGGTCGTCNAATTCGNAAGGCATTTGTTGCTAATCCTGGATATTTGTTGGTCGCAGCGGATTACTCACAGATTGAGTTAAGAATTATGGCGNATCTGTCCNCAGATCNAGGANTAACCCAGGCGTTNAAAAAGGGTCTGGATATCCATAAAGCCACNGCGACAGAAGTGTTTGGCTGTTCANTGGAACAGGTCAGTATGGACCAGCGACGTAGNGCCAAGGCAATTAATTTTGGCCTGATCTACGGCATGTCTGCTTTTGGTTTAGCGCGACAGTTGGGGATCAGTCGCGGTGATGCCCAAGATTATATTAACCTGTATTTTGAACGTTATCCCGGCGTCAGGGATTATATGGATGCCATCAAAAAGCAAGCAGCTAGTCTGGGGTATGTGGAAACTCATTTCGGTCGGCGGCTCTACCTGCCAGCTATAAATTCGACNAATTTTCAGTTGCGNCAGGCAGCCGAGAGGACNGCCATTAATGCACCGATGCAAGGTACTGCAGCAGATATCATAAAACTCGCCATGATCCAGGTGCAAAACTGGTTACAGGAATCCCAGCTGAGATCAAAAATGATTATGCAGGTGCATGATGAATTAGTTCTGGAAGTTGTTGAAGCGGAACTTGAGGAGGTTAAAGCGGGCCTGCTGCATCATATGGTTTCGGCTGCAGATTTAACTATTCCCCTGGAGGTTGAAGTCGGNGTCGGTAAAGACTGGGAGGAAGCCCACTAACCCTATAATTATTTATCATAGGGAACTTTCTGTCAGACTTNATGTCTGACATAGGGTAAAACAATGTTTCGGCAGTAAGCTTCGGTTATTCCCCAATTGGCCGAAGTCCCAGCNCCGGCCATAATCCCCGTTATGGCNGGGGCTTTTTTTGTTTTTGGTCNGTAAGNCTTTGCCAGCCAGCACCTGATCCGATATTCGAATTTGTCTTCCAGACAGCCCATTCCTGGATAAGAGGATNTCTCAGGATCGANAAATTAACTGTCATAGAGGGTATTTATAAACACCTATGNCTAGCTCTAAAAGNAACATCTTATTANTGGCATGATTTTTTTNTTTANCNNGTTAGTAAATTTCAGATTAATATTTTACTTTCTATCATATTGTTTTTACGTTATTTTTTNTAATCAGNAAGATTGATTCAGGTTCCAGGAGAATCCTGTATATTNATTCAAAGCTNTTCNGGTCTATCACAAGAGAGAACGATGGCGTGCACATAGGATAATTTATTAAATCATTTGGAACTTTTTNTAAGGCTTATTGTCCTAAAGTAAGNAGCATAAAGTNTCGGCAGTAAGCTTCGGTTATTCCCCTATTTACCGAAGTCTCAGCCCCANTCATAATCCCCGTTATGGCTGGGGCTTTTTTTCAGNATTCGTTCTCTTCGCTTAACACACCTNAGTGCATCCAGGTCTGGAGCTTATTTTCGAATTCGGTGAGTCCTAANCCATTTTGCGCCGAAAAAATTTGTACAGTGACATTAATTGGTAATGANCTGGTAAGGCTTAANAAGGTGTTCTGTTGGGCACCGCGTTTGAGTTTATCTGCTTTGGTTAGCAGGATATGTAAAGGTAANGCAGCGTCGGTACACCAATTTATCATGGTTTCATCGAAAGGCTTGAGCGGATGGCGAATATCCATCAGTAATACAAGCCCGCGTAGCGACGATCTTGCTCTNAGATACTCATCGAGATGTTTATGCCAATGCTGTTTGATTGAGGTGGGCACTCTGGCGTAGCCAAACCCTGGGAGATCGACCAGTCTGGTATCCGCGGATAACGAAAAAAAGTTTATCAGTTGCGTTCGGCCTGGNGTTTTACTGGTTCTAGCCAGTTTTTTCTGTCTGGTGAGGGTATTGATGGCACTGGANTTGCCTGCATTTGAGCGACCACAGAAGGCTATTTCCGTGCCNACATCGGTGGGGCAGCCCTGGAGCTGTGATGCNCTGGTTAGGAATTGTGCTTTACTGAAGTCAATCATGTTTCGTGAACAAATCTNTTTAACCTGAACTGTCACTTGGGAAGTATTTAGCTATAATAGCGCATCGCCCGGCCAGTGCGCAGGAAAGGTTGTGGTTAGATTGTGGNTGGAAGGTTGCAAGGAANGTTGCAAGATTGGCTTGATGACGACGGTGCAACAGCTTTCTGCTCAATTGCTTAGGTTGATTTGGATGGACTGGTAGAGGGAACCNCTGTTAGACAGAGCAGGTAAAATTAGTTTATTGATTNGAATTTTAATTGGATGACAAGATGTTAAGACTTATTGCAGGAATTGGATTATCGATNTTGGCTATGACCGTAATGGCTCAGGGAGATTCAGNGCGGGGAGAAACCTTGACTATGATGTGCGTCGCCTGCCATGGNGAGGATGGAAACAGTTTCGCAGGCAGCTTTCCAAATATAGCAGGACAGAATGAAATATATTTACTCAAGCAGATGCGAGAAATGCAGTCCGGTGAAAGGCCAGCGTTACTAATGACGGGTATGTTGATNGGTATGTCAGATCAGGACCTTGAGGATCTTGCTGCCTATTACGGAGATAAAATTCCCAGCCAGGGTGCAGCCGACCCAGCTAATGTGCAATTGGGTGAAAGTATTTACCGCGCTGGTATTGCCAGAAAAGGGATTGCTGCATGCACCGCCTGNCATTCGCCTAGTGGCCAGGGAAANGAGCTAGCAGGCTTTCCAGTGCTGGCTGGCCAATGGCCAGAATATACTGAAGCTCAATTGAAAGCGTTTCGCTCCGGTGAGCGAAAAAACGATGGTGACAGCAAAATGATGCGCCTGTCTGCTATGGACCTGAATGATGAAGAGATTGCTGCTGTGGCCTCTTATCTGTATGGGTTGCAGTAGCGCTAATGACAGGATAAGTAGGCTGTTGTGCTGNAGNACAGGCTGTATTCAGTTTGNATGGGTTAAGATTTACTTTTATCCAGACAACNCCAATTGTGGGGCGACTGTAAAAGGAGCTAACAAAATATGATTCAAAAGATATTCATTNTAATCGTGGCCGTTTTTTTCTCGTGCAAGAGTTGGGCGGTGGGGTATGAGGAAGGTGTTCATTATTTTNAATTGCCGATTCCTGTAGGGGTAGTAGCAGATGGCAAAATAGAGGTGACCGAATACTTTTCCTANGGTTGCGGGCATTGCTATCAGTTTGATCCGATTTTAGCAGCCTGGGAAATGAAACTTCCAGAAGACGTCGAATTCAATCGAACTCCCGCTATCTGGAATTCGACTTACCGAGTATTTGCCCAGACATATTATACCGTNAAAGCCATGGGTATCTTGGAAAAAGTCCATCTGGAGATTTTTAACGCCATCCATTTACAAAGACGAGATATGCGGGACCCCAAAGCCATTGCTAATTTTCTTGCCGAGGTGGGTGTAGACCCGATTTCATTTGCAAAAGTTTATGGGAGCTTTGGCGTNCAGGCCAGCGTTCAGCAGGCAGAAGCTCGTGGNAGGGCCTATCGAGCCAGTGGTGTTCCCACGCTTATTGTCAACGGGAAATATCGTGTNGAAGGCCGTTCAGCGGGTGGCCAGGCTGGTATGATTAATGTGGTAGATTACCTGATCGATAAAGAACGTGAGATGAACTGATTTTTCGNANCCGGCCTGTAATTACGACTGTCTGTGTTGGCAGNTCTGGACTTGTCGAATTTTAGTTTCGCTGNGTTGAGCAATCTAATGTCGAGTTCCGGATTGTATTGAAGTCAGCCTTCGCTTAAAATTCAACATGGCATCTATCAATGCATTCCTTTTTAATTCCTCTTTTCTCGAAGTTTTAACCGGTGGGTTTTTCCCCAGTCAGAAAATGTTGCNAGCCTCTGTTNCGCTNCAGGGTTTANTGAAGGACTGGTCTATTTCGAATTGGAAACCNTGCTGAATTTCTCATTTGGAGCGCTTTAATGGCGATAATTTTAGACGATATTTCNCGGACCTTTAGCGAGTATCTGCTGCTGCCAAGGTTAACGAGGCGGGATCAATCCATCAATAAGATTACCTTGNAAACTCCNATAGGAAAGNACCAGTCCGGCAANGCGTCTAAATTCGATATTAATATTCCGGTGGTGTCCGCCTGTATGCAGTCTGTATCCGGAACCAGTCTTGCCATTTCCCTGGCAAGGCAAGGTGGTCTGAGTATGATCTTCTGCTCCCAGAGTATTGACAGCCAGGTTGAAATGGTTGNTCAGGTGAAAGCACATAAAGCAGGGTTTGTTACCAGTGGCGCTAATACTAAACCGGAATCTACGCTCGCATCGCTGCTCGAATTGATGTCAGAAACCGGGCACTCTACCATACCGGTAACGGTAGATGGTTCTGCCANGGGTGAGTTCTGTGGTTTGATAACGGATCAGGATTTTTGGGAATTTGAAGATGACCTGNGCAATTCAGTCAAAGATCATATGACGCCTAAATCTGAGGTCTTCTTTGGTACGGAAGGGATAACCCTGCGTAAGGCTAATCAACTGCTGCATCATNATAAAAAAGACTGTCTGCCAATTTTGGATCGNGCAGGAAATTTGAATTCCCTGGTGTTTAAAAAAGACTATGTAGATCATCAACGCCATCCGCTTGAGCTGTTAGACGAAAACAAAAGATTGTCAGTGGGAGCTGCTATCAATACACATGATTATCGGCAGCGCGTTCCTGCACTCATTGAAGCGGGTGCTGATGTNCTTTGTTTTGACTCCTCTGATGGTTTTACAGAGTTTCAGATGGATGGCATTCAATGGATTCGCGAACAGTTTGGTGACCAAATTGTGATTGGTGCAGGCAATATTGTTACGCCTGAGGGGTTTGACTATTTAGCGCAGGCGGGATTGGTGGATTTCATCAAAGTTGGTATTGGCGGTGGTTCTATCTGCATCACTCGAGAACAGAAAGGCGTTGGTAGAGGCCAGGCATCCGCGCTTCTNGATGTTGTTAAACGGCGGGATGCGCATTTAAATGATACTGGCACTTACATTCCCATCTGTTCGGATGGGGGCCTGGCAAATGATACGCAAATAGTGGTCGCTCTGGCCATGGGCGCTGATTTTGTAATGATGGGGCGCTATTTTGCGATGACCGAGGAAAGTCCAACGCCGAAGGTGTCCATTAATGGCCAGATGTATAAACCCTACTGGGGTGAAGGTACTCTGCGAGCNCAGAACTGGCAGCGTTATTCAGATGGCATGAGTAGTAGGAAAATGATGTTTGAGGAGGGTGTTGACGCCTATGTCCCGCTTGTCGGTCCATTGGCCGAAGTATTGGAGACAACCTTGTATAAGTTAAAGAGCACTATGATTAATGTCGGGGCAGACAACCTGATTGATTTTCGGCAAAATGCCGAGCTCACGCTTGTATCCGAACAGTCCATTGTTGAAGCAGGTACTTCTAATGTTTTTCAATTCTCCAGAAAGCGGGAAATTGATGAATTCGACTGGGGTACTTAGGCNAAGATTCAGCTATACTATGCNGCGTTTTGGTTTGAGGCCCTTGTTTAGATGAAAATTTTTTTTATCCTCCCTATTTTTTGTATGGGGATGANTGCGATTGCAGATCCCGGCGAAGANGACATTATCGCCAGAATTCAGAAAGTGGGAACTGTTTGCATCCAAGGCACGGATTGTGCAGCCACNGAGCAGACCACAACTTCCGCTGAGGCAGCTGTTTTCGATGTTGTCAGCAGCTATGATCAGAGTTGCGCTATCTGCCATAATCTGGGGGTAGCCGNTGCGCCCAGGTTTGCAGAGCCCAGTGAATGGGAGNCACGCATTAGTAAAGGCATGGAAGCATTGTATAACAGTGGGATTAATGGCTTNCTGCCGGCGATGCCAGCCAGAGGTATGTGCTTTAATTGTTCGGATGATGATATAAGGGCACTGACAGACTATATGGTTGATGCAGCGCGTTAATTCAAAGCGAAGCGCNATTGAATCAGAACGAATTAGAGTTTTCGGAAGCTCAGNGCCTCCTCGAGATGGTGCTTTTTAACCTCNTCGGCCAGTTCCAGGTCTGCAATTGAACGTGCTACTTTCAGCAGTCGGGTAAAACCTCTAGCGCTCATGCTCAATTTAGTCGCTAACAGGTTTGCAAATACCTGGTGCTTNCCGGAAAGCTTGCAAGCCGTAATGATGCTCTCTGTATCCTCTGTGCGGGGTAGGCAAGCCTGTCGCTTCTTTCTGATTTGATAACCTTCTAGTATTTTTTGCTGNGCCTTTTGCTGTTGGCTAGGCTGCACTGTTTTATGCTTTTTGAGTAATACGGCCGGCGGTAGAGCAGGCACTTGGATTTGCATATCNAGGCGATCCAGAATCGGTCCGGAAATCCGCTGCTGGTATTTTCGAANTTTCTCGAAGCCACATTCGCAGGCGTGATTTAGCGAGCCATGCCAGCCACAGGGGCAGGGATTCATTGCTGCCAACAGCTGAAAGCGAGCAGGATATTTGATTCGAAAACGGGCCCGGCTTATCTCAATGCAGCCCGATTCTAGTGGCTGGCGTAATGTCTCGATGACAGAAGGCGAAAATTCAGGTAGTTCATCAAGGAACAGAACGCCCTGGTGTGCCAGAGATATCTCTCCTGGTTTAGGGGGATTGCCGCCACCCGCCATGGCGGCGGCGGAGGCCGTATGATGCGGAGAACGAAAAGGTCTGTGCATACCCGAGTTACCATCGTAGCGTGTGCCATTAGCTGATCTGATACAGCCGATCTCGAGTTGTTCTTTGAAGTCCAGAGGCGGTAACAATGTGACCAGGCTTTTGGCAAGCAGGGTTTTACCAGCGCCAGGAGGACCTACCATCAGCAGGTGATGTTGGCCGGTAGCGGCGATGATTAAGGCCCTTTTAGCGTGTTCCTGACCTTTAATCTGATCTAGTGTGATGGCAGTGGGGCTAATTATTTCTGGAAGGCTGTTGTTGTGCAGGTGACAACAAGTGCAGGCATCGGTAGCAGCCTCGGTTAGATGATTTGCACTGAACAGGTATGGAGACGCTAGCAGCGCACCTTCTGCCTGGTTTAGTTCAGGAATAATCAGCTTCATTTTTGCTTCGTGGCAGGCAATAGATGCAGGCAATATGCCTGGGCTCAGAAGTATTTTGCCATCCAGTGCTAGCTCACCCATTGAGCAGTAATCCTCCACAGGCGCATCGGGTATTTGTTGACTGGCTTTTAGAATGGCCAGGGCAATGGGCAGATCAAAGCTGCTGACATCCTTTGGTATGTCGGCAGGAGAAAGATTGATTGTAATCTTCCTGTCGGGGAGCTTAAACCCAGCGTTCTTAATGGCTGATTTTATGCGTTCTCGAGCCTGCCGCATTTTCCCATCGGCCATGCCAACAATCTGCATTTGCGGAAGACCATTGCTGATGTCAGCTTCGACTAGAATAAGTGGAGAATCCACGCCGAGAATGGCCCTGGTGTAGGTGTGCGCTATTGCCATAGATAGACTCCTGATCGTCCAAGTAAAACAAGAATCCGAGCCCCGCATATAGAGGTAGTTATAGTTAATAGGGGTCAGAGATCTATCCTGTAAAGTGCGCCGGATCACTCGTTCACGGGGATTAGTCTGATTGTTTGGGTTAACAGATGAAATAGAATCGTGGTAAGGAAAATTACTGTATGATTAAAAAGGTTACAGCAAGTGCGGTGCAGACGAACCAGAAGCCCAGAATATTGAGTGAGTCTTCCTGCCCGTTCGAATAAAATACGTTAAAATGCGCGTATTAGTCTTATTTGCATCATCCTGATGATAAAGCGATGTAGGACTATAGCTTTACACTTTATAATTAAAAAGTGTAATCAAGGAGAAGTTATGAAATTAGTTACAGCCATTATCAAGCCATTCAAACTGGATGATGTTCGTGATGCGCTTTCGGAAATTGCAGTCCAGGGCATGACTGTAACCGAAGTAAAGGGCTTCGGCCGGCAGAAAGGCCATACTGAACTTTATCGGGGAGCTGAATATGTTGTGGACTTTTTGCCAAAAGTTAAGATTGAAGTGGCAATTGATGACAGCAACCTGGATTCTGTTTTAGACGCCCTTACCAATGCAGCAAATACAGGAAAGGTAGGTGATGGCAAAATATTTGTTACTGCACTAGAAGAAGTTGTCCGGATTCGAACTGGGGAAACGGGTGTTGAAGCAGTTTGATTTTTATGTGTGGTTAGACCAGTAGATGATGATCCCAGGTGATAAGGCGACTGATGTTAAGCGGTCGACAAGGGCTTTATCGTTTTGGCTGGGCCGATCGGAGTCAGCAGCGTGAAATACCGAAGCACCCGAGGCGGGGTGAATGGTTTATCCTTTTCTGAGGCGGTTATGATGGGATTGGCTGCGGATGGCGGCCTGTTAATTCCTGATACCATTCCTGATGTCAGTTCACAAATGGNTGACTGGCATAAGCTTTCCTATTCTGAACTGGCAGCCAAGGTTATGGTTCCGTTTGTNGATGATATTCCCGTTTCTGATCTAGCCCCTTTGATTNACCAGAGTTANTCTACTTTTGANCATGCCAGGGTNTCGCCGTTGGTGAAAGTAGCTGATATCCATGTTCTTGAATTGTTTCATGGACCCACCNTGGCTTTTAAAGATATCGCCTTGCAGCTTCTTGGAAATCTGTTTGGTCATATTCTGTTAAAAACTGATTCGACCCTGAATATTCTGGGTGCGACCAGTGGTGATACCGGTAGTGCCGCGATTGCAGGTGTTAGAAGTAAGCCCGGGATTAATATATTCATCATGTTCCCGGAGGGTAGAACGAGCCNTATCCAGGAACTGCAGATGACAACGGTTCTGGATCAGAACGTTTTCAGTATTGCCGTTGATGGCAGTTTTGACGATTGCCAGATGCTCATGAANACGGTATTCAATGATCTGGAGTTTAAGTCTAGTTATGGTCTGGGGGCAGTTAATTCGGTCAACTGGGCTCGGGTTCTTGCTCAGATTGTCTACTACTTTTCTGCATGGTTTCAGCTTCAGCGACCGACCGAGTTTGATGTGACGGTACCCACAGGNAATTTTGGTAATATCTTCGCGGGTTTTATCGCAAAACAAATGGGCTTACCTATACGCAGGTTGGTTTTAGCGACCAATANTAATGATATTCTGGCGCGCTATTTTAATTCAGGTATCTACCANAAAGGGCGCGTACATTTTTCTGAAAGTCCTGCTATGGATATACAGATAGCCAGTAATTTTGAACGATTTCTGTTTTANCATCTAGGCGAAGACAGCNNACAGTTGAATCGATTCATGGAAGATTTTCATACAACAGGNNTAGCCGGCGTACCTGGTTGCCANGGTATTATGGAACAATTCGAAGCGGGCTCAGTAGATGATATTGATACCCTGCAGAGCATTACCCAATGTTATCAGGATAATGGTTACCTGGCAGATCCGCATACTGCCGTTGGTATTGCCCAGGCAGAGCGTGTTATTGAATCGGGGGTGCCTATGGTTTGTCTTGCTACCGCACATCCAGCAAAATTTGAGGCCGCNGTTCATAAAGCGCTGCCTTTGATTGTTCCCAGGCATGAGTCTCTGAAGAATCTGCATGATCTGGAAACCAGAAAATTCAACTTACCTGCCAGTGTCGATCATCTAAAAGCNTTTATCAGTGAGCATTGTTCCACGTTATGATCAGNCAGTCTGNTCCGCTCCTGAGCNGGCTTAGGTCTGCATCAGGGCAATTTTCTTTACNGCATCTGGGAGTTCTGATAACTGCTGTATCCGTTCATCGGGCGCTGAGATGAGATCAGATTGTTTTTTCGGGTTTGATTTCCAGATGGTCCTGATACCCAGGCGAGCAGCAGCATCAATGTCTAATAAAGGGTCATCGCCAACATAGATCATTTCGTGGGCCTTGATGTTTGTATGTGCCAGTGCTGATTCAAATAAGATGGGATCAGGTTTTGCTGCACCTACCTGTTCGGCTGAAAACGAAAACATAAATAAATGATCCAGGCNCAGCCTTTTGATATCTGCATTACCATTAGTCAGCGCACCCAAGATGTAGTCCTGCGCGAGNTCTGNCAATGCTTTGAGGGCACCGGGNAAAAATGTCACTCGGTTGCGTGCTTCAAGAAAAACATCCATTGCTTCGGNCGCCAGGTTCTCCGCCTGGGTTGTTTTTATACCGCTGTTTAACATGGCTTTTGTCAATACCGCCTGGCGTAAGGCGGTCANNCTAAAAGATAAGGANGAGTCTTNNGCAAGTAGCTGTTTGCGGGCAATGAGCAGGTCTTGCTGCGCATAGNCAAAATGCGGCAAACGATCTTTGAGATGGGCTTTGAGTGCAGCTTCAGCACCGATTATAACGGGCNTAACAGCCCAGAGCGTATCATCAAGATCAAAACCGATGACTTTAATCATGTTGGCTCGCTTGTTTTTTTACGNTGTGCTCGTGGATGTGTTTTATCGTATACGGCCGCCAGGTGCTGAAAGTCCAGATGCGTGTATATCTGTGTCGTACTGATGTCTGCATGGCCCAGCAATTCCTGCACCGCCCTTAAGTCNCCACTTGATTCGAGCACATGACTGGCAAAGGAATGNCTTAGCATGTGTGGGTGCAGGTTATTGACCAGATGTTGTTTTTTAGCCCAGTACCGCAANCTGGCCTGAATACTTGAGGGACTGATACGCGACCCTGCCTGGCTGATGAACAGGGCATTTGCGTGCACCTGTCCTCTTTTTACTGGAAGGTTTTTCCGGACCAGCATCCAGTCTCGCAAAGCCTGCATAGCGAGGCTGCCAACAGGAACGATTCTCTGTTTGTTGCCTTTTCCGGTAACCCGTATGGTTTCTTCAGACAGTGAGATGCTGTCACAATCTGCGTTGGTTAACTCACTCAGTCGAAGCCCGGAAGAATATAATAATTCGAGAATCGCCTTGTCCCGATAACCATGCCAGTCCNCGGGGNCGAAGTTGAGGAGTTGTGACACCTGATCAGTATCTAGTGTCCTGGGCAATTTTCTGGCACNCTTTGGCGCTGTGACAAGCTGGGCTGGATTCTGGCTGAGCACCTCTTCTCTTGCTATAAAATTGAAGAAAGTGCGAAAGGCCGATAATCGTCGTTGTTGGCTGCGACCGGACATGCCTTTACGATGGCTCTGGCCTATCAGTTGTCGAATGTGATTGGCCGTAAAGTCTTGGGCCTGGTTGAGGTTGATANCCTCAGCATANCCCAGCAGAATCTTTAAATCATGCNGGTAACTTTCANTGGTGTTATCTGCCAGACCTCTCTCATTACGGATATGGTTGAGAAAATGGTTGATCTGCTCTGACAGTGTGCTCATTCTGCCCTACCCGGTATTGAATCCGGGGGCGCCACTCGCGCAGGAATGAGCCTCGACAGGACGTCAGTGATTAATTTTATAAAGGTGGTTTCCAGGCCGGCGCGAAAATTATTCTGATCANCACTGCCAAGGGTAAGAAGTGCAATGGGTAGTTTGTCATTGATTGGTAGAACCGCTGCTGAGGCTATGGTCAGGTGGTTANCAGGAAACAGTAACTTCATTTCCTGTTGTCTGAGTATGCCCAGCGTCGGTTGCCGGGACGAGACGATACCACCGAGTTGCTGCTCAAGCGTTTTTCGTTTTATGAAACTGGCGTGNTCATTAATAGGGGCCGGTTGATCCGCAAAGATAAACAGTTGGTGATTAGAAAATTTAAAATCGTTTTCCAGGCTCTTAGATAATGCAGTGATAAACGAGGTCGTATTGGAGGTATCNAGNAGCGCCAGTATGAGCCTGTGACAGCATTCAAACAGATGGCTGTTATCGGTTGANTTTTGAATTAATTCCGCCAGTTTTGACTCAGTTTCAGCCAGCTTTTTGTTAACTGAGGTCAGTTTCCTGTCCGAAAAAGATATGGTTCCCTGCGATGTNGCNTGAGTCGGCAACTCGAGTTGCTGTAAAGCCTTTTCTGTAAAGTCGGGGTGTGCCTCTAAATACCTGAATACTAGCTCAGGGTTTAGGTNGGTTGNACTGGTAACAGGTTTTTTATTACTCATAACTTCATTCTGCCGTCATAGACTTTATTAGCCGGTCCANTTTGAAATAAATCATGATTAGGGCCCTGCCATTGAACAGTGATGGTACCGCCAGACATGGAGACTTCNACTGTTTCAGCGAGTTGCTGGTGTTGCCGCTTTGTTGCGACAGCTGCACAGGCACCTGAGCCACAGGCCTGGGTTTCTCCGACGCCACGCTCGTATACACGTAGCTTAATGTGTCCTGAGTCTATAANTTCCATAAAGCCTACATTGACACCTTCAGGAAATGCGGCGTGATTGGCTAGCCAGGGACCGATTTCCTCGACCTGTGCNGCGGTNATTGATGAGACCTGAATAACAGCATGTGGATTACCCATATTTACNAGAGNGAACGCAATATCGGGGCCTGCTGTAGCCCGGTGGCNAATNGNGTTGTGGTCCAGGTGATAGACTTCTTTTCTGGTGGAAGTCGTAAACGGAATCTGTTCAGGAGCGAATTTCGGTTGNCCCATGTTGATTTTGAATCGTTCGTCNGGCTGTAATTCAGCAAGGATGAGNCCGTTAATGGATTGAAAGGTCAATTTGCGTTTGGGCGTCAGTTGTTTGTCGCGCACAAATTTAGCTAAACATCTTGCTCCGTTGCCACACTGTTCTGCCTCAGAGCCATCAGTGTTATAAATTCGGTAGAAAAAATCAGCCTCAGGGTNGGTGGGTGGTGCNGCTACCAGCAATTGGTCAAAACCAATGCCTAAACGGCGATCTGCCATGGTGGCAATTATTTCGCGTGTTAATTTAATATNCTGAGAAACNAGATCAACTACGACGAAATCGTTGCCCGCCCCCTGCATTTTGGTGAAATGAACCAGCATAATGAATAGGTTACTTCAGGTTTCCTTTAATGCAAGAATTTAGTTTTAATAGCCGGAGTCAAAAGACGGGNTCGATTCGAGCCTCATCTGATCTTCTATGGATTCCCTGCGGCGAATTTCCTTAGCGTGGGTACCCTTCACCAGAACCTCAGCTGACCGGCCTCGGCTATTATAGTTGGAACTCATGGTGAAACCATAAGCACCTGCCGATTGAATGGAGAGTAGATCACCTGAGCGGATTTTCAAGCGGCGTTGTTTAGCCAGAAAATCACCGGATTCGCAGATAGGTCCTACGATTTCGTATTCTCGTTCTGGTCTTTCTTCGGCGAATTGAATAATCGGTAAAACGTTGTGCCAGGCTTTGTATAAAGCGGGTCTTATGAAGTCGTTCATGGCCGCATCAATGATGGCGAAATTTTGGCCGCTGTTTTCTTTAACATAGATGANCTGGGTTAGTAGAATNCCGGCGTTGGCCACTAAGCTTCTACCNGGTTCCAGCAAGATTTTCTGCGGGCGTCCTGACATGAGTTCAGTTATGGCTTCTGCCAGATCGGCAATAGCTACGCTGTCTTCGTTTTGGTACTGAACCGCCATACCGCCGCCGATATCGATATGTTCCATAAAGATGCCTTTTTGTGTCAGTGCATCAACCAGTTCTAACAGTTTTATTAAAGCATCTGTAAAAGGCGCTAATTCAGTTATCTGAGAGCCGATATGGCAATTCATGCCGATAATATTCAGTGCGGCGGANTGATCGGCTTGCTGATAGAGCCTCAGTGCGNTCTCGGTGGGTATTCCGAATTTGCTTTGCTTTAGTCCGGTGGAAATGTAGGGGTGTGTTTTTGGATCGACATCTGGGTTTACCCGAAGCGAGATTGGNGCCACTATACCGAGCGCTGAAGCAACCTTCTCGATTTTAGTCAACTCTTCTTCTGACTCGATATTGAAGCAGTGAATGCCGATACTCAGGGCCTGCGATATCTCTTCTTGGGTTTTACCGACACCTGAAAAAACGATCTTTTTTGGANTACCNCCTGCTTTTAATACCCTGGTTAATTCGCCCCCAGAAACGATATCGAATCCGGAACCCATTGATGCCAGTAATTGAAGAATTGACAGATTAGAATTTGCCTTAACGGAATAACAGATCAAGTGAGGCTGGTCAGCAAACGCGAGCTCAAAATGATGGTAAGCTTCTCTTATAGCGGATTCCGAATAAATAAAAGCAGGTGTACCAAACTGCTCAGCCAGTTCCCTNAAGTCTAAGTCTTCAACGTGATAAAACCCATTGCGGTAATCAAATGCTGGCATGACTAGATAACCAGGAGCTGTACTGGCGNGCCAGGTAAGTATAGAGGCCCTTTTTGGCCGCAACTGGTTAACACTAACAGTATCAATAGAATGATTATCAAGCGCATATTGATTCGNAGAAGGCGTAGGAGAGCTAGTATACTGGAGTATGAACTTGATGGGGAGCAGTCGCAGTGAATGATTCTCTTTGTGAACGGGCGTTCACAGAAAAGCTNGATAACCTGTTTTCTGATATNGAGGATATTNTTGACTCTTTCGATCAGGATTTTGATATTGATGCGGGCAGTGGTAANTTAACTGTCACTTTTCCGAATCAGTCTCAAGTTATAATGAGTCGGCAGGTCAGCCAGCGTGAAGTATGGGTAGCAGCTCGTTCAGGTGGTTTTCACCTAGCCTGGTTAAACGGACAATGGTTTTGNGGGACTACGTCGGAGTCGTTAACCGCTTTGCTCAACAGAATTTTCTCAGAGCAGATGGGTNAAAAGGTTACCCGTTTTTTGTAAGTAGCTGCCGGGCACGGTTAATGGCGTCGCTGACAGTGTCAGGGGCNGTACCGCCAGGATGACTTCGACTTGCTACGGATCCGTGAATGTNGAGAAACTGGTAAACATCTTCCTGGATTAAATNGGACTCAGCCTGGAGCTGCTCNAGGCTGAGTTCAGCCAGATCCTTGTGCTCGTTTATGCCTGTGGCCACTAGTCTGCCTACGATGGCATGGGCATCTCGAAAGGCAAGTCCCTTGCGGACCAGATAATCTGCCAGGTCTGTCGCGGTTGCGTAGCCGGTTGATGCAGCGCGCAGCATGTTTTCCTTCTTTGNAATGATATTGGGCACCATATCGGCGAACGCCGTGAGACAGGCNATAACGGTTTGAACGGTATCNAAAAGTGGCTCTTTGTCTTCCTGGTTGTCTTTGTTGTAGGCTAGTGGCTGACCTTTCATCAGCGTCAGCAGAGACANTAAGGAACCAAANACCCGGGCCGATTTACCACGAACCAGTTCAGGNACATCCGGGTTTTTCTTCTGGGGCATAATCGATGATCCNGTGCAGAAGCGATCTGGGAGCTCTATAAAATCGAATTGCGGTGAGGTCCACAGGATCATCTCTTCTGACCACCTGGATAGATGCATCATCAGCATGCTGGCACAGGCCGAGAATTCAATGACAAAATCCCGATCACTGACGGCATCCAGGGAGTTATCAGCNATNGACTGAAAGCCTAATAACTCTGCCGTATAGGCTCTATCAATCGGAAAACTCGTGCCCGCNAGAGCGGCAGACCCCAGGGGCATGCAGTTGACTCTTTTGCGGCANTCNATGAGTCGTTCTGCATCGCGTGCAAGCATAGCGTACCAGGCCATCAGGTGATGACCGAAGACGATGGGCTGGGCAATTTGCAGATGGGTNAAACCTGGCATTATGGTTTNCGTGTGAGTCTCTGCAAGATCGAGAATCCCGGTCAAAAGCTGTTTTATTTTTNCTATTATCAGATCAATCTGTTCTCGTAAATACAGGCGCAGGTCGGTCGCTATCTGGTCGTTTCTGGAACGTCCGGTATGTAATACCTTACCTAGTTCACCGATTCGTGCCGTTAAAGCAGCTTCAATATTCATNTGAACATCTTCTAGCTGTACTGACCATTGGAATTGGCCCTGGCTGATTTCTTGGCGAATCTCGCTGAGGCCTGCCAGCATGGTGGCAAGGTCAGGTGCACTGATAATGTCTGCTTTGCTGAGCATGCGGGCATGGGCCATGGATCCCTCAATATCGTAGTCAGCAAGGATGTGATCGAAGTTAACNGATGCTGTAAATGACTCTACGAAAGCATCGGTTGCTTCAGTAAATCTACCGTNCCAAAGTTTTTCTTTTTGGTTTGCCAATGTCATGTCTCGGTTGAGTGCACGCCCATTATAACAGCTGTGTCACATTCTTGATGGGTTAAGGTAAAAATTGGCTGNCTGTTTTACCAGGTCATTGGATCCACCCTTGCAGATACTAACTGTGATGTCGTTCACCGCACTATCACCGCACTATCACCGTTCTATTTCAGTACTATCTCCGCAATATTNCAGAACTATTAATGAGTCGGCGTAAGATCAGCAATGNAAGGGGGCTAAGTCCGTTGAAAGCGCCTTATTTAAGTTCGCGCGTACTNTCATGAGGAAATTNGGTTCTTCAATTGGCTTACCTGCTGCTTGTATTGGTTTACTCGAACGGCGCATGAGGTTAGTGTTGCATCTTTGAAAAAAAGTCGAGCATTGTGCGAAAAATTAGGATAGTAACTCGAAAAAGTACCCTGGCTTTGTGGCAGGCAAATTTTGTAAAAGAGAAGATTAATCAATTTTTTNCCCACACCGATGTGGAGATTATCGGTCTGAGCACGCAAGGGGATCGAAACCGCAGGGTGTCTTTGAGCCAGTTGGGTGGTAAAGGTGTGTTCGTCAAAGAGTTGGAAAATGCCTTGTTGCAAGGTGATGCTGATATCGCGGTACATTCCATGAAAGACGTGCCNGCTGAGCTTCCTCAGGGGCTTGCCATTACTGCGATCTGNACCAGAGCAGAGCCCANTGATGCNTTGATTTCTGCGGGCAATCTGGTTTTTGCGGATATGGCTGAGGGNGCTGTTATAGGCTCATCAAGTTTGAGGCGCAGATTTCAATTGCAGCATCGTTATCCNGGNCTGGAATTTAAGGAATTAAGGGGCAATGTTGATACTCGATTAAAGCGTCTGGATGATGGCTATTTTGATGGCATTATTCTCGCCTCAGCAGGGCTTCAACGGCTTGGTCTTGGCCATCGTATCTGCATGGAAATTCCNGTTGATGATTGTGTTCCCAGTGCAGGTCAGGGCGCGGTTGGTNTTGAAAGTCTGTCAGAAAGGGAGGACCTTACTCCGATTNTGTCATCCTTGAATGATCCCGCTAGCTTTGAGCTGGTGACTTGTGAGCGTAGAATCAGTGAGAAGCTGGGAGCCAACTGCAGTTTACCCGTAGCTGCTTTTGCGACTTATATTNAGGGCNGAGAAAAAATCCTGTTGAAGACTTTTATCAGCGGTCAAGACGGTCAGACACAACTGCGCTTAAGTGATTCTGCGCCAGCGGGTCAGGGCCGCGTGTTGGCCGAACGGGTTGCNGAGGCAATGATAGATCAAGGTGCATTACAGCTCATTCGGGTAGACTGAGGCATGTTNAATGGAATACTGCTGACCCGGCCTGATGGTTTAAACCAGGCGTTGGCCCGTGCCTTGCAGCTACGGCAGGTTTCTTATCAGATCACCCCACTCATTGAAATTACCCAGCTTGATATACAGGCAGATGTTAGACTGCTAATTGAGNATCTGGATAGAAATGATATTGTCATTTTCGTCAGTCGGCATGCCGTTCGNTTTGGCTTACCAGTGCTNGAGCGTTATTGGCCNCAGTNGCCACAGTTGCAATGGTTGTCTGTGGGCCCAGGTACTGCAGAGGAACTAAGGCAGCTTGGCATTGCATCGATATTTCCTGATTCGCCCGGCTCGGAAGGTCTTTTAGAACTGGCTCAACTGCATCAACCTGAAGGTAAACAGATTCTCATTGTAAGCGGACACGGCGGAAGANCTTTACTGGGAGATACCCTTTCGAACCAGGGTGCATTGGTTCAATATCTAGCAGTATACAAGCGTCGTAAAGTCGGCCATNCGGGTTTGTGGCAGCAGATGNGCGAAGCCGGCATTGATACCATTGTGGTGTCCAGTGTACAGATACTGGACTCGTTTAGTCTGGTCTGTTCGGTGCGCCATAGGCAGGATGTTCAATTGATAGCAACCTCGGCAAGAATTGGTGAACAGGCAATCAGGCAGGGCTATAATAAGGTGCATGTTGCAGACGATGCGAGCACAGATGGATTGTTAAAAGCCATTGAAACCTTAATGATTCAGGATTGAGTAAATGACAGAGCATGAGGAGNANAAAAAGAATGCTGAGAAATCATCAGATTCAAATAAGGGTGAAACCAAAAAGACCGGATTGCCAGGTTTTAGCTGGTTNCTATGGCTGATACTTGTCACTACTGCATTGTTGACGGGTTATAATAGCTGGGATCAGAACCGATCAAAACAAGCCCTGTCNGNATTGACTGGCCAGAGCCGTGAACAGGCAATCAAGCAGGTTGATTTGCAGCAAGCCCAGCTTCTCTCGGCAGAGTCTATTGAAATCCTNAGACAGGAACTTGATCAGAAATTATCCGATCTGGATGACGATGTAATAGATCTGCACAGTTTGCAGTCCGGTCAGGTANGTCNTGATTCGAGATGGAGGCTGGCAGAAGTCAGTTATCTAGTCAGAATTGCAGAACATGCGTTAGCTATGCAGCAGCAGCCAGGGCAGGCTTTGATGGCGCTGCAGGAAGCAGATGAATTACTCGAGTCCCTNGATTTACCCGGTGTATTTGCNTTGCGGGCAGCGCTTGCCGGCGATATAGGGTCTCTCAGAAATTTCAAGGGTATCGATCAGGTNGGTATATTTCTGGAAATTGCGTCGTTGGTAGGACAAGTCGAATCGCTGGAATTAGCAGCAAGGGGATTTAGTTCAGGAAGGTCAAGCAATCAGATTGTGGAGACAGACAGGCCAGGTTTACTCGGTTCACTACTTGCATTGTTGAGCCAATTTGGTCAGAAAGTATTCAGTTTGGTTGATTTTCGACGGGGAGATATTGAAATTAAACCGCTGCCTACACCAGAACAAACACGAGTGTTAAGGCAGAACATACTGTTACAGTTGCAAACAGCTCAGCTAGCGCTATTGCGGGGTGAGCAGCGCGTTTTTCAATCGTCTATAGAACAGGCGCAGGCTTGGGTAGAGAATTACTTTAATCTGAATCTTTCGAATACGCGTCAGCTTGTCGAGCAGTTAAGGCTAATTCATGACATACCTATTTCGGCACCCTTACCAAAGCTGACAGAAACCATGTTAGCCCTGGACGAGTTGCAGTCGCTGCAGCAGGAGACGCTTGAGTGAAAGTAGCAGCGGCCATGCTGATTATTGTTACTGTCGCAGGGATAGTAGGGACCCTAATTGCCAGAGATCCGGGTTATATTCTTATTGTTTATCAGGATTATACTCTGCAGACCAGTCTGTGGGTCGGTTTGTTTTTAATCATTGTGCTGGTAACAGCCGGTTATTTTCTATGGGGGCTAGTCCATAGCCTGATAGCCTTCCCTGAGCGAGTTTCAAACTGGCGTGGTGAAAAGTCAAAATCCCGGGCTGTGCAGTTCTTGAATAAAGGCTTTGCTCTGTCACTGGCAGGTCAGCAGGATAGAGCCATGAGATTTCTGGTCAAAGCTTCAGAGCATAAAACAACCCAGGGTCCAGCAACTTTACTACTTGCGCAGATGAGTTCGACTGATGTTGACGGGCGCAAGCTCATGTGGCAGAGCGCCATTGATGCAGGTCAGGATTATGTTACTGCAGCGCGATTAGGGTTGGTAAAGGATGCAGTAGCGAACGATGAATTTGCGTTTGCCCAGGAAACGCTCGATACCTTACCGGTTAATGGTACGACCACTTCATTGAAGCTCGAGTTGTTTATTAAAATGCGGAAATGGAAGGATTTAGCAGCTCTGAGCAAAGATCTGGTGAAATATGACATTATCCTGACTCAGGACCATAAAAATTCTCTGCGAGCTGCACTTGCAGGGATGCAAACTGATACCGAAAGACATCTCTGGCGATCAGCATTATCGATTATGCAGGATGGCNATGAATCGCTTTTAATCGCCTATTGCAGGACNGTGTCTGACCAGGATATTGCNGAGAAAGTGCTGCGACGGGAAATTGACAAGCNAGCCAGCCCGGCGCTGTTTATTGCCTACGCTGACCTGGGTCAGACCAATTTGCCGGTTAGGTTAAAACAGGTTGAGTCCTGGGCACGTAAATTTGCTGATAATGCAGCGTATCGGTGTTGTGCGGGCACTTTATACTACCTGNGTGACAGACCTGAATTGGCCCTGGCTGAATATCAGAAGAGTCTAGNGATNGATTCTTCTGCTCAGGCTCACTATCGGCTGGCTTTGTTATTAGCCGANCGGGGCGATAAGCAAGATAGTATGGAACAGTTTAAGCTGGCCCTCAAAGNAGACAATTAGTTAGTTGTCGCGGCGCAAACGAAAATACGTCAGAGTGCATGTTGGTCTCATCGAAGCCTTTTTGTACAAAGTTATCCAAAGTNCCATATACCATAGCCGGGCTACCACTGATGTAGATTAAGTGGGTATTTAAGTCCTCTATGTCGGCTAAAACGGTNTTGCCTACCAGGCCGGTTTTGCCCTGCCAGGAAGAGGATCTGGTGATTTCACTGACTACTGGGATATAGTGNAAATAACGCCATTCTTGTGCAAGCATNAGCAAGTCATGGTGGAGGTACAAGTCATCTTCGAGTAATACGCCCCAGTACAGGAANACGTTTTTNCTGAATTTCTGTTCCTGGAGAAATCCCAGCAGGCTNTTCATCTGGGTGATACCGGTGCTCGCAGCGATCAGGATGATGGGTCGGTCCGGGCAGTTATCGAGGAAGCATTCTCCCAGGGGATACTCTACTGTCAGTGAGTCTGGCGGATTGTCTAGTAGGGCCTCGATGATCGTTGAATCTTCTGAATCCGGGGTTGGTTTNATGTGGAGCTGGAAAAGAGGCTCGTTGGGCANNCTGGCAATCGAAAAAGCGCATTTTCTGTCCGGTAGTATCAATTCCAGATATTGTCCGGCTTTAAAAGGTGGAACTGAGCGAGGGGGCTTTAAAAGTAATTGTCTGACATCAGCGCTGAGGTAATTAATTTGCTCGACAGCACACTCAACTCTCATGTTAAACCGTTAGCTTCTTTTCATTGACGCGAAGAATTCTTCATTAGTGGTTGTTTTCNTCATTTTCCCTAATAGAAATTCGATTGCCGCGATGTCGTCCATTTCATGCAGTATTTTTCTCAATATCCATACTTTCTGCAGCTCTTCTTCGCTCATCAGGAGGTCTTCCCTACGTGTTCCTGAGCGGCGAATATTAATCGCTGGGTAAACTCTTTTTTCGGCAATTTTTCTTTCTAAATGCAGTTCTAAATTACCTGTGCCTTTGAATTCCTCGTAGATNACCTCNTCCATTTTTGATCCTGTATCGATCAGACAGGTCGCTATAATGGTTAAACTGCCGCCCTCTTCAATATTTCTTGCTGCGCCAAAGAAACGTTTTGGGCGTTCGAGGGCATGCGCATCCACGCCGCCTGTGAGGACTTTTCCAGAGGCAGGNATGACCGTGTTATAGGCTCTGGCCAGGCGGGNAATGGAGTCGAGCAGAATGACCACATTGGTTTTATGCTCTACCAGCCTNTTCGCTTTTTCGATAACCATTTCGCTGACCTGNACATGTCTGGATGGTGGTTCATCGAACGTGCTGGCTACCACTTCGCCGCGAACAGANCTCTGCATCTCGGTAACTTCTTCGGGGCGCTCGTCGATCAAAAGGACAATAAGATGGCATTCAGGATTGTTNCGCATAATGGATTGAGCGATATTCTGCAAAATGAGAGTCTTACCAGCTTTGGGTGGCGATACGATAAGCCCGCGTTGACCTTTACCGATAGGTGCGGTCAGATCAATTATGCGCGCTGTTAGATCCTCTGTGCTACCGTTTCCGCCCTGCAGCGTTAATGGTTCGTCCGGAAATAGCGGTGTCAGGTTTTCAAACAGGATTTTGTTCTTAGATTCCGAGGGATCAGTAAAGTTNATTTGATCAACNTTGAGTAAAGCAAAATAACGTTCACTGTCTTTGGGNGGCCGAATTTTTCCTGACACGGTATCTCCGGTGCGCAGGTTAAATCGTCTGATCTGACTGGGTGATACGTAAATATCGTCCGGCCCTGCCAGATAAGAGCTATCAGGCGAGCGAAGAAATCCAAACCCATCCTGGAGNATTTCCAATGTGCCATCGCCATAGATGTCTTCACCGCTTTTAGCGTGTTTACGGAGCACACTGGCGATAATTTCTTGTTTTCTGGATCGTCCAAGATTATCCATGCCCATTTCGTGGGCTATTTCGAGAAGCTCTGGTATGGGCTTCGCTTTGAGGTCAGTCAGGTTCATTGATTTTCACTTTAAGATTGGTTTGGTTGTAGTAACCGACAAAAGGTTTTAGGCCTTTTTAAGGAGTTTTTTTTTATGGGAATCGGTTGGTCCCGAGTAGATCGGCGTGACAATATTGATTGCTACATTCGGAAAATGCGTCTTTGAGCGCTTTTTGTCAACTCTTTTTTGTTGTTAGGTCCATGCGAAANTGAATTGATACCGTAAANCGTTATGGTTNCGATTGTCAGATGTTAACAACTTCCAGCTATAAATGGCTACCTAATTAGGTCTATTTTTTGGTTATTCAATGATTACTATCAAGGTTTATTATCTAAATATTGCTATCCAAGAAGTCCGCCAGCTGAGATTTTGACAGGGCACCAACCTTAGTGGCTTCAACATTGCCATTCTTGAAAAGCATCAAAGTTGGGATTCCACGAATACCGTAGTTATGTGGTGTTTCTCCATTAGAGTCTATATCCAGCTTACAGACTTTCATCTTTCCCTCATATTCANCGGCAATATCTTCCAGTACTGGTGCAATAACCTTGCAGGGTCCACACCACTCTGCCCAGTAATCAACTAGCACGGGTAAATCTGACCCGAGTACGTCTGTTTCAAATGATTCGTCTGTAACATGAGCNATATTNGCCATTGGTTTTGAACTCCAGAGTATCCAGATTTAAGATAGCGTTATCCTAGTCGGTCTTATTAGATTACTCAAATGTTTATATTTCATNTCAGCGCTTTTGCCGCTGTTTTCGCAAAATAAGTGAGGATACCGTCTGCGCCGGCCCGTTTCATGGCGAGAAGTGATTCAAGTATGANCTGATCGCTAAGCCAGCCGTTTTCTATGGCAGCCATGTGCATAGCGTATTCACCACTGACTTGGTAGACCATGGTTGGNACACCAAAGTGTTGTTTTATCTTGTGAACAATATCCAGATAGGGCATGCCAGGTTTAACCATGACCATGTCCGCGCCTTCATCCAGATCTAAGGCNACTTCAACGACGGCCTCGTTACTGTTTGCTGGGTCCATCTGATAGGTCGCTTTATCACTNTTCCCCAGATTGGCGGCAGACCCTACCGCATCCCTGAAAGGGCCATAGTAAGCTGAAGCGTATTTAGCTGAATAGGCCATGATTTTGGTGTTGACATAGCCTGCTTCTTCCAGGGCTTTTCGAATACAGCCGATTCTGCCATCCATCATGTCTGAAGGTGCGATGATATCAACGCCCGCTTCAGCTTGGGATAAGGCCTGTTTAACAAGGATATCGACGGTGATGTCATTGACGACGTAACCCTGATCATCGATCACACCGTCCTGCCCGTGACTGGTATAAGGGTCCAGCGCTACATCAGCCATGATGCCAATATCAATATTCGCAGACTTCAGGGCACGCACTGCAGTCTGGATAAGACCATTGGGATTATGAGCTTCGCTGCCATGGTCGGATTTTTTTGCTAAGGGTACAACGGGAAATAAAGCAAGCAACGGTATGCCAAGTGCCTCAGCGGAACGAGCTTCTTCAATCAGGAGGTCAATGGTAAGGCGATTCACACCCGGCATACTGGCAACAGCTTCGCTGCTGTTTTTGCCTTCCATGACAAATAGCGGGTAGATCAGGTCGTTGCTGGTAAGTTCAGTCTCTCGAGTTAGTCGTCGTGAAAAAGAACTGCTACGTAGCCGACGTGGTCGGCTTAAAGGATATTGTCTGGCCATGGGGAATTCCTTTATAAAACCCGATTATAGCCTAGTATTGAAAGGACGTTTAAAAGTGGTTTACAACGGATTGAAGCGTTATTTTAACTTGCTAGGTCTTAAATCAGGCGATTTGAGCTTTGATCAGCATCACTCGCGTGAAACAGTGATGAAAATACATTGTCGTATGTAGTACAGTGACTAAAAATCAGGTTATTAATAGCTTCAATAGAAATCAGTGAGGGTACTAAAACTAATAGCAGTAGAAGTAGAAGTAGAAGTAATTAAGTTCATTTATCAACAGCGTTGGTAGAGATAATATTAATTTTGTCAGGCCTAACCGAAATTGTCGTTCGGAACGACAGCTGAATCGGTGGCTTAACAATTCAGTCTTCAGGGCGTCATTCTTGTACTCGGAGTGCACCTGGCATAGATCACAGGAGAATAGTGATGAAATTTGGAATTTTTTACGAACATCAATTACCTAAGCCCTGGGATGAAGGGCTGGAACAGAAGCTGTTTCAAGATGCATTGGAACAGGTTGAGCTGGCCGATCGCATTGGTATTGATTATGCCTGGGAAGTAGAACATCATTTTCTGGAAGAATATTCACACTCATCAGCACCGGAAATTTTTCTGGCTGCGGCTTCACAACGAACAAAAAAAATTCGCTTGGGGCACGGTATTCGGCAGGTTATAAGTGCTTATAATCACCCTGCTCGAACGGCTGAATGTATTGCTACCCTTGATCTGGTCTCTAATGGAAGGGTTGAATTTGGAACCGGTGAATCCTCAGCCATACTTGAACTAGGTGGTTTTGGAATTCCCGTTGACAGTAAGAGAGCGCAGTATCTGGAAGCCACCGAACAGATCTGTAATATGCTGGCGATGGACCCCTACCCTGGTTATGAGGGCGAGTATTTCAGTATGCCCTGTCGCAACATCGTGCCCAAGCCAGTGCAGAAACCCCATCCACCGTTATGGGTTGCCTGCTCAAATCGAGAGACTATCAAAATGGCTGCCCGGCTGGGCATTGGTGCTTTGACCTTTGCCTTTGTTGATCCGCTGGAAGCAAGGCACTGGGTTGACGAATATTACAACATTATCAAGAGCGAAGAATGTGTTCCCATCGGACACCATGTTAATGCCAATATTTGCATGGTCACTAGCTTTTCCCTGCATCAGGATCGTCAGGTTGCCATTGATCGTGGACTTGAAGGCTTTGAATTTTTTGGTTATGCGCTGGGTTCGCTATACGGTTTTGGCGAGCATCGCCCCGGTCGTATGAATCTTTTTGATGAATTCAGAAAAATCCATAAAAAGCGACTATTTGATAATCCGCTGGATATCACTCAGTCGCTGGCGGCGGAAAGAGGCGGTATTGGTACGCCGGAGGATATGAGAAACCACCTGCGCAAGTTTGAAGATGTCGGTGTAGATCAGGTGACCTTTATTCAACAGGCTGGCATGAATAAACATGAACATATCTGTGAATCACTGGAATTGTTTGCATCTGAGGTTTTACCTGAGTTTAAAGCACGGGAAGCAGAGCGGGAGTCTCGTAAAGATACCGAACTAAAACCATATATCGAGGCAGCCATGCAGCGCAAGCAGTTTATGGAGATGCCAGCGGATAAGGACCTTCCCGTTTATCCTGCGCTTGGGCGTTCTGTTGTAGCGGGCGCTGCAGACCCGAATAAGGCGGCTCAGGGTAGTTAACCCGCGTCGAGTTCAGTTTCAAGGGCCAGCCATTCTTCCTCGAGGGTTTGGATCTTATCCTTTAGAGCGAGTTGGTCCCGTAGTAAATTCTGTAGGTCAGAGTTCTGGGGGTCACGATATATCTCAGGTGAGCTCAATGCATTGTCAACCTCAGTAAGTTTAGAGGCTAACCGATCGAGTCGTTTGTCGATTGATTTGACCCTGCTTTGCATTCGTTTCTGAGTTTTATGACCCAAGGCTGCTTTCGGTTGTTCGCTGACTGATACTTTGTGGTGTGTGTCTTCAATTGAGGGGCTGGTCGTTGCGGTGCTGGTTGCCGCGACAGTCTCAAAAAGGTCTGCTCGATAGGTTTGCAGATCGCCTTTGAATAGGGATATGGAACCCTCATGTACCATTAACAGTGATTCAACGGTGCTACCAAGTAGATGGCGATCGTGAGAAATAACTATCAGAGCGCCGGTAAATAGATTCATGGCCTCGGTCAGCGCCTGGCGCATATCCATGTCGAGATGGTTGGTTGGTTCATCTAATAGCAGCAGGTTTGGCTGTGAAAAGGAAACCAGAGCGAGTGCCAGTCTGGCTTTCTCGCCACCTGAAAAACGCTGTGCAGGAACTTCTGCTTTGCTGCCTCTAAAATTGAACCCGCCCAGAAAATTCCTTAACTGAATCTCACTGCACTGTGTATCTAGTTTTTGGAGTTGTTCCAGCGCGCTAAGATCTAGTTCCAGGTCGTCCACCTGATGCTGGGAGAAATAGCCGATTCTAAGGTGGCTTCCACAGATACGCTTTCCGGCCAGCAGTGGCAATTCCCCTCGCAGGGACTTTAGCAGGGTTGACTTGCCTGCGCCGTTTGCGCCGAGTAAACCGATGCGGTCACCGGGACGGATGCTGAGATTTATCCTGGACAGAATAGGAAGCTGATAACCGAGGTCGGCTGATTCTAATTCCAACAGTGGGTCCGACATCCGGGCGGCTTCTCTTATCTGGAAATTGAAAGGTGAATCGAGATGTACTTCGGCTACCTGGGCCATTTTATTTAATGCCTTCAGGCGGCTCTGGGCCTGTTTCGCTTTTGATGCTTTGAAACGAAAACGTCGGACGAAATCTTCCATGTGACGAATTTCTTTTTGTTGTTTGGTAAATTGTTTTTGTTGTGCGGACAAGCGTTCAGCACGAGTCAGTTCAAATAGCGAGTAATTGCCAGAATACATATTTATGTTCTGGAGATGCATAAAAGCGATCTGGGTCACGCAGTCATCGAGGAATTCGCGATCGTGAGAAATGAGTATGAGCGTCCCTTCATAGCTTTTTATCCATTCTGCCAGCCATAATATGGCATCTAAATCCAGGTGGTTTGTAGGCTCATCGAGAAGTAATAAATCAGATTGTTTCATAAGGGTATGGGCAAGATTCAATCGCACTCGCCAGCCACCGGAAAAGGAAAGTAACGGCTGTTGAAATTGATTTTGCTGGAAGCCGAGTCCAACCAGTAGTTTCTCTGCTCTGGATTTGGCCCGATAACCATCGTTATCAGCCAGTGATTCATGCAGGCCCGCGAGTTGGCTGTATGCCCCAGCCTCTTCTGCCGCCAGTATGGCCAGCTGGATCTGATTGATTTTGTCGTCTCCTGTGAGCACGTATGCCAGAGCGGTTTGATGACTGGCAGAGACTTCCTGGGCCATATGCGCAATTTTGAGCGAGCTAGGCAAGGCAAGGTGGCCGGTGTCCGCCTCTAATTCTCCGGTGATGAGGTTGAATAGACTGGTTTTGCCAATACCGTTCGCGCCAACTAATCCGACTTTGGCACCCTGGTACAGGGTCACCGATACCTGATCGAGAAGCAATTCACCATTTCTTCTTAAGCTGAGATTTTGAAAAGAAAGCATAGGACGTTAGGATTCAAATAGCCCCAGTGTAACATTGCTGATATCAGCTAGTCTCAATACAGGAAGATAGTTGTGAAATACCTTATTTTGTTATGTCTGTTTGTATTGATGGTAGCACCCTTTTTTATCAAGATGCCCGATGGCCAGCTCTGTTGAGACCTGAAGATCTGATACTGGATTTCCCAGCGGAGGGGGCCAAGCAGGGTAAAAAAGTCGGTCTGTATCGCTGGCAGGATGCGGATGGCAACTGGGTCTATTCTGATCAGCCGTCGAGTTCGGGCGGTGATGAAATCGTGTATTTTGACGGTGACATCAATTTTATGAAAGCTACCAAATGCCCCAAGGTGAAGACTGAAACTGGACTCTCCATTATGCCGGGAGATATTCAAACCGCCGTCAATGCACCGATGCAGTTTCAGGGAAAGATTGATAAACAGCTCGAAGCGGAAAAAAACAGCTTAATCACTAGGTAAAAAATTTGAGCCGTTGCAGGCCACCAGGTGGCACCCAGCGGCTAATTATCAGCGCTGGGCCACTGGCCACTATTGTTTAGGAGGGGATTCAATGGTGTAGTGGGCGATAGCTATAAGAAGTAGAAATGCGATCAGCGTCCATCCAGGTATGGTCAGTCCTATAAATGACCAGGTAACTTCGGCACAGCTGCCGTCTCCAGAGAGCACCATACTTAACACTTCAGTCAATGGAAAGACATCTAATAGATAGTCCAGGCCGGGACCACAGGCGGGGACCTTCTCTGCTGGAAGACTCTGCAGCCAGAGATGGCGTATCGAGATGGCAGAACCGATCAGCGCCGTTGAAATGAACACCCTGCGGTAGATGTTAATGCCTTGTTGTCTGGGAGCATGGATCGCTGCTAGAAAGGCAGTACAGCCGCAGAGGATAACGGCAAGCCTCTGCAGGATGCATAAGGGGCAGGGTTCAAGACCTAGCTGGTGTTCCATGAGTAAGGCAACAACGATATATCCAACGCAGATAAAGCCAAGGCCCGCAAAAATTATTCGGGGAGTAAACGATTCACTTAAGTGCATGTTATGTCCTTTGTCTGGAGGCGTCTGCGCAGGCCGGGTTTTTTTCAGTAACAAATTTTATCAGAGCCTCGAAGAAAAGTTCAAAATCGGATGAGAAATCATTTCGGTGGGCTGCAAATACATGTGCACTCGCTAACAGCTGTTCACCTTTTTTAACCCGGCTGGCAAGTGATTGCATGGACCTGATGATATAGTCTTCTTTTTTGGTCATGCTAAGACTTTGTGCCGACGCCATGCGTCGACAGGTGTGCAGGGCGCGTTCGGGAAAGTAATCACGAAATTCTGGTTGCAGTAAACGCTGGAAGCAATCCTGCTCGAAGGCTGCAAGGCTGGTACTGCTGTAGTGGTGCCAGTTAACAGCCAGGAGGTGATCATAGATGATGTCAACTGCAATACCTGCCATTCGGCGCATGGATGAAGGGAAACGGTTTCGACTCAACAGTGTGATGGGATGCGTATCGGTGAAAGCATCGATATTTCGGTGCAGTTGTATGCCAGATTCAATTTCCTTTGGTCTGATACCGGTTAACCTGCCTTTGATAAAATCGCCAAGGAATCCACCGAGCAGGAGAGCATCATTGTCCCTGGCCAGATAAAGGTGAGCCAGATAATTCACAATATCATGAGAGATAAGCCGTCTGGAAATTCAGAGCATAATCTCTGAAAGCAGCCGGCGTTGAAGGTGTGTGCTTTGCTGCCATTGCAACGGATTGTGCAGAGATCCGCTGGAATTTAGTGCGATCTACGGCTGTCATGGGCAGTTCAGAAAAATAATGTTTGTGCTTTTCAGCTTGCTTCAGAGAAAAATCTTTAAAAGATTCGGCATTGTTTGTGAGATGATCCAGCAGCTTGCCGCTTGGCGTCAGTTGACTCTGGGTAATGAGCTCCCAGTGAAGATCAAGGCTTTGGCAATATTGATTACTGTTAGTTACCCGATCAATTACCTCAGCAAAGGGTCTCATTTCGGCAAAGATTTGTTTTGCCCAATCCACCAGTGTTACCTGTGACCCGTCTCGATCCAGTTTCAGACCGGGTTTTCTACCTTCATAAACGGTGTTCATAAAATTTGTTGTGACGGCCTCACAGAGCGCATCATCATGTTCTGGACTGTCGCACAGCAGGCAGAACATCAATAGTAAATCTAGAAAGTTAACCTGGGAGGTGGACACGCCAGTAGGCTCAAAAGGGTTTACATCCAGCAGCCGTATTTCGATGTAGGAAACGCCCTTATTCTGCAGGTGAGCGAGGAAGTTTTCTCCCGGTTGAGGTGCCCCTTTTGCCCTGACGCTGGTATAGAATTCGGCTTCTGACTGGAGAATGTTCTGATTCAACTGATGCAGGCCGGATTCAGATTCGAAGCCGAGTTTATGGTAGTTTTGGTGTGGTGTGGTGATACCCATACGCAGAGTATCAATGTAATTGTCAAGACTATTGAAGCAGATTTTGAGCAGATCGGCCTGGGTACTGCTTTGATAGCCAAAGCGTCCGTTTCGAAGCGATGTGGCATACGGTAGATACAAAGTTTCTGGATCCAATAATTTCAATCCATGATCAGGCTGCTGAATAAACGATTTGTGCAATGCCGGTGAAGAGCCAAAGAGATATAAAGGTAACCAGGATAATCTGCGAAAATTCCGCATCAAATCAAAATATCGCCTTGAACGGAATGCCTGAGCTGGCTCCTTTGGCGATGTTTTTTTAAGCGCAGACCAGAACGCCTGCCTGGGTGAAAAGTTGTAATGAATTGCGCAGATTGTCTGCATGCTCCGACCGTAGCGTAGCCCTAATCCATTGCGATAGATGGTTTTCAGCCTTCCTAGATTAGAGTCACCATAGTTGGCCAGAGGAATATGCTGGTCAGCGGGTAGGATACAGGGCATGCTGCCTGGCCAGAGCAGTTCTGATGACAGTCCCTGGTAGACATGTTGGTGTAATTTTTGAAGTTCAGTCAGTATTTCTTCACTACTGGTATGTACGGGCGTTATGATTTCTAACTGGGATTCTGAGAAATCAGTCGTGACCATAGGATGAGCTAGTTTGGAACCGAATTCAGACGGATGCTGGCTGTTGGCCAACAGGCCGTTGGGTTGAATTCGTAAGGCTTCGCGCTCGATGCCTCTGTTGAAAGTGAAGATTGCCTCGGCATCGTTAGAGTCTGCGAGTCTTAAAAGACTGTCATTCCGCATAAATCCTGTTCCCTTAAAATATGAAATCTAAATAATCGCGTTGGCTTCTGAGCAGTGACAAGGTTTTGTTGGGTTTGCCTTGGCTTGTTGTTAGCCACTCACCGATAATGGTNAGATCGGGACCCGCACTTTTGCCTTAATTCAAGAAAACCCGAGGAGCATAACATCACTTTGATGTNCAAAAATAGCGATATCGGCANGGTATTATCNGTTGCTCCNGGTTATTAATTAACTCGCCGGTGTTGCACNGGTCGTGGCTACTCGGAATTCTTTTTGTCTTTAAATTGATGGATCATACGACGTCCTTTCTTGCTGGGCCTTGTTTTGGATATGACAAGGTTTCCGGCCATTTTTCGTTTTAGGATTTCAGCTTCCCGAGCAAGCCTGCTGGTTTCAGTTTCGCGATACAGTTTGCTCGCCTCAGGCGCACCCCCTCGCTTCTCAGAAATATCAATTACTTCAACGACTANATCATCAAAGCCCTGTCTGATCGCTAGAAAATCTCCGATAACAATGTTTCGAGACGGTTTTGGACGAGCTCGATTGATNTGAATTTTACCCGTTTCAATAGCGTTTTTAGCTTTTGCTCTGGTTTTAAAAAATCGCGCAGCCCACAACCATTTATCGATTCTGGTTGCCATTTAAAAACGCCCAGTCAATTCGTCAAGAGAATTGATGTTCTTGAATCCTTCCATATATTGATCCTGTTGTGTCGAGTCAGGTTGACTTATGGCAATCAGTTGTCCAATACCATAATTCTCCGCTGCCCGTAACACCGCTAAATTGTCATCAATGAGGCAGCTGGTTGATTGCTCGAAGGGTAAATGCCGCCTAAGCGCATGCCATAATGCGTCATTTTCCTTGGGATAACCCAGTTCATGGCTGGATACGATCTTGTCCATGTACTGCAACAGGGAATGGCCGGCTTCATGCAAAACCGACTCTTTAAGGGCGATAACATGGGGATCAGCATCGGTTAGTAATACCAGCTTGACGGGAAATTTCTTTATAGCCGCCAGGAACTCGCGGGTCCCCTGACGATAACCTATGAGATGCTTTACTTCATGCTTCAGGTCGATAATGTCGACATCGAATGTATCTGACCAGTAGCGGCTAGAGCACCAGTGAAGGGTGCCTTTGGCCATGGTCATTTGCTCAGCGATCATAGTTGAAGCTTTTATGGGAGGTATCGAGTGTATCTCGGCGAAGCGCTTGGGTAGGTGGTAATTCCAGAAGAAGGAATCGAAATGCAAGTCAAGAAGCGTTCCATCCATATCCACGAACAGGGTGGTGGTCTTTTGCAGCATAGCTATTCCTATTGAAGAGTTCCCAATCATCTGTCGGCCATAGTAACCTATGGGGTTTTCGGGAGTTTTGTCGTGTTTGAACAGATTATACAGATTGCAGAAGAGGCAGGTAGAGCGATCCTCGAGGTTTATAAGGGTAGTAAAATTGAGGTTGAAACAAAATCAGATAGTTCCCCTCTAACTCAGGCGGACCTTGCAGCGCACAGGGTTATTGTTGCCAGACTGGCTGAATTATATCCAGAAATTCCAGTTCTCTCGGAGGAATCGGATTCGATATCGCTTGAACAAAGGCGCGCCTGGTCGAGGTATTTTCTGGTTGATCCTTTGGATGGGACCAAAGAATTCATTCAGCGTAACGGTGAATTTACCGTGAATATTGCCTTAATCGATCAAGGCAAAGCCATAGTGGGTGTTGTACATGTGCCAGTGCAGGGAACCAGTTACTTCGGAACTCAGTTAGACAAGCCAGCGGCTTGGTTCATAGAAAATGGTCATCGTAAAGAAATCCATGCGAGATCCATGCAGACCAGGCAAGAGGGTGACCCACTTGTTGTCGTTGCTAGCAGGCGGCATGGGGCAGATGCCCTTGAGCATTTGCTGGATGGATTACGTACTAGGTTCAAACAAGTGGAATTAACCAATATGGGCAGTTCATTGAAGTTGTGTTTAGTGGCTGCGGGGAAAGCAGACTTGTATCCAAGACTTGCACCCACCAGTGAATGGGATACGGCTGCAGCTCAGGCAATCGTTGAGGCTGCTGGCGGCCGGGTGCTTGATCTGGATTTTCAGCCGCTGCTCTATAATCAGAAAGATAGCTTGCTGAATCCTGAATTTCTGGTCGTCGGGGACAGACAATATGATTGGCAAAAACATTTGCTGTTTTAGTCAGGGCTTTTAGTCAGGGCTTAGGGGGAAATACGAATTTGGTCTCAGCTAGCCAAGCTGTATGTGCATCCGTCCTGCCGAGGAGAATACTGTTTGTTCATACAGCTTGGGCTAGTGAGGCATGGGAATATACTCGTTAATAATGGGGATAAATACCTATAAAAAATGGAAGTTTCTCATTCGGAAGACCCTTGACATTGAGCTTGATGTTTTAAGTCTATGAAAGAAAATAAAAAAATACTTAAGTTGTGCTGGGTAACTGAGCGTATAAGACACTGGATGATCTACAATAATTGTGTACAAGGGTCAGGTCAAAAAGGCGGTTATCGGTCTGTATGGGTAAGAAGTGGCGCGTTCAGAAACTAATGCCCGACTTGCAACGTTTGTTTTGAGGCCTTCATTTGAAGGGATTCGACTACTGTGAATTCACGGATCCAGGGTCACAGATGGGTAAAATGCCTATAAAGTTGATTTAACCAGGGGACAAATTTGAAAAAGCATGGTTTCATCCCATTTGTCGGGTGTTGTTCGGCCCGTTCAGTGTTAAACTCTCGCCGAAATCAATTGTTTGAACGTAATCTGCTTTTAGACTTCTGCGCGACTGTTTCATTAAATTATAGTTGCTAGGTAGGATAATGGCGGGAAAAACAAGAGATTAGTGCTTTCGAAAAATTCCTGTCATTAATCATGGAGAATTTGTAAATGACAAATCACACTACAGAAGGTGATTTTGATTCGATAATTGAGAGTGATGCCATCGAAAGCTCATCCGATAACCAGGATGCACTGGAAGTCTTAACTAGTCGCATTGTTCTGGCAACCGATGGTGATGAAGACCTGGAAGGCCTCGAAGCAACCTTGAATACCCTGCTTGAAAAGGGCAAAGAACAAGGTTATTTGACGCTGGATAGCCTGTCAGAAGCACTTCCCGACAGTATTATAGGCTCTGAAGAATTTGATACCATTGTGCAGGCTCTGGGCGACCTTCATATTATGGTGCTGGAAGTGGCACCAAAGGATGTGTCCGAGTTAAAGGTTGCCTCAGAAGACACGATTTCCGAAGAAGCGCTGGTCACGACGATTGAGGCAGGCGGAAAAACCATGGACCCGGTGCGCATGTATATGCGCGAAATGGGCACCGTCCCTTTGTTGACTCGTGAGGGCGAAATTGTAATTGCAAAACGGATTGAAGATGGTATTCGTGATGCAATGCGAGCCCTTGCCAGTTATCCGGGCCCGGTAGAAAAAATCCTGAAACTTTATAAAAATTTGCTGGAAAATAAAGAACAAGAGGAAGGTCACCTGGAAATAGGCCCGATTCTGGCGGGCTTTCTGGATCCTGAAACAGTAATTCCGGATACGTCTCGGATTGCGGCGGCAAAATCGAGTGGCAAGTTTGAGGAGCCTGAAGTCGAAGTCAACAACGGTCCGGATCCTGAATTGGTTGCATCCCGGTTTGAAGCGATCCAGTCAACCTCGAAGGCTTTCTCAAAAGTTGCGGCAAAACATGCTCGGGGATCAACGAAATATAACAACGCCCTGGTTGGACTTCAGGAGATTTTTTCCTTACTGAAACTGGTACCAGCAGTAATGGATCCTATTGTCACTATTCTTCAAGGCGATATGAAGGTTATCCGGGCCCAGGAACGACTCATCAGGAAAATCTGTGTTGATAAAGCCAAAATGCCCAAGGACGTTTTCCTTGAAGCTTTTTTGGGCTATCAGACAGATCTTAAATTTGTCGACAGACTTGAAAAATCAGGAGAGAGTTGGGCCGGGAAAATTTCCGAAAACCGGATATCGCTTCGCCATGCCATAAAAACGATGCGCCGTATTACCGAAGAAACACACCTGGAAATCAGTGACATCAAGGAAATACACGGTCAGTTACATAGAGCTATCTTGAACACGCGAGCAGCCAAGAAGGATATGATTGAGGCCAACCTTCGTCTAGTCATTTCAATAGCGAAAAAATACACGAATCGAGGACTGCACTTTCTGGACTTGATTCAGGAAGGAAATATTGGATTGATGAAAGCGGTTGATAAGTTTGAGTATCGCCGGGGATTCAAGTTTTCAACCTACGCTACCTGGTGGATTCGGCAGGCGATTACTCGATCGATCTCTGACCTNGCAAGAACCATACGGGTTCCTGTTCATATGATGGAAACCGTTAATAAAATTAACCGCCTTAATCGACAATTGGTCCAAGAACTGGGCCGTGCTCCGACTATTGAAGAATTAAGTCTTAGAATGGACCTGCCCCAGGATAAGGTTATTAAAGCCCTCGATGTGGCCAAACAACCCATATCTCTGGAGACGCCNGTGGGTGATGATGATGACTCGACNATTTGGAATCTGGTCAGTGACACTTCAATTGAATCTCCTATGGAACATGCCTCTGATGAGGGTTTAAGAGAAACAACCANTGANGTCCTTACTGCTTTGACGGAACGTGAAGCAAAGGTGCTNCGGATGCGTTTTGGCATTGATATGAATACTGACCATACCCTNGAAGAGGTCGGTCGGCAGTTTTCGGTAACCCGTGAGCGTATCCGCCAGATTGAAGCNAAGGCACTGCGAAAGCTAAGGCATCCTGCTCGCTCGGAGCAGTTGAAGAGCTTTATCGAAGGNTAAACCACCGGTCTGGTCATTGTCTGNATTAGACACCTAACCAATATTTGTTGTAACGACTTTGATGCAGGTTATTGATTTAATCTGCCAGCTCTGCTGTACTGGAATTATCAGGTAAGCCAGTCCGCTTTGCCGCGATTTGTATGAAACTGACTGAATTCTCTGGTATTTTTTTGCTTTGCAGCGGTTCACAAGGCATCANTTTCACCCGCTTTGAACTATTTTCAGGAACCTGTCATGACCGCATCCCAGTTTTCAATCCAATCTTTTAAAGCCATGTTCAAGGGAAGATCNTTGTGGATGAATGGTTTGATGCTGTTCTGTTTTTATATGACTTTTGTTTATATGCCTTTCGATCTGTTCTATAAACCTGTTGCTGCAGATCAGGAAGTCTGGTTTGGCTTGTTGTTATCGGGTTGGNTGGCGAAGCTGACCGAACCCCTGCACTGGCTCATCTANGCCCTGGGAAGTTATGGCTTTCTTAACATGAAATCGTGGATGTGGCCATGGGCCGGGATTTACGTACTACAGGTGGCGATTGGCATGTTTGTATGGTCTGTTGCTGACGAAAGAGGAGGNGGTGTCTTGTTTGGTGGTGTGGCAGCCCTACCTTTTGTGTTATTGACAGTCGTTTTGTTAAGAAGTAAGCAGCGGTTTTCTGAATAGNGTCGGAANGCCTTGATCGGGTNTGAGTTCTGCTTATGNCTATCGGTTTACCTGGTGCTTTAAGTCGTAGTTCATCATCTTTAAGGAAGGGANAGCATGGATCAATTTTCAGGGAAAGTGGCGGTGGTAACTGGCGGCGGTACCGGAATGGGTCGGGAGCTCTGTCAGCAGCTTGCAGGGCTGGGCTGTCACGTCGCCATGTGCGATGTATCAGAANATAATATGCTNGAATCCCAGGCCNTTTGCTATGAAGGCGCCGCCAGCGGGGTNAAAGTGAGTACCCATGTCTGTGATGTCTCCGAAGAAGTCCAGATGCAGGGATTCCAGCGGGAAGTAGAAAAATTACATGGCGCNGTTGTGCATTTGTTATTCAACAACGCCGGTATTGGNGGCGGNGGTGGCTTTGTCCTCGGAGATCGCCAGGAGTGGGAGAAAACATTCGCTGTCTGCTGGTATGGGGTTTACTACGGCTGTCGCGTGTTNATGCCAATGCTATTGAAAAGTGACCAAGGACATATCGTCAATACCAGCAGCGTTAACGGTTTCTGGGCGTCGTTGGGACCAGGGGTCGCACATACCAGTTATTCTGCTGCTAAATTTGCTGTGAAGGGTTTTAGTGAAGCACTGATTAATGATTTACGTATCAATGCGCCACACCTTTCTGTTTCTGTGGTCATGCCTGGACACATAGGAACTTCAATAGCCATTAATTCCGGCAGGGTATTGGGTCATTCGGCGCCTCTGGACATGTCAGAGGAAGAAGTTAGGGTGCTTAGGGGAAATATGATGAATCAGCCAGGACCCATGTCAGAAGTGGTAATGAACATGAGTGATGATCAGATAAGGCAGGCCATGCATGAAAGGGGCATCGCCTTCAGAGACAACGCGCCGACTTCTGCTGGGGAGGCCGCCAAGGTGATCCTTGACGGTGTTCGGGAAAAGCGCTGGCGAATACTGGTTGGTGATGATGCGCATCGCCTGGATGCCAGGGTTCGAGCGAATCCGGAGGATGTTTATGATCTGGATTTTACTGCGTTGAGCAGTATTTTTGAAGAGGACAACGCTTAATCTTAAGGCAAATGGGGCCNGGTATCTGAGCAGGNNTTGAAGTTGAGTCTGATGGCGTTAGGGTTTGAATTTATGCANGTTATTCAGGTTTAGTTGGCGTTGACTTAATGAAGACATCGTACTTGGCATAAGGTATTTCGATGCCTTGCTCATTAAATGCTTTATAAACTGCACTGTTTAACCGGTCCAGAATACGCCCCCGGAGCACCGGTTGGTGTATCCAGCAGAGCAGCTCAAGTTCAAGNGCTGAAGGTCCAAAGCGACGGAACCTGACGCGTGGCTCTGGGTCCTCGCAGGTGCTGGGTTCTGCCATGCCGATTTGCATCAGCAGTTGCTTTACNCGGTCTATGTTGGATCCATAGGCAACGCCTACCTTTACACGAATTCGGTATTTTTCGTGGCGCCCACCAGATTCATTAATAATCTTGGTATTACCCATAACCGCGTTGGGGACGGTGACTTCGACGTCATCCCGGGTCAGCATTCTTGTGCTGCGGATGCCAATACGAGTGATCTCACCACGCTCGCCGCTGTCCAGTACGACAAAATCGCCGATTTTATAGGGAGCATCTGCCATGATGAAGACNCCTGAGAACAAGTTAGCCAGAGTGTCTTTGGCAGCAAACCCCACGGCGATTCCAATAATACCGGCTGAAGCGAGCCAGGCAGTCATGTCGACGTCCCAGCTGACAAAAATAAAATATATTGCGAAGCTGATGATCAACAGAAAGGCAATGTTCTCAAATAGTGGCAGGGTTTTAGGNTGCAGTACCGGGACACGATTAGGGTTTTGAGCATAGCTGCGCAGGGTTGCCAGGGTTAGACGCAGCAGAAACTGGGTCCATATCAGCATGGCAATAGTGTAAAAAACAGAAAACACGAGATTGCGGAATTGCTGTTGCGGTTCCAGCAGTAAAATAGCGCTTGCCAGACCCAGCAGAACCAGAGAAACCACTAACGGTCGATGGATGTACTCGATGATATGGTCGTCGAATTGTGCCCTGGTTCTCTTGACGAACTGTTTGAGGCTGGTCGCGATGATACGGTCTATCAGCAGCGCCAATAACCAGGAACTGAAGATGACAGCGCTAGCCTGAATAAACAGATTGTCACTGAGGTAGCTTGCGTATAATTTGATGTTTTGCTGCCAGCTGTCCATGACTTCATCGGCCCCTTCAGGTATTTGTTATAGACAGTATAAAGCATATTGAGCGAGCGAATTGATNCTGTGTTCTACTCTCTTCCTGGATACTGANTTAAGCTTACTACCTTGGAACTCAGAGCAAACAATCTCAGTAAACTTCGTACCGATCGTTATGATGTACTCATCCTGGGAGGCGGTATTAATGGTGCTGTGGCGGCCGCTGCCCTTGCCGCGCGCGGTGTCAAAGTGGCGTTGATTGACCGAGCAGACTTTGCCGGAGCAACCAGTTCAAATTCGTCAAATCTGGCATGGGGCGGTATAAANTATCTGGAAAGCCACGACTACGCTCTGGTCAATAAGTTGTGCAAAAGTCGGAATCGANTGATGGATGCCTTTCCATCGACAGTCCGTGAGGTAAGGTTCCTTGCAACTGTTCGGCGTGGCTTCCGCTATCCGGCATTGTTTATCTTTCTTGGCTCAATGCTGTACTGGTTGATNGGCAGATTTCACCTGCGGGCGCCACATTTGCTGAGTCAAGCAGGAGTGAAGTCGCGTGAAAAAGTGATCAATNCGGCTCAGAGCAGCGGAGGCGTTGAATANTCAGATTGTTATTTGCATGACAATGATGCTCGTTTTGTCTTTAATTTCGTGCGCTCTGCGCTCAATTACGGTTGTATTGCAGTCAATTATGTTGAGTCTGTTGGCGCCAGTCGCGAGTGTAATCTATGGCGAACACAGGTCAAAGATAAGCTCACTGGTGAGGAGTTTGAAATCCGCGCCAGCGTGCTGATNAATGCCTGTGGACCCTGGGTGGATGAGCATAATGAAATGACGGGCCAGAGCAGCCGTCATCGTCACCAGTATTCAAAAGGTATTCATCTGATTGTAAACCGCATCACCNATACCGAACGAGTACTCACGTTCTTTGCCAGTGATGGCCGACTTTTCTTTGTTATACCCATGGGGCCTCGAAGCTGCATTGGTACAACCGATACCTGGGTGGAAAAGCCCGAACAGGTTGTCACAGCGAGTGATCGACAGTTCGTGNTGGATAACGTTAACAAACTGCTCGATCTGCCCAAAGCCTTGACGCTCGACGATATCATAGCGGAACGTTGTGGGGTGCGCCCTTTGGCCTTGCAGGNGCATCAGGATGAGGGCGACTGGTTACAGTCGTCCCGAAAGCATGTTATTGAATCTGATGCTGAGCAGGGTCATATCAGTATTTTTGGAGGGAAGCTGACGGATTGCCTGAATGTTGGTGATGAGGTGGTAAGTCTGGTTACCCGGTTTGGCCTGACTGTACCCTTTCCGGACAAGCGTTGGTATGGAGAGCCCGACAGTTCGATACGGGAAGAATTCATGCACCGAGCCCNGCTNCTTGGGCTAGATGGTATGACCCCATCATCATCTTCCGAGCTGCTGAGTCAGAGGCTCTGGCGACGTTATGGCAGAAATGCCATTCATATGCTGGAGAGTATCAGGCAGGACCCNTGCGAGGCCGAACTGCTGATTGAAAATGCTGAGTATCTGCGCTGCGAGATCCGCCATGCAGCTGAGCGAGAGATGGTTACTAAGCTCGATGATTTTCTGAGACGACGCTCGAAAATAGCTCAGGTAGTCAGTAAAGCCGACATTATCAGTGCGCCTGGACTCAGGGATGCCTGTGTACTGCTGTTTGGGGATCAGGCCCAGATAAAGATGCAGGAGTACATAGATAACCTGAATAGTTAAGTAGATCCGAAAGTCATNTAGACCCGCNAGNAAGCGTCGAGCCAATGATCATGATCCTTGATGGGTCAAGCGGTTTTCAGAACGAGTTTTAAGAGTNAGCTTACCCAGTGCCAGCACATGGGCGAGGCATTGCAATGCAGCAGGTTTTAGAGTTGATCCAAGGCTTTGGACATTCTGGCGCGGGCTGACGGTTGCACAGTGAGCTCGATGGCCTGCTCAAGGTGCTTTTTCGCGGCATCCGGATTCCCCAGTCCTTTTTCTGCCAGGTGCATGAGGAATAGAACCATGTTCTCACTCGGGTCATGCCAGTATCTTGGTTGCAGCAGATAGGTTTTCAGGGCCTGTTCAGCCTTAACAAATTGTTCCTGTTGGAGATAAAACTGGGCTAACTGAAATATTGGCGTGGCTCGATGTTCAATGGTTGTTGATGCTTCGATCAGTAGTTGTTCTGCAATCTCCGGCTTACCCTGTTTAGCCATTAACAGGCCATGGGCCATTTGGTGGTATGGATAGTTTACTGTTTTTAATTTGGACAGCCACTTTTCAGCCAGTTCAAGGTCTCCACCTGCTATGCCGGGGGCATTCAGGTAAAAGCTGAATACGGCAAAATTAGCTTTAACGTGTTGTTTATTAAGTGNAAGGGNCTCATTCCAAGANGCCAGGGCCCTTTTAGCCATGCCTATTTTTCTGAATATATTGACTTCGCCGACCAGGGAAAGAGAAACAATACCGCTCAGGTAGTGGGCTTGCGTGTAGTCAGGGTTGAGCTTCAGTAGTTTATTCAGACTGGTTCTGGCTTNNTTGAGCAAACCCAGTCGCCAGTAGCTTATTGCCAANTGATACTGTTGTTCGATATTGAGTGGGTTAGAAAGTGCCTGGGCTTCAAGTTGGGTTCTCAAAACAAGAAAATCCTGGTCCGGCAGGGTAGGTGGAGGGTTTGCTGNATTCGCCAGCGGCATCATAAAGAATAGCAGGCAGAAACAGGTTCTAAGCGAAGGCATAAGGGACTCCGGTGTATGCAAAGGTGTAAACTCGTCNATTNTAAANTTGTTTGTTGTAAATATAGTTATTGAGGTGTATCGAAGTGAAGTTACCTGACAAAGATGAAATAACAAGTGCGGCGCAAGAGATTTATCGATTTATGCAGCCGTCAGCGCAATTAACCTGGCCTTTGTTGAATGAACGTGTGAACGGAGAAATCTGGGTTAAACACGAAAATCACAACCCCACAGGTGCGTTCAAAGTCAGGGGTGGTCTTTATTATCTTGCCCGGCTTGAAGAAGAGTTTGGATCTTCCCTCAAGGGTGTCTGTGCCGCGACCCGCGGAAACCACGGTCAAAGTTTGGCATTTGCAGCCGGCAAGCGGGGAATGCGNTCGGTCATAGTTGTTCCCAAAGGNAATAACAAAGGTAAGAATGCGGCTATGCGTGCCCTGGGTGCCGAACTAATAGAATACGGCAGGGACTTTGATGAGGCGGTTGTTTATTGTAAGGATTTAGCANCCAGAGAAGGCTTCCATATGATTCCGTCATACCATCGTTACTTGGTTGCCGGAGTTGCTACCTATGCACTTGAAATGCTGGAGCAATTAAAGACCCTGCAACGGATTTATGTGCCCATTGGAATGGGCTCCGGTGCCTGCGGCGTAATTGCTGCAAAACAAGCGCTTCACCATGAAGTCGATGTCATTGGCGTGGTCTCCAGCCATGCTGACACCTATGCACAATCGCTGGCTGCGGGAGAGGTAGTAGCAACAGACAGTGCAGATACCCTTGCCGACGGCTTGGCTGTTCGAAGGGCTGATAGNACGGCGTTAAGTGTGCTGCAGGAAGGTTTGGCTGGCATTATCTGTGTTACTGATGAAGAAGTTGAAAAGGCCATGGCAGATTATTTTCTGTGCACTCATAATCTGGCTGAAGGCGCNGGAGCAGCTNCACTAGCGGCATTAAATCAGGACCTGAGAAATGGTAGTCAATGGGATTCGGCTGGTATTGTTCTATCCGGTGGTAATGTTTCGCCCGAAGTATTCAGCAAAGTATTGGACCAATGCGGCTAAATTATTTATGGGCAATGNTTAGATTTGGCAGAGAGCCCGGCATAGTGGAGAGTCTCCAAGGTATTGGTGTGGGNAATGTCCGTGGCTGGGTGGAACAGCCNTTGGCTTGCTACTGTCTTTATCATGCGACTACTGCTGAGCCAGCAGTGTCGCTTACACCTCTTCCGGCGAGGCGCTTACAGTGTCGNCTTATCGTTTTGAATTATTGATTTTGGTCGANTTGATGAGTCGCACGTTATGACGTCCNCAGCGNCTGGTAGTTTAACTAAAAGTACATCCTCNACGGATGGGCGGGAGGCGGGTCGTTTTGTTGAAGGCTCTGTTCATTACCAGCTCAGCCGCTNAACCGGGTTTATGCTGCTTGGATTTGTAGCCGTGATGGGTGCCAATCTGGTAGAGACTTTATATATCGGCAGTGTAGGTACCATTGAGTTGGCTGCTTTAGGATTTACATTCCCGGTGGTGATGTCCCTGCAGGGTGTCACCATGGGTCTGGGCATTGGTGCCTCTTCAGTGGTTTCAAGAAGTATTGGTGGAAATGCCGTGCAGCCGNCTAAAATATTGATTACCCACAGTTTTATCCTGGTTATTTTTTTTGCTGTCATCCTTAGCGGTTCTCTATACGCCTTACTGGATACTTTGTTTGGCTTATTAGGTGCTGGTGAACAGGTATTGCCGNTGGCGATTGGCTATATGCAGATATGGTTGCTGGGGTTCCCGCTTTTTGCCATATCAATGGTTGGCTCTTCCCTTATGCGAGCCGCTGGTGATGCTGTTAAACCCTCGTTCCTGATNACAGTGGGGGCTGGTTTCCAGATTGTGCTGGGGCCTATTTTTNTTTTTGGCGTGGCAGGAATGCCCGCATTGGGGCTGGAAGGTGCAGCCATTGCCTTTGTTTTTGCCCGATTGGTTAGTTTTGTATTATTTTCNTATTACCTTTATAAGGATGACNTATTTATCTTTAGGCTTCAGGGTTTCTGGCGTTCGTGTAAGGATATCCTGCATGTAGGGTTACCAGCGATCCTGGCGAATTTGATTTCACCTATTTCAATGAGTGTTATCACCCGCCTGCTGGCAGGGCATGGTGCCGTGGTGATTGCTGGNATGAGCGTAGCGTCAAGAATTGAAACCATGCTAGGCATGGTAATGTGGGCCCTTTCGATGAGTGTCGCGCCGTTTATAGGACAGAACTGGGGCGCACGGAAGTATCTGCGAGTCAGGCTGGCTCTAAAGCTNAGCAATCTCTTCGCCCTGATCTGGGGTTGTTTCTCTTACTGCATTTTACTGCTCCTTGGCCCTTATTTGATTAGTCTTGTGAACTCTGACCCCGAGGTCGTCGCTGTTGCCAGGGTATATCTCATGATTGTCCCGCTGGGGATGGGTTTGATGGGGGTGGTTGCTATCAGTACGTCGAGCTTCAATGCGCTTGGCAAGCCTGCCCCGCCGCTGATCATCTCTGCCATGCAGATGCTATTGCTTTCAATCCCATTTGCACTGGTAGGTGATTCATTATTCGGGTATCGGGGCATTTTCATGGGCAGTGTTCTAGCCGTGCTGGTGTCGGCGAGCATCTGCTTTATATGGTTACGACGAACTATTAGCGTCGGACAGGCAGTGGGGTTACGGCCTATCGAGTAGATTTAGTATTTACCTTCAGACCGGTGACAATTATCGCGGCAATGAAATAAAGCAGGATAAAGGTCATGAAAGCAATCTGATAACTGCCGGTCTTGTCGNAAATCCAGCCCGCAAAAGGTGTACCGGTCAGATGTAAGATCGCCATAGGCGGTCTCATTGCGCCCAGTACTCTACCGAAGGAGGCTCTACCAAAAGCAGCACCGACGACGGCACCCTGCATAGGNACGATGCCACCCATACCAAAGCCAAATAAGCAGGCACCGATCAGAAACGCGGNATAACTGGTGGTCAACAGCATGATAATTTGACCGCATAGCTGAAACACGATTGCCAGCCAGATTGCGTGACGCACATCCCAGCGATCGATCAGAATACCGTAAACAAGTTTCCCCATGATGCCGAAAGCGGCTGTGCAGGAAGCAATAAGCGAGGCTGACAGCAGCGAGTAACCTCGATCGGTGAGTTGCGGAACCATATGGATGAGGGTGCCACCCTGTATACAGAATAACAGCCCAATGACGGCAACCAGTATCCAGAAATTTCGTTCGGCCAGGAACTCTGCAGTCTTCAGCGGTGCTTTTATGCTGGGAAGGCGAGCTATTTCTGTTTCACCGTCGGGGAGNTGGCCAACCTCCTCCGGGCGCGAGATCACGTATCTGNGCACAAGGGGCACAACCAGGATCAAGGTGATCAGCCCATAGACAAGAAAGCCCTGTCGCCAGCCAAAATCGNTAACCAGGTAAGCGCTGATCGTTGGCATGANAACTCCAGAGACGGAAATGCCGGTAGCCGCAATACCCAGAGCCATACCGCGTTTAAGAACGAACCAGTTGCTGACCAGCTTTGAAGTGGCGAGCTGGCCCATCGCTCCTGCACCAAAGCCAATGAAAATGCTTAAGATCAAGTAGAAATGCATNGCGGTTTCAGCAAGACTCAATAGAGAGAACCCCAAACCCATGGACACAGCGCCCGCGGCCATGATTCGTTTAAGTGGGTAGCGGTCTAATGCCCGGCCTATAAACGGGGCCAGTACTGCACCNACGGCCTGGGTTAGGGTAATACCGATAGCAACCCCAAATCTAGAACCACCAAATTCTGCTGCAATAGCCTTGAAGAAAACGCCGTAGGAATAAAAGAAGAATCCAACGGCGATAAAGTCGACCAGGAAGGCGACTGCCACCATACGCCAGCCGNAAAATGACNNNGTTGATTCNGTNNANGTTGGNGNCAAGACTGGACACTCGNNGANNTCAGNCGCGATTCTACCGTTTTTATGNAACCGGTGTATGCTTGCCTTGGTANTTAATTCGGAGCATAACAGTGCAAAGAGAGATCTGGACTGAAAATGGCCTGATTCAGGGNANCTGCGTTGNTGAACTCGAACCGGTTCTCGACGNTTTNGTNGAGAANTTTAAGANCAGGGGAGAAGTNGGTGCTGATCTTTGTGTCATGCAGGGTGAACAAACTTTGCTGGATCTGCGCGGCGGTTATCGATCGACAAAAGAAAGGATCCCNTGGCAGGCTGATTCCCTTTGCGTTCTTCATTCCTGTACNAAAGGCGCGACCGCCCTCTGCGCGCATTGGTTGCTGGANCAGGGAGACATTTTACTCCATGAACCGGTAGCAACCTACTGGCCTGAATTCGCGCAGAACGGNAAAGATAGCGTAACCGTCGCNATGTTGCTGAACCATACTGCTGGATTGCCGGCACTGCGNGCATCTTTGAAACCGGGCGNGTATTTGGACTGGCATTACATGGTCGAGCAATTGGCAGCTGAAGCGCCCTTCTGGGAGCCAGGTACTCGGCATGGTTATCATATGACAACNTTTGGCTGGCTGGTCGGNGAAGTGGTGCGACGGGTATCCGGATTGAGTCTTGGAGACTTTTTCAGAACGCATATTGCCGAGCCTTTGGCGGTGGATTTATGGATTGGGCTGCCNGCTTCGGAACACGGCAGAGTGTCTAGATTGCTGCGCTGGAAACCGGAAAAAGGCTTTCANCACGCGCCCTTTACCAGGCAGCTTCTGGCGGCTCCCANGTCTATTCAGGCATTGGCCTATTTTAACAATGGTGGTTATAAGGCTGATTCAGCGGATAGTTATCTNTGCGAGTTTGGTGCAGGCGGTGGTATAGGAAATGGCCGGGCTTTGGCTCGCATGTACGCGCCTATAGCCAATAAAGGGGTATTTANTGGGGTCAGGGTGTTTAGCGNAGACCAGATTGAAATAATGGCNACNACCGTNNNNGCAGGNGGACAGGATATGACCTTGCTGATGCCGAGTCGTTTTGGTTACGGGTTTATGAAATCGATGGATAATCGGTATCGACCCAGTGGTCATATTGAATCGTGTATTCTGGGTGCAAATGCTTTGGGTCATGCAGGCGCTGGTGGTAGTCTGGGTTTTGCNGATCCNGACCTGGGTCTGTCNTTTGGNTATGNTATGAACAAGATGGGCCCNGGTATCCTGCTTAATGAACGCAGTCAGAATTTAGTGAATGCAACCTATAAGAGTATGGGATACCGTTTTTCCAATAGTGGCAGTTGGGTCAAGGCATAAGCGTGACTGTCTTTCCNGGAGGTTNTGTCGAGTATAGGCTGANGTTATTTCAGGCGNTTAATTCCTGTGGTTTGCAGGTGCCGGTTCATCTCAGCCATGGTGTTANNNAGNACAACATGNTANTTTNTGAAACACNCCGATGANCNNCNANGTAAANGGTTNGTANNGGCTGGNTCATANTGGGGAAGTGAAGGTAATNAGGGAGAAAAANTATGAATTTTGAGTTTTCCGAAGAACAGAATATGTTGCGCGAGCAAGCACAGGGGTTTCTGCGGGATCACTGCTCGACGTCCGTTGTTCGTCGCGTCCTGGATGGAGAAGAATCTTATGATAAGGATCTCTGGCAGAAAGTAGCNGGTATGGGCTGGACGGCAACCGTGATCCCTGAAGAATATGATGGCCTGGGGCTGTCCTATCTGGAGTTGAGTGTCATTGCCGAGGAATTGGGCAAGGCATTAGCGCCCATTCCGTTTTCCTCTTCAGTTTATCTTGCAACCGAAATCCTGCTGGCAGCAGGTTCAGCNGAGCAGAAGTCCGAATGGTTACCGAAACTGGCGGCTGGGNCGGCGATTGGCTGTCTTGCNGTNGCNGAGAGCTTCCGGNCCGATGACCGGTAATGCCCTGGCAGCAGAACTCAAAGCGGGTAAGTTAAATGGTGTTAAAATACCGGTTGCTGATGGCGATGTTGCTGACTTTGCNTTAGTNCTGGCCAATAGTGATCAAGGTCCAACAATCTGTTTGCTGGAATTGAATCAGTCNNGNGTTGNNTGTGAACAGGTTAAAACACTTGACCCAAGTCGATCTCACGCCTGTCTGAAATTCGATGGGGCGATTGCCCAGGCTGTTGGAGAGNCTGGNCAGGGCTTGGCTATACTGGAATCCATCTATAACCGCGCGGCTGTTTTGTTTGCCTGGGANCAGGTTGGCGGTGCAGATACGGCCCTGAATATGGCTAAGGAATATGCCATGGGTCGGTTCGCATTTGGCCGGCCGATTGCAACTTATCAAGCAATAAAACATAAGCTTGCTCATGCTTATGTAAAAAACACCCTGGCCAGATCAAATTGCTATTATGGCGCATGGGCATTAGCAACGGATGCAGAAGAGCTACCCATCGCGGCTGCCACAGCGCGAGTTGCTGCTATTCAAGCCTATTACTACGCATCTAAAGAAAANATTCAGACCCATGGTGGTATGGGTTTTACCTGGGAGTTTGATTGTCAGTTTCCTTATCGGCGATCAAAATTGCTGGCTATTAACATTGGCAGTGAAGCGGTATGGCAGGAGAAATTAATCCAGGCAATTGAAAAAGATCGAGCAGCGTAAGCTGGTACCGAGGAGAAAAATATGGACTTTAATGACACCCAAAAGGAAGCAGCATTCCGAGAAGAGGCCGCTACTTGGTTAAGGGAAAATACGCCNAAGGAANCCGAACTTGCGGACCTTGATTATATTCAAAGAGCCAAGCTCTGGCAGAAGCGTAAATATGATGCAGGCTGGGCTTGTATGCGTTGGCCGACAGAGCATGGTGGTCGCGGAGCAAGTGCTATTGAACAGGTGATTTTTGATCAGGAGCAAAGTAAATATGATACGCCTGATAGTATTTTCGGGATNGGNCAAGGTATGTGCGCACCGACCATGATGGCCTGGGCGAGNGATGAACAGAACAAACAGTATATGCCGGCAATTGCNAGTGGTGAGCATGTCTGGTGCCAATTGTTTAGCGAACCNGCGGGGGGNTCTGATTTAGCTGCGTTACGAACCCGGGCTGTCAAGGACGGCGATGACTGGGTCGTTAATGGTCAGAAAATCTGGACTTCGGGTGCACATTATTCAGATTACGGCGTACTTGTTCTGCGTACGGACCCGGATTTACCCAAGCATCAGGGGCTNAGTTATTTCTTTCTGGATATGAAGTCGCCNGGAATTGAGATCAAGCCAATCAAGCAGATTTCCGGCGGTGCTAACTTTAATGAGGTGTATTTCAACGATGTACGTATACCCGACGCTCAGCGTCTGGGTGCTGTGGGTCAAGGCTGGCAGGTGGCATTGACAACGCTGATGAATGAACGAGCTTCTATAGGTGGCGGCGGTGGTGGGGTCAATTTTGATTCGGTTTTTGAATTNGCGAGTAACATTAACGTAGATGACCAACCAGCAATAAAGGATACCGGGGTTCGCAAAAAACTTGCGGACTGGTATGTTCAGGAAGCNGGCCTGAGGTTTACCGGTTATCGTTCGATGACTGCCTTATCAAGAGGTGAGATTCCCGGCCCGGAAAATTCCATTGGCAAATTGGTGGGCGCTCCCAAGCAGCAGGATATGGCTTCTTTTGCAATTGACNTGTTAGATGCCAGCGGCATTATCTGGGATGCTGACTTGTCAGAGAGAGCGGGTTTGTTTCAAGCGACCTATATGGGTTCGCCGGGATTTAGAATTGCTGGCGGAACCGATGAAATCATGGCCAATATTATTGCTGAACGGGTATTGGGCATGCCACAGGATATTAGAGTGGATAAAGGCATACCTTTCAGTGAAATACCCACCTCGGGTAGTTAGGGGCAACATGGAGCGCCATGNGGCTCNCCCGATCCGATGGCAGGGCGCGACCGACAGAAAAGGTCAGGTTACAGAGGAATTCATTATTGAGGTGCCAGATCGGGGCCTGGTTACCGGCGCGCTCTGGCAGGCTCGGGTAGAGCAACATAGCACCCTGNTCTGTATGGGGCATGGTGCNTCTGGTAATCGTTATCAGGCGCCTATATCTGAATTGGCAATCAGATTTAGCCAAGAATTGGGTGTGCCGGTGCTGTCCCTGGATGGTCCGGTGCACGGCCTNAGGCAGCAGGGCAATGGCGGTAGAGAAGCCTTTTTCCCCCATTATCAAAGGGCTGAATGCATTGCTGAAATGCTCGAAGACTGGAACATTGCCATATCCTCGGCAATTCATCATCTAGCTCAGCCAATTGATGATCTTGCTTATTTTGGACTTTCCATGGGTTCGATATTTGGCATTCCCTTAATCGCCAGCAGGCAGGATTTCAAGGTNGCTGCAATTGGCTTAATNGGATCCCGGGAAGACGCTTTGCACGGCAATGAAATCCTTGATGCAGCGCAACAGACACGTTGTCCGGTTCTGTTTTTAATGCAGTTAGAGGATGAGCTTTTTGATCGTGGTAGCTGTCTTAACGTGTTTGACAGACTGGCCTCAACGGATAAACACCTGCATGCCAATCCGGGGNTGCATCCGCAGATTCCAGCAGAGGAAATTGATTACACTTACCAGTTTATTGCTCGTCATATAGCCGGCACGGCTCAACCAAAGATTCTTGATCCGATTGCCGAATAGATCTCAGCNGGTAAAGCGAAAAAAGTACCNNTNCAAGTCCGCCCTGCCAGTCCCTGTAGACAAACGGTTTTCAGCCTACAGCATTTGGCTGCTGCGANGGATGATCATGTAAGGAGGGATCAAGGCCCTGGCCCATGAGATCGATAAAATTGTCCCGGTAGAAACGCTTTTGGTTTTCATCGGAGATGTCCTTGGTAGCTTCTCCGAAGCGTTTCATTGGGTTTCGTCCTCCTTCCACGTGGGGGAAATCCGAAGAAAACAGGCACACTTCAGGTCCGGTATTGTCGATTATCCAGCCGGTTGGCTCATGCGGATAAGGCGTTACTCGAAATTGACGCCTGACAATATCGCTCGGCCTGGCAGATAGNTTCTTCAGACGTTCTTCTCCTTTAGTAAATGCAGCCACACCTGAATCCATAAATCTCATCCAACTCGGCACCCAGCCGGCACCCAGTTCGATAGCAGCAAATTTCAGNTTTTCGTGCCTATCCAGGACACCATCGATAATCAGCACTGCCATGGTTTGCCATAACGACAGCGGAATCGCCATGTAGCTGCTCGATGTAAAATTCTCTGCACCNCCATGGAAGTCCAAGACCGGTGCTAAGCCATTGTTGTGGTAAGCAGTATCCATTTTGTTTTCGCCGCCNACGTGAAACAGAATGGGTATGCCTGCNTCTTCNGCAATGCTCCACAGAGGTTCGANTGCNGTGTGACTGGGGCTATGCCCAGGCGGGCAGCGTGACGGAATGATCAAACCCTTGCAACCCATCTCCAATGCTTCAAGGGCAATGCGGGGCGCTTCCTGTANNTCAACCAGTGGTACATAACCGGTGGCAAGCAGACGATTATCGACATTACAGAAATCGANCATCATACGGTTATGGGCGCGTGCAGCTTCACAGGCNAGCTTATTAGTCTTTCCGGTTTCAAGACCGTAGTTGCCGAGAGCATCGGAGGTAAANACCAACTGACTGGTGAAACCCAGATAATCCAATGTTTTAGGACGGTCTTCTTTNCGGAATGCNCCGAGTGCGGTGTGGCCACGCCGCAGCATAATTTCACGTTCAGCACCTGCACGATACTCGGGGTCGTTNTGCAGCGNTTTCATNTTCTCAATCCAGCTTTGGTCGCGTTTTTGGAGGAAGGGTCTAAACTCNTCGCGATATTTGCTGGAAATGAACTCAACTATTTTGTCAGGAAATTCCATTACATGAGCATCGGCATCGTGAATGGTTCTATTATTNACATAGGCCATGGTGTTGCTCCTTTGATAGCACCTTAAGATGTCAGTTGCAGTCTGTAACGACTGGTANTGGCTNAATAGTATAGGTNAGAAGTGGCTTNTTTGTTAGCTATGTTGAGGTGCCAGCAGACGGCTTCTGCTGGCNCTATTTTCTCTGGAAAACAGNCTANGACTTAGGCCTGGATCAGCNCCTAAAAGGATCCCTTTGGTATCGAAGCATCTCACCGGNTCCGGATTGGGTGTAGTGATTTTGTCGATANGCCAGCTTGCCATTGACAAAGACGGCCTCTATCCCGATTGCCAATTGTTTCGGNTCATCGTAGGTTGCTGNGTCTGATATGGTATCCGGATTGAACAATAGCAGGTCTGCCCTATATCCTTCTTTAATCAGGCCGCGTTGATGCAGACCAAAGGTGGTTGCTGCCAGGGAAGTCATTCGACGAATTGCTTCGGTTAAGCTGAGCAGTTTCTTTTCACGGACGTAGTAGCCGAGTATCTTCGGGAAAGTGCCAAATAATCGNGGGTGCGGCATGCCTTTAAGGTCGGGTATGCCGTCGGAACCCACCATCATNTCNCGCCAGTTTAGATTGGTTTCTATGTCGGTTTCATCGATGATGAATTGAATACAGATGGTGCGATCACCCTTTGGNGCGGTTAAAATGTCATGGACCAACTGGACGATGTCAAGGTTCTTTTCAGCGGCAATATCCTTGAGCATTNGACCTTCGTATTCGCGAAAAGCAGGGCAACTGGCNAGCCTGATAACCTCGGCNAGNTCTCGATTAATATTGTCCAGGTTGAAATACTCGATCATTCTACCGCTGCCGGCNGTATAAGGATAAACATCCAGAGAGATGCGCTGTCCTGCGGACAATGCGGCGTCTATTTTCTCCAGAGAAGATTTGACCTTGCCCCAGTTCTGTTTGCCAGCCGCCTTATGGTGAGAGATGTGGGTGTGGATATTGGCNTCTCTGCCGATGGTCAGCGCTTCATCTATAGCTTCTAGTAACTTGTCTCCTTCGTTGCGCATATGGGTGGTGTACAGACCGCCATAGGGTTGCGCTTTTNTGGCCAGCTCGATGACTTCTTCGGTTTCGCTGTAGCGCCCAGGGCGGTAGATGAGACCGGTGGAAAAGCCGCAGGCNCCCTGCTCCATTGCNTTTTCTACATGGCCGGCCATGGTCGATAATTCTTTGTTTGATGGCGCTCTTCTNTGTGTACCCATGACCAGTGAACGTACCGTATTATGACCCACCAGCATCATATTGTTTATGGCTGGTTTTCTGGCCAGAACGGTTTTGAAATAACCTTCGAGGTCAGTGAAGCCGCTTTCAATTCCCGTTAATATACCGCCACTGGCCTTAATACCTTCGGCGCTGTTATCCATAGGAATTGCGCTGAAACCACAGTTGCCGTTGACGACCGTTGTNACGCCCTGGGAAAGTTTAAATGTCATATCAGGGTGTTTAAGNAAGGCGCCATCATCGTGAGCATGAGTGTCGATCAGCCCAGGTGCAAGACAGTTTCCGGCTGCATCCAATTCGATTTCCGCCGGGCCTACCTGGCCTATTTCAACAATCCGGTGGTCCTTAATNGCNAGGTCAGCTTGTCTTACTGGNCCACCACTTCCGTCGATGATTCTGGCATTCCTGATGTTGAAATCGTTCATAAATACTTTCCTGAAAGCTGATATTTAGAGACCGTATTCAGCCGGGTGNTGGCTGATATACGNACCNATTTTTTCGCCAATCATGATACAGGTTAAATTAGTGTTGGCACGAGGNACACCNGGCATAATCGACGCGTCTGCGATGACCAGGCCGTCAACCCGATGGGCGCGACCATGTTCATCGACAACGGCCANGGGATCCTGGCGNGATCCCATCTTGACGGTTCCGCAAGGGTGATAACCACTACCGGCGAAACGTCTGCATAATCCTGCCAGGGTTGCATCGCTTTGATCCCGGGCCGGGTCCGGGAANCGNATANCNTCAATCATCTTNGCCAGTTCACCCTGTTGGGTAAATTCAATGGCATCCTTAAAACCNCTGANTAGCGCTTTCAGGTCCCTTTNATCTTCACAGAAATGGTTTTGAATGACCGGTGGNCCGGTAGGATTGNTCGGTGATAATGTTAACCGGCCTCGTCCGTACTGGTATTCNAGGCAGGCNGCGATAGCAAACATCGGTGGNCCANTGANNTTGCCNNCATAGCTCANCTGTTCAATCTGCATGTTATTGCGTTTGTTGTCCGAGGCAGTGGTGTANCGCAGNATTGTCTGGATCANGGGCGCATCATGGTCCGAGACCTGATCCTTTGTGAGCTGGCATACNACNGATATTGCNGGGTGNTCNGANAGGTTCTCACCCACGCCGGGTTCNTTTTCAATTACCGATATNCCACATCGGTCCAGTTGNTCNNTNGGGCCNATGCCTGAGTGCATCAGCAGCATTGGTGACATTAGCGCNCCNNCNCAGGTAATGACCAATGAAGCNGTGANGNTTNCAATATTNCCNNNCNGGGTCTTTATTTCTACNCCCTTNCAGNNCCCCTTTTCTATGATTAAACGCTGCACCAGGGTGTTGGCTNTNATGGTTANNTTNGGTCGAAATCGGGCAGNTGCNAGATAGCCTATGGCGCAGGATATTCGTAATCTTCCCANCTTATTCATGGGTTGAGGNCCCGCACCATACTGNTCGGGGTGGTTAGCGTCTTCGCAATAGGGATAGCCGAGTGCAGCGGCTTTGTCCAGGAACGCCTGATGCTGGGGTAACAATTCTTCGTGGCGGTAGCGGCGAATGCTGATCGGCCCNGCATCGCCATGATAGGGGGCGTCAGCAAAGTCCAGGTCTCTTTCGAGGCGGTTGAAATACGGCAGTANCTTAGGCCAGGCCCAGGATGGATTGCCGTTATCTGCCCATTCATCATAGTCNTCTGGCAGGCCCCGTAGNGCNATGGTGGTATTTACCGCACTTGAGCCNCCTGTAACCTTACCTCTGGGNAATAAGACATTCTGGCCTTCGGTAGGTTGATAGCGAAAGCCCCAATCGTGATCTGTCAGGGCATTACGATGACTGTTGACCAGTTCATAAGGCAGGCCCTCTGCACTGGCATAGTCTGGCCCCGCTTCTATCAATAGAATTTCCCATTCGGGGTTTTCACTGAGTCGATTGGCGATAACAGAACCACTGCTNCCAGCCCCTACAATAATGATGTCGACCATATTTTATTGTCTCCCGTTAACACCATTGTGCCCTAACGGAGCAATTTGTAGTACCGGGTTAGTGGTTTGNCGACTGNGTTGTTGATCTGCCTTTTACGCAAAAAAAAACGCCCCATTGCTGGGGCGTAGTANGGAAGCTTTTGTATAGCATATCCGTTANGNATGTTTTAGCTCNCTCGTGTCCTGTTAGAACTGATTCATGGTATTTTCCTTNCCTCCGGCAAGCAGNGCATTTTCTCCGGAAAAGTAGGCTTTGTGATCNTCGCCGATATTTGAACCCGCAAGGTCCTGGTGCTTGACCGAGGACATNTCTCTNCTGATTTCCTGCCGCTGNACGTCTCTTACATAAGCAAGCATACCGAGGNCCCCGAAATAACCTTCGGAAAGGATATCGGTACCCAGCGCTGTTTCATGGTAGGTNGGTAAGGTGATCAAATGATGAAAAATACCNGCTTCACGAGANGCATCCTTCTGAAATTGCTGCACNAGCTTGTCTGCTTCCAGGGCGAGTTCAGAGTCGTCCAAATTCACTGACATGAGACCTTTNGGTTCTTTTTCGGGGTCNGGGTAGGCGCTCANGTCCTTGCCGGCAGTTTNCCANTCGCTGTAGACNTGNCCCCGAAATGCNAGTGTCCAGTTGAATGAAGGTGAATTGTTGTAGACCAGTTTTGCATCNGGGACATATTTNCTAACAGCNTTAACCATCTCNGCAATTTGAGAAACGTTGGGTTTTTCTGTCTCAATCCAGAGCAGGTCAGCGCCATGATTCAGACTGGTAACACANTCAAGAACGACNCGTTCAAATCCTGTTTCATCTCTAAAAGCGTACAGACCATTATCAAGTCGAACAGGCTTAACCAGNTTGCCCTTCTGGTGAATGGTGATGTCATTTTCCTTCAGTTCGGAGAGATNGTTAATGGCTTCAGTCTGCAGGAAGTCGTTGTATTGGCTGGCCAGGTCGCCTGGTTCTTTCGATACGGGTATTTTTTGAGTCAAACTGGCGCCCAGAGAATCCGTTCTGGCAACAATAATACCGTTTTCGATGCCCAGCTCCAGGAAAGCATATCGAATGGCATTGATCTTAGANAGGAAGTCCTCATGGGGAACGGTTACTTTGCCATCCTGATGGCCACACTGTTTAGCGTCTGAAACCTGGTTTTCTATCTGAATAGCACAGGCGCCNGCTTCTATCATCTGTTTAGCNAGAAGNTAAGTGGCTTCTTCATTGCCGAATCCGGCATCAATATCGGCAATGATTGGAACAACGTGGGTTTCGAATTGATCGATACGTTGCACGATGCTGTCGGTATTTTCGCCGCGTGCNCGGGCTTCATCCAGTTCAACAAATATGTGCCGNAGCTCTCTTGCATCTGCCTGTTTNAGAAATTGATANATTTCGCCTATCAAGGCAGGCACCGANGTTTTCTCGTGCATGCTTTGATCTGGTAAAGGTCCGAATTTAGAGCGCAGAGCAGCGACCATCCAGCCACTTAAGTAAATATAGGATTTACTCATGGTGCCGCGATGTTTCTTCACGGACATAGCNAACTGCTGGGCNGTGAACCCATGCCAGCAGCCTAAAGACTGAGTATAGTNGCTTGAATCTAGGTCGTACGCCTGCATGTCATGGCGCATTATGTCAGCAGTATATTGAGCAATATCAAGACCGGTAGTAAAGCGATTCTGCAGGCGCATGCGGGCGGCATACTCTGCATTGATGCCTTTCCAGGTATTCTCGTGTTGACCGCGTATTTTTTCGAGCGAAGCAATTTGGTCTNTGTAGCCAGACGACGTGTTTTCTTGGATTTGCTGTATCTGATTCATAATATTTGANATTTTTGGTTTGAAGCGGTGAATTCTACAAGNAAATAAAGAATAATNAAAAGAATAAATGGATACTAATATATTCCNTNAATTCATNTAANAATATTCCCGGGGCTGCTGCTGTTTTTGAACATTATTGGTATCAAAGTCAGAAAATACAGACTTATCCTCAGATTTTGAGATAAATTCCCTAAGGGCAGTAGTTGATCGCTGACGGGTTCTGATTTATAAGATTGGTACGGCCGTTGACGGCTTATGCAGGAAGAGGAAGGCCTATGAGTGTTCTTGGATATACGGGATATGCATTGAATCAGTCTCCGGACTCGAAGAATGAAATACATGGTGATCAAGTTGCCAAGGATTATGGGTTTCAGGGTGGATTAGTTCCAGGCGTAACCTTATCTGCGTATCTGGCTCAGCCAGCTATAGAGGCCTGGGGTGAAGATTGGCTTGAAACGGGAAGGGCCCATATCGCAGTACGAGCACCTATCTATGATAAGGAAAACTTCAGGATAGACATCACTCACCAGGATGAAAGCAAATACACGGCAGAGCTGATAAATTCATCAGCTAAGGTCTGCGCCACAGCAGAGGTTGCTCTGGATAAAGGCCCCTGTATAGCTCCTGTCATGCGGCATGATCCCATCGCTGAAGCTGATTACCAACCACCTGAAGCAAGTAGCCAATGGTTTGAGCAACTTCGAATCCGGGGTTGTTATGCTTTTCGATATCACTGGCAGCAAGATC
>NZUN01000035.1 GCA_002697205.1 Gammaproteobacteria bacterium
AGTGGCCGGTATCCTGGTGGTTGCTGGTGGGTTTCGTGCTGGGTTTTGTATTGGGGAATCTATTCAGAGCCTGGTCAAACTTGCGACGCAAGTCGCCGGAACCTTAGGGTCTGGTTTCCGCCTTTTTAGCTTTGTGGTCGGTTGACTGGCACCGCAATTGGTTAAATGGATAGATATTTATGGGTTGAGGTTAGATACAAATGGAAAGCTGGATTTTATGGTTGTTGTTTGTGTTTGCGATAGCGGCAGGCTGGTGGCTTGGTCGGCGCGAGCGAAAGCAGTCGCGATCTTTGGAACTGGGCCTCCGACATCTGTTAAATGACCAGCATGATCAGGCCGTGGCAGCACTGGTTGGCGAGTTAGAGTTCCTCAGCGACAATGTAGAAACACACTTGGCACTGGGTGGTTTACTAAGACGTCGTGGTGAGTTGGCAAAAGCTGTTGTCGTCCATGAAAGCATTTTATCCAGAGCCAGGCTGGATACTAAAACTCGGCACCAGGTACAGATTGAATTAGCAAGGGACTATCTTCAAGCAGGGTTATTGGACCGAGCAGAAGCTTTATCGATACAGCTGGCAAGAGAAAATCCCCGGTATCAGACTGACAGTCTTAAAATTACTTTAAGTATCTATGAGCAGGAACGGGAATGGCAGAAAGCCATCGATACCGCTAAATTGATGGTAGGCGGCGAAAATCAGGAACAGATTGACCAGGCCATCTCTCACTATTATTGCGAACAGGCTGAACAGTTGATTGAAACTGGTGATATCGCCGCCGCGCGGGTGGCGATCAGCGGTGCAACGGGCCATCTGGCGAAAAACCCCAGGGTGAGTCTGGTCCAGGCCAGGCTGGAACTGGATGAAGGTCGCTTCGAACAGGCTATTAAGGTGCTTAAGAGATTGCCCGAGCAGGATGTTGATTTTGTACCCGAAGCGCTTTTATTGCTGAAAAAGACTTATCAGCTAGGGGGGTTTGATCTTGATGACTATCGCGAGTTTCTGGAAAATTGTTTAACCAAGACATCTTCAATTTCCATTGTGCTGGCCGTGGCAGAAAGCGTTAAGGAAGAAAAGGGCGATGAGGCTGCTGCAAAATACATTGCTAATCACCTCAAGAAAAACCCCACCATACGAGGATTAAAGCAGTTAATTGATCTAAACGTTGAAAATGCGCACGGCATATCTAAACAGAATTTATATATATTGCGTAGTTTCGCGGAAGCATTGGTGGCTGACAGACCTGCTTACCGCTGTATTGAATGTGGGTTTGAGGGAAAGCGCCTAAACTGGCGTTGTCCCAGTTGTAAGAAGTGGTCCAGCACCCGGCCCATATTCGGCTTAGAAGGGGAATAGACGATACCTCACTGGTAATTTAGTTTATTCCAATCCTCATGGGTATAGCCTCTTACCCAGATCTCGCACCTACCTTGATAGTCTGGTTTTGCTGTTACAGGAAATTAATCTATTAAGGAGTTACATCAAACATGGAAAAATGGATCATACATTTATTGCTGATATTAGGATTGGGGTTGGGTAATGCGCTTGCATCAGCATCTGAAGCTGTTAGTCAGGAAGGTGAACTAGAAGTAACTGTCGATATTAATTCGGCTGATGCAGAAACGCTGGCTGTGGCATTAGAAGGAATTGGGGCTACCAAGGCTGTAGCCATTGTCCGTTACCGGGACCAGTATGGTCGGTTTTTCTCTGCTGAAGAATTGACTGCTGTGAAGGGTATAGGGCGTTCTACCGTGGAGAAAAATCGAGCTCGGATTGTGCTGGATTAGATCTGCATAAACTGACGGTAACCGGCTTAGACCTTTGTTAGCTGAAGGTCAGCCGGGTGCTGTTTATCGTTGGGGAATAGTTAGGTGGCTCCCCGACCTGGGCTCGAACCAGGGACCCAATGATTAACAGTCATTTGCTCTACCAACTGAGCTATCGGGGAATCTAAACAAGAAACGGATTCTAAGGGTATGTTCAGGCATCNTCAACATGGCTTTACCATCTGTGAGCAAATAGAAGTAATAAGCCCCTGGAAATGCAACGGAAACGGCAGTAAATAGCAATTGCAGTCGTGTAACCCATGACACTGAGCAAAAGATCATAAAAGTCGTATTCAACTAGGGCATAATGTCTCTCCCCCTGGTAGGTTTGGACCTGTAATGAAAGGTGCATCGTTTAAAGTGGTTTCAAAGTTTGCTCCGGCGGGNGATCAGCCTCAAGCCATTGACAAGCTCCACGAAGGTATTCAGTCTGGCCTTGCAACCCAGATGCTACTNGGTGTGACCGGTTCTGGAAAGACCTTCACCATAGCGAATTTAGTCGAGCGACTGCAGCGGCCGACACTGGTCATGGCGCCCAATAAAACGTTGGCGGCACAGTTATATGGTGAGTTCAAAAGCTTCTTTCCAAACAACGCCATTGAGTATTTTGTTTCGTATTATGATTATTACCAGCCCGAAGCTTATGTGCCTTCCTCGGATACTTATATNGAGAAGGATTCTGCCATCAATGATCATATCGAACAGATGCGGCTTTCAGCTACAAAGGCATTGCTGGAACGTAGGGATGCCCTGGTAGTTGCTTCGGTCTCAAGCATCTATGGTCTGGGAGATCCCGGTGCTTACCTTAATATGGTNTTGCATNTGGACCGAGGTGACCGAGTTGATCAGCGTTGGTTGCTGCGACGCCTTGCAGAACTCCAGTACACTCGCAACGAAATGGAACTGCGTAGAGCAACCTACCGGGTGAAAGGCGATGTGATCGATGTATTCCCAGCCGAATCTGATAAAGAAGCCATAAGGATTGAATTATATGACGATGAAATCGAGCAGATCACACTGTTTGATCCGTTAACAGGCGAAGTGAACAGGAAGGTTCCTCGTATTACCATCTTTCCGAAAAGTCACTATGTGACGCCGAGAGAAACCATAGAGAAGGCGCTGGATAAGATTAAAATGGAATTGGATACCAGACTTAAGCAACTCCATGAAAACAATAAACTGGTTGAGGCGCAGCGTCTGGAACAGCGCACCCGCTATGATTTAGAGATGATAAAAGAGTTGGGTTATTGCAGTGGCATTGAAAATTATTCCCGCTATCTTTCGGGTAGACAGGCGGGTGAGCCACCGCCGACCCTTTATGACTACCTGCCNGATGACGCCCTGCTGATTGTGGATGAGTCGCATGTGTCAATTCCGCAGATTGGCGCTATGTACAAAGGCGACCGGTCAAGAAAGGAAACCCTGGTAAATTATGGATTCCGGTTGCCATCGGCACTTGATAATAGGCCCATGCGGTTTGAAGAATGGGAAGCCAGAGCGCCGCAGACCATATTTGTGTCGGCAACGCCCGGTAACTATGAAAAAGAACATTACGGGCAACTGGTTGAACAGGTCGTTCGTCCTACTGGTTTGACTGACCCGGTACTGGAGGTTAGGCCTGCCAGGAATCAGGTTGATGATTTGCTTTCAGAANCCAGGATACGGGCTGCAAAACAGGAGCGAGTGCTGGTGACCACTCTCACCAAGCGAATGGCTGAAGATCTGACTGACTATCTNGATGANAATGGTGTTCGGGTTCGCTATCTGCATTCGGATATTGACACCGTGGAGAGAGTCGAAATCATTAGGGANTTACGTTTGGGGCACTTTGATGTGCTTGTTGGTATCAACCTGCTCAGAGAAGGTCTGGATATGCCCGAAGTTTCGTTGGTCGCTATNCTGGATGCGGACAAGGAAGGTTTTCTTCGTTCAGATCGATCNCTGATTCAGACTATTGGGCGGGCTGCGNGAAANATCAATGGTATGGCTATTCTCTACGGNGATAGAGTCACCGGTTCAATGCAGCGGGCCATTGATGAAACCGATCGTCGCCGTGAAAANCAACTGGTTTTTAATCAGGAGAATAATATATCGCCCAGGACAGTGGTCAGGGAAGTTGCCGACATCATGGAGGGGGCTAGGGATNGCAGTAGCAAAGGGGCGAAATTAAAACGGGGTAGTAGAGCGGCTGAATCGAAAAGTCGCTATAGNGCCGCTCTGGCACCTGCTGATCTCGAGAAGCGTATNGTCGTGCTGGAAAAAGAGATGTTCAAGTTTGCTAAAAATCTTGAATTTGAAGAGGCAGCTAATGTCAGAGATGAGATTGAATCGNTGCGNGAGCAGTTTGTCAGGAGCTAGAAATTAAGCGGATTTCCTGATATATTCCACGCCCTCATGGGAGGTGGCTTTTTAACTGCCAGCAACCCCATAAGCNTGATTNTACAGGAACGTAGCTCAGTTGGTTAGAGCATCGCCTCGACAAGGCGGGGGTCGTCGGTTCGAATCCGACCGTTCCTACCAGAATCTGGCTTTTGACGGTAAGNATCTTATGACNTGCGAATTTTGTTCGCGCCGCAAGTGGCCTTTGGTAAGGGTCACCACTGACAAGGAGCTCGATCATGCCACTGATTACATTACCCGATGGTACTGAAAAACATTTTGAAAGCGCAGTCACTGTAGATCAGGTTGCCCGGTCAATAGGGCCGGGGCTTGCCGATGCTGCTTTGGCGGGGCGGGTCAATCAGGTCCTCACCGACACGTCCTTTGTTATAGATCAGGACGCCTCGGTCGCTATTATCACCGCCAGGGACGAAGCTGGCCTCGAGATATTACGTCATTCCTGTGCCCATTTAATGGCTCAGGCGGTACAGCANCTTTTCCCCGGGGCGCAGGTGACAATAGGTCCGGTTATTGAAGATGGGTTCTATTACGATTTTGCCTANGAGCGCCCTTTTACGCCAGAAGATCTTGAGCGTATCGAAAAGAAGATGACTGCGATTTCAAAAGAAAAGTTAATNGTCTGTCGTAGCCTCCTTTCCAGGGAGGATGCGATTAAACTGTTCGAGCAGAAGGGTGAGCAATATAAGGTTCAGATTCTGGAAAGTATTCCGGATCAAGAGGATCTGTCGTTTTATCAACANGGNGATTTTATCGACCTTTGCCGGGGCCCGCANATCCCGNATACTGGNAAATTACGGGCTTTTAAGCTCACTAAAGTTGCCGGTGCATACTGGCGGGGTGATTCTAAGAACGAGATGTTACANCGGATATACGGAACTGCATGGCACGANAAAAAGGCGCTCAAGCAGTACNTGTTTCGTCTCGCAGAAGCAGAAAAGCGTGATCATCGAAAACTAGGCAAGCGGCTGGATTTGTTTCACACGCAGGAGGAAGCACCTGGGATGGTCTTCTGGCATCCAAAAGGCTGGCAGATCTGGCAGATAATTGAAGCTTATATCCGTGAAGTTCAGAATANCAATGGTTATCAGGAAATTAAAACACCNCAGATGGTTGATATGTCNTTGTGGGAAANGTCAGGTCATGCGGACAAATTCGGGGACGATATGTTCTCGGTTTCCTCGGAAAATCGNGACTATGCCATTAAGCCCATGAATTGCCCGTGCCATGTGCAAGTATTCAATCAAGGCCTGAAGAGTTATCGAGAGTTGCCCTTTCGCCTTTCTGAATTTGGTTCGTGTCACAGGAACGAACCGTCCGGTACTTTGCAGGGGATTATGCGGGTCAGGGCATTTGTGCAGGATGATGCCCACATATTCTGTAGAGAAGACCAGATCCAACAGGAAGTGATCAGCTTTATTGATCTATTGTCNGCGGTTTACCGGGATTTTGGTTTCAACGAGATTATTATTAAGTTATCTACTCGGCCTGAAAATCGAGTGGGTTCCGACTCAGATTGGGACCGNGCTGAGCAATCTCTGGCTCTGGCNCTGAATACAAAGTCACTGGATTGGGAAGAANTGCCTGGAGAAGGGGCTTTTTATGGACCGAAGATTGAGTTTTCGCTGAAAGACTGTCTGGGAAGAGTCTGGCAGTGCGGTACCATGCAGGTGGATTTTTCCATGCCGGGTAGGCTGGATGCTCAGTATGTGGCTAAGGATGGCTCGCGGCAGACACCGGTAATGCTGCATCGCGCTATTCTCGGATCATTTGAGCGCTTCATAGGCATACTGATCGAGGAATACGGCGGTGACATGCCCGTCTGGCTGGCTCCCGTACAATGCGTCATCCTTAATATTACCGATAGCCAGGCCGATTATGCGCTGAGTGTGCAGGCATCATTGAAGGCAGCTGGGTTCAGAGTTGAGGCAGATATTCGTAATGAGAAGGTGGGTTTCAAGGTCCGGGAACATACCATTCAGAAGGTGCCCTACCTTTTAGTTGTCGGCGATCGGGAGGTGGCAAATGGCGAAATTGCTGTAAGAGCACGGAATGGTGATGATCAGGGCACCATGCCGATTGAAGCTTTTATTGGAATTTTGCGAAAAGATGAAGAAAAAAAGGGACGAACGGCTTGATTTTGCTATAATCCCCGCCCTCAGAAGCCAAAGGAGCGAGCGGAATTAAAAAAGACGGTTCAAAAAAGTCTCGAATTAACGAAGAAATTGACGTGGCAAAGGTACGTTTGATTGGTGAAGGTGGGGATCAGTTAGGAATTGTTCCCATTGCCGAAGCCTTAAGAGCTGCAGTGGAAGCCAAGCTTGATCTGGTGGAAATTGCACCCGATGCCGATCCGGTAGTTTGTAAAATACTCGATTATGGAAAGCGTGTATTTGAGGCCAAAAAAGGGAAAGCTGCGGCTAAGAAAAAACAGCGCCGTATGCATGTTAAAGAAATGAAGTTTCGCCCAGGCACTGAAGAAGGAGATTATCAGGTAAAACTACGCAACCTGACACGTTTCCTTAATGATGGGGATAAAGCTAAAGTCACGCTGCGCTTTCGCGGTCGTGAAATGGCCCACCAGGAACTCGGCATGGTCCTACTCAAGCGGATAGAAGAGGATCTTGCCGAAATTGGCACAGTTGAGATGTTTCCAAAAATGGAAGGCAGGCAATTGACCATGGTTCTGGCCCCCAACTCGAAGAAGAATGCCCCTCAGGTAAACAGGGAAGATTCTTGAAGCTAAGCTGAGATGGGCTTGAGCCCCCAGCGATACAGGCGTGATACCGTTGGGTATTTGAGCGCCGATTAAAATGAACAATGCGGAGTCATGAAAATGCCAAAACTGAAAACCAGTAGTGGTGCAGCCAAACGTTTTAAGAAAACGGCTAAAGGTTATAAGCACCGACAATCCTTCAGGAATCACATCCTGACCAAAAAGCCGACCAAGCGAAAGCGTCAGCTGCGCAAGTTGAAAGATATTGCGCCTGCAGACATCCCTTTGATACGGCGATTGCTGGGACACTAAGTCCTGTCAGGCCCGGTAGAGCCGGGATTTCAACAATAAAATGGTTCTGAGGATGATCCCATGCCTAGAGTAAAAAGAGGTGTTACTGCACACCGTCGTCACAAAAAAGTAATGAAGGCCGCCAAAGGCTACTATGGTGCTCGCAGTCGAGTTTACCGAGTTGCCAAGCAGGCGGTAACCAAAGCGGGCCAGTATGCTTATCGCGATCGCAAGGTCAAGAAGCGTATGTTCCGTGGATTATGGATCCAGCGAATTAATGCTGCGGCACGCGAACATGGTTTATCGTACAGCCGTATGATTAACGGCCTGAAAAAGTCAAATGTGGAAATTGATCGTCGCGTGCTTGCTGATCTGGCCATGCACGAAGCAGACGCTTTTGCTGCCCTGGCAGAGCGGGCCAAGCAAGCGCTCGCTGAAGCCGCCTGAATCTAAGATTGGCAGGCCCGGGCTGGTGCCGCCTTTTACTTAGATACCAATGATCATGCAGGAATTAGATCAATTACAGCAGGCAGCGCTCAAGGCCATTGACGGTGCGATCGACATCCCTGCACTGGAACAGTATCGAGTTGACTACCTTGGCAAGAAAGGCGCTTTAACCGAGCGGCTGAAAATGCTTGGCCAGCTGCCCGTGGCTGATCGGCCCGCAGCGGGTGCAGAAATTAATCGTGTCAAAGGGGTGCTGCAAGCCTCTATTTTAAACAGGCGGGGACAACTGGAGCGCACTGCCCTTGAGCAGCAGCAGAAGGCCCAGGCCATTGATGTCACCTTACCTGGACGAAACGTAGAAGCCGGTTCGCTGCATCCTGTGACTAAAGTACTTGCAAGGATAGAACAGTTTTTCTCGAGTATCGGCTATGAAGTCGTAGAAGGGCCTGAAATCGAAGATGATTATCACAACTTTGAAGCCCTGAACCTGCCCCGACACCATCCTGCCAGGGCCATGCATGATACCTTTTACTTGTCCGATAATCTGCTGCTGAGAACACATACATCACCCGTACAGGTGCGTGTGATGGAGGCGAGAAAGCCACCCTATCGAATTATATGCCCGGGGAGAGTCTTCCGGGTAGATACGCCTGATCCCTCGCATCTGCCGATGTTCCATCAGGTAGAGGGTTTGCTGATCGATGAACGGAGTAGCTTTGCGGATCTGAAAGGAACCATAGTTGAATTCCTGCGGGTTTTCTTCGAGAACAATGATCTGCAGGTTCGTTTTCGGCCCTCTTATTTTCCGTTTACAGAGCCTTCCGCTGAAGTGGATGTACAGTGCGTAAATTGTCTGGGTGAAGGCCAGTGCAGAGTCTGTGGTAGTACAGGATGGCTGGAGGTGATGGGTTCTGGGATGGTGCATCCAAGGGTGCTTGAGATGTCTGGTATAGATTCAGAAAAATATACGGGATTTGCATTTGGCATGGGCCCGGATCGTCTTGCCATGCTGCGCTATGGTGTCCCTGATATGCGTTATTTTATCGATAATGACCTGCGGTTTCTGGAGAAATTTTCGTGAAATTCAGTGAGCGCTGGTTGCGAGAATTTGTTGATCCTGATTTGTCCACAACGGCATTGGTCGATCAGTTGACTATGGCAGGTCTTGAGGTGGATAGCGTAGCACCGGTTGCTGCGAGTCTGCATGGCGTAGTGGTCGGAGAAATCATTGAGGTTAATGCTCATGCTAACGCAGATAAGCTTGTGGTCTGTTCGGTTGATGGCGGCAATGGCGTGCAGCAGGTCGTTTGTGGTGCGCCAAATGCCCGTGCTGGGATAAAAGTACCTTATGCAACCATTGGTGCCAGGCTAGAAGAATTTAAGATCAAGAAAGCTAAATTGAGGGGCGTTGAATCATTTGGCATGCTCTGTTCTGAACGTGAACTGGGTCTCAGTGATAGCCATGAAGGGTTGATGGAACTGCCGCTCGATGCGGTCAATGGCACGGATATCATTGATTACCTGGCACTGGATGACACCTGTATTGAAGTCGACCTGACTCCCAATAGAGGTGATTGTCTGGGCATTAAGGGTATCGCTAGGGAAACGGGTTTGCTTAATGACCTGGATCTGAAGATCAATCAGGTGGCTTCCGTTGAGAACAAAATTGATGATGTTTTCCCTGTGAAACTGGCTTGCCCGGAGACCTGCCCCAGGTTTGTAGGGCGAATTATTCGTAATGTTGATCTATTGCAGCCTTCACCGCTATGGTTGAAAGAAAAATTACGGCGATCTGGTATTCGCAGCATCGACTCAGTAGTCGACATTACCAATTTTGTTATGCTGGAATTGAACCAGCCCATGCACGCCTATGATCTGGATCGTCTAAAAGGCAGTATCACCGTCCGATTGTCCGCTGCCGGAGAGAAGTTGACATTGCTGGATGGCTCCCAGATTGAATTGTTCAAGGGTACAACCTTGATTACTGACGAGTCCGGCCCAGTTGGAATGGGCGGTATTATGGGTGGAGAAGGCACCGCAGTGCGCGCAGAGACGCGTAACATATTCCTTGAGGCCGCCTTTTTTACGCCGCTGGGGGTTGCAGGCAAGGCGAGATCTTATAGCATGCAGACCGATGCCTGTCATCGCTTTGAACGGGGTGTCGATTATAACGGTCAGATTGAGGCCATTGAGCGGGCCAGTGAATTGTTGATTGCTATTGCAGGTGGCCAGCCGGGGCCGACTGTGGATGTCTGCAATCAGGCATTGTTACCCGTTAAAGCACCGGTCAGATTACGGTCCAGTAGAGTCAGTAGAGTTTTGGGTATGGAGATAGCCAGCCCAGAAATTGAAAACATTTTAGGACGACTTGATTTTCAGTTTAGCCGGGCTGAAATAGGCGACGATGTCTGCTGGGATGTGCTTTCCCCTTCGCATCGATTTGATATCGCCATTGAGGCGGATTTAATCGAAGAGATAAGCCGCGTCTACGGTTATAACAACCTACCGGTGACGACGCCGGTGAGTCACCTCAACATGCTCGAAGCACCGGAGGCGGTGGTAAACCAGCTCACTATGAAAGAGGTTATGGTTGCCCGGGGTTATCATGAGGCGGTTACTTACAGTTTTGTCGATGAGGGCCAGCAGGCTCTCCTAAATGCGGATGACNTGGCNGTGAGACTGAAGAATCCATTGTCAGCAGATATGNCTGTCATGCGNACCTCGTTGTGGACAGGCCTGCTCAAGGCTGCAGCGTATAATCAGAATCGGCAGCGGAACAGAGTGCGCCTGTTCGAATTGGGGACGGTTTTCAGGCAGGTAGGGGAAAACCTCACCCTGNAGGATTTGAGTCAGGAACTGAGGTTAAGTGGCGTGATCATGGGTGGTCGCAGGCTGGAGAACTGGGCGTCGGCCAGTGAAGCCGTTGATTTTTATGATCTAAAGGGTGATGTGGAGTACCTGCTGGGCTCAGATGATGTTGNTGAATATGAATTCAGCCCTTGTGAACACGTCGCTTTGCAGTCCGGGCAGAGTGCCAGGGTATCGCGCGAGGGGCGGCCAGTCGGGTATTTAGGGTTGCTGGATGGGCAGGTTCAAGCAAGATTTGACCTGCGGACGCCCTGCTACTTGTTTGAACTTGATATCAGGGAGATTATTGCCAGGACGATTCCCAGCGTGCAGGAGATTTCCAGGTTTCCAGTAATCAGGAGAGATATCGCTGTTGTGGTGAGTGCGTCAATAACCTCTAGCCAATTAAGGCAAGTGGTGACCAGCAATGCTCCTGAATACTTCGTTAACCTAAAGTTATTTGATGTTTATACGGGCAAAGGCATTGAAAATAATAGCAAAAGTATAGGTTTGGGGTTGACCTTCCAGCATCCATCGCGCACTCTTAAAGACGATGAAGTCAATAGTGCGATGGAGCAGATCGTCTCTGCCATGAAAAAACAGCTTAGTGCGAATTTAAGGGACTAGTGATGAGTGTGCTAACCAAAGCGGAGATGGCGGAAAAGCTGTTCGAAGAGATGGGTTTGAACAAGCGTGAAGCTAAAGAAATTGTTGAATTGTTCTTCGAAGAGATTCGGATATCACTGGCATCTAAAGAGCAGGTTAAATTATCAGGCTTTGGCAATTTTGATCTTCGGGATAAGAGCCAGAGACCTGGACGAAACCCGAAGACAGGGCAGGGCATTCCGATATCTGCGCGACGAGTGGTAACCTTTCGGGCAGGCCAGAAGCTAAAGGCCAGGGTAGACTCCTATGCAGGACCAAGAACAGAATCCTGATCTACCGGTTATCCCCGGCAAGCGATATTTTACCATTGGTGAAGTCAGCGTCCTGTGTGCCGTTAAACCTCATGTGCTTCGCTACTGGGAGCAGGAGTTTCCCCAGCTAAGCCCCTTAAAACGGCGGGGTAATCGGCGTTACTATCAGCGTCACGATGTGCTCGTGATTCGTCAGATCCGGGCTCTCTTATACGATGAGGGTTTTACCATTATAGGGGCCAGGCAGCGGCTTTCCGGCCAGGAACAAAAGGACGATAAAAGTCAGTCTCGACAGCTGGTGCAGCAGATGATCGCGGAATTAAATGAGTTGCTGAAGGCTTTTAAGGACTAGTTGGCTCGCGGTTTATTGATAGCACAGTGCTTTTGCGGGGCAAATCTCCAGAGAGATCCATATGCGATCTTGTTTTGTGGATTGACCATTTAATTTCTTGTTAATGTTGGTACAATGCCCAACGTTTCGGGGCGTAGCGCAGTCTGGTAGCGCACTACACTGGGGGTGTAGTGGTCGCAGGTTCAAATCCTGCCGTCCCGACCAATTCCATATCCAACCGCATCTGACGAGATCTCTAATTAGTAATAAACTACTGTTTTTTAAATATATTTTTCCATTAAGATCCAGAGAGTTCCAATAGCATCTTCCTTAATTGACGGTATTTTTGACGGTATCTGTCGATAAACCCGCCGTTTTGAAGTAAAATATACCGTCACTTCATTGCGAGCGAGCGATGACCAAACTTTCTGCTGCAGCTGTCAAAAGCGCGTCACCGACCGACAAGAACTACAAATTGTCGGATAGTGGCGGACTCTATTTGCTGGTGACGATTCGCGGTGGGAAGTATTGGCGTTACGACTATCGATTTGGAGGCGCGCGAAAAACACTCGCTCTGGGGACTTATCCAGACACTAGCCTGAGGACTGCTCGCGAAAAGCATACGGAAGCTCGGGAGACTCTTGCGAACAACCTCGACCCGAGCAGCGAGAAAAAGCTTAACAAGCTCCATGCTGAGATTGATTCCGGAAACACCTTCGCTGCAATTGCTGAAGACTGGAAAGTAAGACACCTAGCTGAGAAATCGCAAAGCTATCGGGTACGTAGCGAGCGAATTCTGAAAAACGATCTTTACCCTGCGATAGGTTTCCGACCGATCAAAGAGCTTACCGCGTTTGAGATACTAGCGGCGTTGAGAAACATCGAAGTTCGCACAGTTGATATTGCGCATCGCGCGCGACAATTGACTGGGTTGATATTCAGATACGCGATATCAACGGGTCGAGCTGAACGGGATCCAACGGTCGACTTAAAAGGCGCGCTAAAAAACCGAAAGGTGAAGCACCATGCGGCCATCGTTTCTCCCGCTGGTGTGGCCCAACTGCTTCGGGATATCGATCATTACCAAGGACGCCCTATCGTCAAAGCGGCGCTTGAACTTTCTGCTCTATTGTTCCAACGCCCAGGCGAGATTCGGCAAATGTTGTGGCAAGAGATCAATTGGCAAGAGAGCCGCTGGGAGATCCCTTCGAGCAAAATGAAAATGGCTCGCAACCATATCGTTCCGCTGAGCAGACAGTCGTTAGCGGTTCTTCAAAGAATGGAGCCAATAACCGGCAGATTTAGCTACGTGTTGCCCAATGA
>NZUN01000036.1 GCA_002697205.1 Gammaproteobacteria bacterium
GCCAGGAAAGTTTACCAGTATCGACATGGTAGGCTGAAATATAACCTCGTACACCATATTCTGCACCGCCATTACCAATCATCACCAGGTCCTTGATAACCCGTGGAGCACCGGTAATGGTGTAAGGCTTTGATTTATCAATAGTCAAGGTTTCCCAGACTACATCGCCTGAGAAACGATTAAGGGCAACTAGTCGGCCATCTATGGTGCCTACAAAAAGGTGATCATTTAGGACTGCTACACCGCGATTCACCACATCACAACAGGCATTAGCGCCCCATTGCCGCGGTACCTTAGGGTCAAAACGCCAGAGCAATTCGCCAGTAACAGCATCATTTGCAAATACCGTACTCCACGCCGCTGTGCTGTAGATTACCCCATCAACAACAATGGGAGATGCCTCCAGGCCCCGTTTAGTCCCGGTATCAAAGGACCAGGCTAAGCCGAGATTATCAATATTGCTGGGATTAATCTGAACAAGCGGTGATTGTCGAGTTTCCGAATAGGTACGGCCGTGAGTCAGCCAGTTCTCGACATCGCTATCAGCTGCCACCAGTTCCTGGAAATCTGGATTGGCTGATACCCATGGAACATAAAAAAAAATTAATAACCACCGCAAACTTAGCACTCCTCTCACCGTTATCAGAGACCTGTCACCATACAACATCGCTAGCCAACAAACACATTTTCAGGTTGCGGCGGGTCAGACACGGCCAGCAACTTTATAACAGGTAGTTATACCCACCCAAAAAGGCATCCCCTGAACGCCTAGTTGCCTCTTTGTGCAACCTATATCTTAAGCCGGCATTTCAGCAGTTTCTGCCTGTAGGTGATACCTGCGTATGTATAATAATGAATCCGCTTCTGGACAAGTAAGGATTTATGGTTGACTCTGCCAACAGCTCATCAAAATCAAAGTCGCTGCTTTCAAGTTTTGTTATTGTTTCACTAGCCGTATTTTCTGGTTATGCCGCTTTCGATCTTGAAGCTGCGAGTGCTTTAACCCGTTTGCTGCGAGATTGGGTGATCGTCTACTTTGACTGGTTTCTGATATTAACAAGCGGGTCAATCCTGCTATTTATGCTGGCACTATTGTTTCACCCAAAAGCAGGGGAAGTACTGGGCGAACATAATGAACCCCCCGAATTTTCCCGCTGGTCCTGGTTCGCCATGTTATTCAGTGCAGGTCTTGGACCCGGGCTACTGTATTGGGGTGCTGCAGAACCCATTAGCCACCTAAATGAAAACCCTCTGCTAACCTTTTTGGAACTCAATGCAGGCACCGAGCAGGCAGTTGTGCCAGCCATCGTCGTTACCGTCTTTCACTGGGGACTACACGGCTGGGCAATGTATGCATTAGCGGCGCTGGCCATCGCTTATAGTACCTACCACCATAATCAACCGCTGGCATTTAGCACAGCCTTAACACCCCTTCTGGGAAAAGCAAGAATCAATGGTAGAACAGGATCCCTCATCGACTGCATTGCACTTTATGGAACCGTGTTCGGTGTCGCCACCTCCATCGGCCTTTCGGTGAGTATTATGAATGCAGCGATTGAACCCTTTACTGGGCTCGATTTCGATCTCTATAACCAGATTATTATTGTCGCCCTGGTCTGTGTGCTCGGCATTGTCTCAGCCATATCGGGTGTAGCAAAGGGTATCCGGCGCATCAGCGAGATCAACATCTGGCTCAGCTTATTGTTACTCCTGACCTTCCTGGCAGTTGGCCCCACTGTACCTATTCTGGTCACTTTGCTGAGCACGCTGATGGAATATTTTCTCGCCGTTCTGCCCATGGGGTTCTGGATTGCCGGTCTGCCAGAGCAGCAGGCCTGGCAAGGTGCCTGGACCGTTTTTTACTGGGGCTGGTGGTTTGCCTGGACACCATTTGTCGCGCTATTCGTCGCCCGGATATCAAGAGGCAGGACCATCAGAGAATTCATCACGGGCGTCTTGCTGGTTCCTACCCTGGTGATCGTACTGTGGATGAGTGTATTCGGCGGGACCGCAATTCACCAAGAACTCGCAACTAGCGGCGTAATCAGTAGTGCGGTAAACCAGGACTATAGCCTGGGCCTGATCGCCTCTATTGACGACCTGGGTCTGGACCAGATTAACAGCCTGCTTTTTATGATAGTGGCTTTTTTACTATTCACCTGGCTGGTTACCTCACTGGACTCAGCGACACTGGTTATCTGCAACATGCTCAATGTCAGCCAAAGCACCATCATGAAAATTATATGGGGTCTGGTACTCGGTGCAGTTTCATGTACGTTGATGCTGGTCGGTGGCATAGAAGCGCTACAGGCTGCATCGGTTATCATTGGCTTGCCCATGGCTCTGATCATGCTGCTGGTTATGGGTTCAGTTGCACGCCTGGTCCTGGCTAAAGAGCCATGAAGCATCAGGACAAACCAAACGATGCGTTGCCAGACAAGGTATTGAGGCCACCCCGAAAACATGCTTAATTGTCTGCAGGCGTCCTACGAACAGGGTAGGCACCCAGGTTTCATGAGATTGTCATCCTAACGACTGGAGCACCGCCGCCGTTCTGCCCAATGCAAGACGGCCGCATCGTACCAGAACAGGCCATTTTATAGCAGGAGAACTTCATGGTGACATTAAATAGCGTGACCGGGCCTATTCCCAGCGACCAGCTCGGCTTTACCCTAATGCATGAACATGTGATGGTAGGAGCCAGCGGGCTCTATACGAGCTATCCGGATCTACTCGGCAGCAATCGGCAGGAACGTGCTATTGCCAGTCTCAAAATAGCAAAAGAAGAAGGCATCGATTCAATTATCGATGCAACCACCTTCGATCTTGGCCGACACCCAGAGCTTTTAACAGCAGTCTCCAAGGCTTCCGGGGTGAATATTATTAACGCAACCGGCTGGTGGTTAGACGTGCCCCGTTTCCTCAATGGTGTATCAGCCAACCAGATGGCAAGAGAATTTGTTCGTGATATCGAGCAGGGGTTCAGGGGTACTGACATTAAGGCTGGTATTCTAAAGTGTGCCGCTGATTTCGAAGGTGTCACGTCATCACTTGAAATCATGGCCCGAGCGGTGGCCAGAGCACACAACGAAACAGGGCTCAATATTATGGTGCACTCCTATCCCACAGGTCAGGTTGCGCGCCGTCAGATCAAGATATTTAAGCAGGAAGGCGTTGACCTGACCAAAGTCAAAATCGATCACAGTAATGACACCACTGACCTGGAATACCTGAAATGGATTCTCGACCAGGGCTGTTACCTCGGACTGGATCGTTATCCGGGACGACTGGTCAGTCCTCATAGCAGGACTATCACACTGAAAAAACTCATAGATGATGGCTATGCCGACCGGCTCTGTCCTTCTCATGACTGTATCTGCCTGGCGGTACTAAAGGAGAATGCCGACGGCACCCTGCCCGAAGAACATGAATTCAAGCGCAATAATCTGCATGAGTATCTCTATATCAAAAGGGAAGTTATTCCTCACTTAAAGGAATTGGGCGTACAAGATGGTGTCATCGAAAGTCTATTTGTCGATAATCCCAGGCGATTTTTTGAGGGTACACAATAGGCCTTTTTCNACTGCCCGCTGACTCGACAAGAGAGTAATAGTTCCACGCCGAAAGANTAACCGGCTGAGTNNGTTCTATTTAACAGACTCATACACCGCTTTGACTTTGAATACGCCATTTAGCAGAACATCTCGTGCTGCAAATTTCCAGCCGCCCGGCATCCTCACAACTTCTGATAGGTAATAACCCGCCTGGACAGGCCGGGTTCAAGGTCAACACCCTTCTTTTCCCAGCTTATCAATGCCTGGGTGCGAACTTGAGCGGCGTTTGACGAAACGGGGGTAATGACAGAATTTGGCATGAAATGCTTTATTACCAGACCTATTCCCTTGAAAATCCAGCTCTTTTTATCACTGCCTGCCAGAGCGCCTCCTAACCGGAGATTTCAGCATCAGGCGTTTTCGTACCATTGAGGAAAACCGACAACCCGCCTGATCAGTAAACAGCGATGCGAAGCCTTCAATGTCAGCGCCATCCCAGGCAAAACCGTATTTCGCAATGAGTTCATGAATCTGCAACTGGTTCTCAACTGAAAGTTCTGTCAAAACGCGACCTCCTAAAGTAATTTTTCTATAACGACGAGCTCTGGTTGACTAACGCTATCCCTTTTCAAACTCAAATTCTGCTAAGAGAATAAGGAACATACTACAAAGCCAGTTCAGATGAGTATGCTGCTTGATCTAAAAGCATTGATTCTAGGTTTGTTTGCCTACCATTTAACACTGACGCTACAAAATATAAGCATCGCCCGAAGCTCTGACCGTTAATTCACTGATAGAAACACCCAGCGGCTGGTTCATCGCGTAGACAATCTGGTCTGCTAACAGATCCGGTTCAAGCGCAAAATATTCGATACGCTCTGGATCCAGCTGGCTCTCCGGTAGCTGACCTGCAGCCAAAGCTTCACTCTGCTGTGCATAAGCTGACATGTTGGCACCGAGTATACCGATGACCGCCTCTCTATTAACGACACCCGCACCCAATCCGGTCGCCGGTACACCGGTGGGCTTAATGGTAGTAACTTTGATTCTGCCCTGGCTTTCCATACGCAAAGACTCTGATAGGAAATTCACCGCCGCTTTAGTCGCCCCATAAACGCCTGCACCGACCACCGGGAAATTGCCATAAATAGAAGACACGTTGATAACATGACCATGGCCCTGGCTAATCATCTGATCATAGACTGCACAAATGCCATGTAAAACACCCTTGATATTGATATCAATACAGCGATCCCACGCCTCAGCAGCCACACCATGGTCACTGAAAAATGCTAATGGCATCACCCCTGCATTATTAAGCATAATATCAATGCTGCCAAAACGCCCAAACGCCTCAGCGGAAACCTGTGCCACTGCATTGCGATCAGCCACATCAGCAACAACGCTAATAGCATTGTCTGGGTTTTCAAGACTAGAAAGTGTCTCCGCCAGCTCCTCGATATTAATATCAGCAACAACAACACTAGCACCCAAGGCACTCACTTTCTGTGCCACCAGCCGTCCGAAGCCGCTGGCGGCGCCGGTAACAACAATGGTTTTATCTTTTATATAGTTCACTCTGCGGTCTCCCAGACAAATTCCGAGCAATCATTATAACAAAATGAATAGCCTCCCAAGGCAGGACGAAATCGGGTGAACNTCCTCTCCCTGATTGCTAGCCCCTTAACTNAGCTCACCATCAATGCAAGATCGGGAATTCACTTTGCCATAAAANCACTANCCTGTTCAGTGAGATTAGCAATAATCAGAATCGGTCCAAATGCCAGCAAGCATGCTAAAGTAGGACTGACCAAGCAGGCATTATCTCAATGGTAAAGTCAAACTCAGCTGGCACCAGCTACCGCAACTATNAAAACACGAAAGCGCNTGTNAGGCACTTTTATAAACTCAACCATAGCAGGCAAACCCTGGCTTTTGCACAGGCCAAACGTACCGAGTATCAGCGGCTGAACAACCGACGCATGGGCATATGGGAAGCCTGTGAATACCTTAACACCCTGATTGATGATAGCGACCCCGACACAGAATCGCCCCAGATTGTTCATTGTTTGCAGACCGCCGAGGCCATCCGTGCTGACGACCACCCGGATTGGTTTATCCTGGCTGGACTAATACATGACCTGGGCAAAATTCTATGCCTGTTCGGTGAACCCCAATGGGCGGTAACGGGTGACACCTTCCCCCTGGGTTGCGCTTTTCAGGAAGCCATCGTTTACCCGGAATATTTCGAAACTAACGATGACACTGGTATAGATAGATACCAGTCACCCCTGGGTATCTACGATGAACACTGCGGGCTTGACAAGGTCACGTTGTCATGGGGTCACGACGAATATATGTATCTGGTGGCACGCGAATTTCTCCCGGCAGAAGCGCTTTACATGATCCGCTATCACAGCTTCTATCCTGGGCACTCGAGCCACGCTTATGATGCCCTCTTCGATGACCAGGATAGGGAAATGTTCGACTGGGTGCGACTATTTAATCGCTACGATTTATATACGAAACAGGATGTACACCCGGATGTCGTCGCACTCAGGCCCTATTATCAGGATCTCATTAATCAATATTTCCCGGACAAAATAGCCTGGTAATCAACGTATAGACCGTTTCCCGTTTTTAACCCAGAAAGCCGATGTTAGAGGCCAATACGCGACGCTCTCTATCGCCAGAGACCAGGTTTATTCCCCGGCAATGAAGTCGTAGAAGCGGGAAGAAGGTGGGGAGCCTCGCCAGGTTATCAATTCATAACTTGTTACTTTCAAGCGACGGTACTGAAAAGGTCGGCCATCCCGGACTCCATGCCCAGCAAGGTCTGCTTCGTTCTGATTCCACCGCCAAAACCAGTCAGGCTACCATTGCTGCCAATCACCCTATGGCAGGGAATAATGATTGGCACGGGATTAACACCATTGGCTGCACCCACCGCTCGCGATGCCCTGGGTCTGCCGATACGGGCCGCTAGTTCACCATAAGTACAGGTTTCGCCATAGGGAATCATTTTCAATGCCGACCAGACAGTCTGCTGGAATGATGTTCCTGCCAACTCGAGCTGCACATCAAAAACCTGCAGTTCCCCAGCGAAATAACCATCTAACTGCCTGGTTACGTCAACAAATGGCTGGCTGGCTCTAATCCAGTGACTATCATGACGCCGGGCCATCTTTCCNTCAGGAAATCCAAGCAATGATAATGATTGTCCATCCCCCGCCAATAACAATTCACCGATGGTTGTTAGGTGATAATCGTAATAAAAAGTCATAGCTTAATTCCCTTTACCCTATATCAACACGGTGTATGCTCAAGCTCAGTCACTCCCTGCTCTAGTATCAGGTGCTCTTATCGCAGGTCTTCTAGTATCAGGAAACATTCCTTGCCTTGTCAATCCAATAAGGTTTTCGCAATTCCGTTTTCAGAATCTTACCGGAGGGATTTCTGGGAATCACTGTAAGCCAATCAACGGAACTAGGACACTTATAGTGTGCCAGTTGCTGCCNGCAGTAGCTGATAACGTCTTCCTCGCTGAGCGATGCATCATCGCGGGTGATAATCGCTTTAACGGTTTCGCCCCAGCGTTCATCAGGAACTCCAATTACAGCCACATCTGAGATTGCTGCATGTCTCATCAGTACATTCTCGATCTCCGCGGGGTAAATATTCTCGCCGCCGGAGATGATCATGTCTTTCACCCGATCATGAATATAAAGATATCCATCTATCAGGTAACCCGCATCACCCGACTTGAACCAGCCATCTTCGCTGATTGATTCTGCTGTGGCCTGCTCATTGCGCCAGTAACCCTTCATAATCTGAGGACCACGAATCCAGATCTCACCCACTTCACCNTCGGCAACTGCTTCATCTGTTGCTGAATNCATTATCTTCAATTCATGTCCGCTTACCACTTTCCCACAGGACCGGAGCAGGCCCGCCCTGGCNCCACCTGGGTCATGATCTTCAGGGAATAGCAGGCTAACGCCGCCGGTGGTTTCAGTCAGTCCATAGGCCTGGAAAAAGCGCGCCTTAAAGGTATCAATCGCCCTAACGAGTACCTGTTCACTAATCGGTGATGCCCCATAGGTAACACTTTGCAGGGATGAGAAATCGACCTCAGCAATATTTGGTTGATCCAACAGGAATTGGAGAACCGCCGGTACAAAAATAGAATGGGTAATGCCGTATTCGGGTATAGCCTTCAATATGGCCTGCATATCCGGCTCCTTTAACAGTATACTTTCGGAACCAAAATAAATGCCGATAAGCCCCCATCCGCTGCCGGAAATATGAAACAACGGCATGCAAACAAGATTCACACTGGCCTCTTCGAAATTAATCGGTGCTAAGCCCTTAGCCAACTGATGAATCAGATTAGTATGGGTCGTCTCAACACCTTTTGGCAGCCCGGTGGTTCCTGATGTATACAGCNGGTAACAACTGTCACTCGGGNCAGCAGGATAAGCANGATCGACAAGTGACTGTCCGGCAATCCATTGNTGATAAGTCAGGTAGCCCGTATCAGCTGGATCACCTATCACCACCACATGCTCCAGTTGTAGATCCATCTGNGCCAGCAAGTGCAGAAACTCATCCCCGATCAATAGCATTTTAGCTTCGCTATGGTTGAGAATATACTCCATCTCGGGCGCGGCCAGACGCCANTTAACCGCGACACTGACAGCATTTAATTTGGCTGTNCCGAATAGATAGGTAAAGTATTCGGGTTGGTTCTTATCCAGATAAGCGACCCGATCCTGCGGACCAATACCCAACTGACTAATCGCGTTAGCACATTGGCAGGCTTCATCATCAAGTTCCTCAAAGGTCCAGGAACGTCCATCCGGTTCAAANACCAGGGCTCGTTTTTCTGGGGTGTTACGGCGATGAAAGCGGCTAATTTCGGCGAGGGTTTTCATAAGTAATCCTTCTATTTTATTATATTCAATTCAAAGTATTTAATTCAAATTCCAACAGTTAAACCAGGCCACNGAGTTTGAAACTTCACAACCTATGAATCAACTGGCATTGACANNCCAACAGATGATCCTTATCACGCCAACAGATTGTCATTGTATTACTCGGTTTTACCCGATTTAACCTGTATTCCCCAACCCGACTGTCATCCTGGCGCAAGGTGTTGAGTGGTTGATACTCTTTTTCACCGATACGATACTTAATGAATTCATTAAATTTCGATATTCAATTGAGCAGACAAACTCTGCTATGCTAGGCGTCAAACTGTCTAGCGAGGTCCTGGTGACATGGAATATGATCTTATTATCAGAAATGGTTTTCTCATCGATGGAACAGGTGCTAAAGGTGAGACATCTGACCTTGCCATCAGAGATGGCAAAATTATTGCCTTAGGCGATTTAGACGGCGAGGCCAGTCAGGAATTTGATGCACAGGGTCAGGTAGTCAGTCCTGGGTTCATAGACATTCACACTCACTTTGATCCGCAACTCTGCTGGGATGGTCTGGCAACACCGTCAATAGAACACGGCATCACCACTGTGGTAACTGGTAACTGCTCTTTAAGTCTGGCACCGATCAGGGATAGAGCGGGTGCAGATAAAATAGTCAGTATGTTTGGCGTGATAGAAGACATAAAAAAGGAAACCTTCGACCAGGCAGTCCCTTTCACCTGGAACTCATTCCCCGAATACCTGGATCACATTCGTCCAAAGCTAGGCATCAATGTCGGTGCCTTAATCGGCCATTCAGCCGTGCGTCTGTATGTCATGGGGGCAGCCAGCCAAGAGCGAGCAGCGACCCAGGATGAAATAGAAAAAATGTGCGCTATCATTGAAGAAGCTATGGCCGCTGGTGCATTAGGTATTTCTTCTTCCTATGTTGATATGGATGAAAACGGCCACCCAGTGCCCAGTCAATATGCAGACCTGAATGAAAAAATCGCCTTGGCCAAAGCCATGGCAAAAAGCGGACGTGGCATATGGCAGATTGTGCCTTACTTCCCTGACCTTCAACGGGAACTCGACAATATACGGGAACTCGGAGAAATCAGTCTTGCGGCCGGGATTCCCTGCAGCTTACAGCCCGTTTTAAGCTCACCGACCTCACCCAAAGCTGAAGAGATTATCGAGGCTCTTGAAGCCGAGCAAAAACGCGGAGCCCAGGTTTTTGGTCAGGTCATGCCAAGATGTTTTGACCTGAATATGAGGCTTTCTGAAACCAGCATGTTGCTGTTTTCCATGCCGGGCTGGAAAGCCGTCATGGATCTCCCAAGAAACGATAGGTTGGCTCGCTTCTCAGACCCCGAACAAAGAAGTGCCCTGGTGACCGAGATGAAGACCGCCATGGGAATGGGCGGTGCCCTGCCATTCCTGACGGTTGGCAAGGTCTACAGTGACATCAACCAGCAATACTGCGGCAGAAGCCTGGCAGAGATCGGCCAGAGCGAGGGTAAGGAAATCGGCGAGGTCATCCTTGATCTGGCAGTGGCAGACAATCTCGACACTGAGTTTCAGCTCAAGAATGTCATCAATGCAGACAAAGCCAGTGTGGCTGAACTTATTAACCATCCCATGTGCCATTTCGGCGCATCCGATGCAGGCGCTCATATCACCCAATTCTGTGGCACCGGCGATACAACCCACCTATTGGAGCATTACGTTCGTGAAACCGGGCATATGACCCTGGAACGCGCTATTCACCGTATGACAGGTGAAGTTGCCGAAGACTGGGGCTTGTTCAATACAGGAACGCTAAGCGTCGGCAAAGCCGCTGATATCGTCGTATTTGATCCGGCGCTAGTATCTGTCGGCCAGGAAGAGTTTGTTGAAGACTTCCCCGGTGAAGCGCGCAGATATATTCGCCGTTCTAGTGGCTACGCTGCCGTATTTGTTAACGGTGAACAGGTGTATTCCAGTGCAGGCTATACACAGGCGCGGCCCGGTAGAATTATTTAGTCCGCTTAAGGAGTCACAATCTCAGTTAGCTCCTTGAAACCTGCAACAACGCTGGTCTAACGCTCGAATTCAAATCGATAGGGTGCCAGCGATTGTTGCGCCTCAACACGGTACTTGTGCCATCGTCCGCCGCCATAGTAAGCGAGACTACCCGGTTCAGCTTCACCATGGCCATTGTAATAGGTTATGCAGTCCCTCAAAGGCCTTGTATTGATATCGGCAATTTTGCAGTGTTCAGCGTAGCTATCCTCAGTTTCCTGTTTTATATCAACCACAGTTGCACCTTCATCCTGCATGGTTTTTAACATCCATACGATGTAGTCACCGTGTTCCTCTATGGCATTGGTAAAGTTAAAGCTGCCGCCACCACCTTGTGGCCCGGAAACAATAAACAGGTTGGGAAAGTTATGACTATGTATACCAAGAAAGGTCTTCGTGCCCTGCTCTTCCCACTTACCCTTGAGTGTCTGACCTTCCCTGCCAGTAATCATATTGAAAGTTGAAGTCGCCATCCATTCGAAGCCAGTGGCGTAAATGAGGACATCCAGAGGATATTCAATACCCTCATGTACCACCCCGTTTTCATTAATTTTATTAACACCACGAGGGGCTGTATCCACCAGATTTACATGAGGCAGATTAAAAGCTGGCAGGTACTCATCGTGGAATGTTGGCCGTTTGCAACCGTAAGGATAGTAGGGCTTCAGGGCAGCAGCAGTCGTTGGGTCATCTACAATGGCGTCGACTCTTGCCCTGATCTGTTCCATGATTCTGAAGTTGCTATCTAGTTGCTTGCTGACCATTTCCTCTGTTGACAGGGGCTTCGCGTGTTTTTTAACCGTCTTGAAATCAGGCACTTTCCCTGCCAGGTAATCATCATTAGCTTTCATAGCAGTACGCCCGGCTGAGATCTTGGCAAATCTAGCGCGTCTCTTTTTTGCCCAGCCAGGTTCATTTGCCCAGGTTCTTATTTCTTCCTGGGTTGTTTCACGCTGGTCGCGAACATCGATAGATGATGGGGTCCGTTGGAATACATACAACTCTCCGACTATCTTTGCCAGTTCAGGGACCATCTGAACCGCAGTGGCTCCTGTGCCGATGATACCAACTTTTTTCCCCTCTAAATCCAGGTGATAATTCCATCTCGAGGTATGAAAAGAGTCGCCCTCAAATGTACTCATCCCTTCAATTCGTGCCAGTTTTGGTGTGGTTAATAACCCATTGGCAAGAACAACAAATCTAGCCTTTATCTGGTCACCGCGATCTGTGCTCACGGTCCATCGCTGGCTATCTTCCTGCCACTGGGTATTTTCAACCGTGGTATGAAACAGACAATGTTCGTAGAAGCCGAACTTTTCCGCCATGTTCTGGCAGTATTCCATTATTTCAAAACCGCCGGCAAATTTCATGGTCGGTACGTAGCCCATTTCCTCCAGCAGTGGAAGATAGCTATAAGACTCTACATCACAGGCGATTCCCGGATATCGGTTCCAGTACCAGGTGCCGCCAACATCACCGCCCTTTTCACAGAATCTAACATCAGTGAAACCTGCTGCTTTAAGCTTGTACCAGAGCAGAAGCCCGGCAAAACCAGCGCCAACGACGAGAATCTCACATTCGTCATGTAGTGATTCTCTGGGTACGGGTTTAGTCGAATACAGATCTTCAAGGTATTTGCTAAATTCACCCTCCATCGCCATATAGTCAGCGGCGCCACGCCTGGCCTCCTTGAAAGCTAGATACCTATCCTGTTCTTCTGCATTGAAAACAGCTCCCACAGGCTGCGGTGGTAATGTGGTAAGCGATTTATCCTCGACCAGCGAGTAGCCTTTACCCGTAATTTTTTCAGTAGCCTTACCTGCCCGTGTATTAAAAATTCTTAACCCCGTCTGCGGATCTACTCGAATTGGCATAATCTTTTTCTCAAACTTATCAATATATCAATGTCGACACTATGGTCTCTGAATAGGGTAATGTGCTGGTCTAGATTATGCACCTCGACAATGATCCCAAGTCAAGTGTGGGTCGAGTAGCCAACAACAAACTAATTAAAAGTGGGCTGGTAATCAGGAATGTTTTATGCTGCCTAGGACCATACGGATTCATACAATTCAACAATCTGCTTTTTGCTGGGCACCCTGGGGTTATTGGCCGGAGACCCAGAGGCAATGGCTTGATCTGCCATGACATCGATAACGGAGAAATACCGATCTCTATCAATTCCGAAGGCAGAAAGCGTGGGTACACTAAGTTCAGCATTTAGGGCTCGAAGCTCTTCGATTAGTTTCTCATTAGCAACCAAATCTGTATCTGAAGGGTCCGCAACCTGCATGGCACGCGCACATTGAGCGTATCCTGAAACCGCGCCTGGTATCGAAAAAACAGTGACATCAGGCAGCAGCATAGCATTCGATAATCCATGAGGCACGTGAAAGAAAGCACCTATTGGCCGACTCATACCGTGGACCAGCGCGACTGACGCATTTGAAAAAGCGACCCCGGCAAGTGTTGCCCCTAACATCATGGCTTCCCTTGCCAGCCTGTCGTCGCCGTGATGATAAGCCTTGCGCAGATTAGGTGCTATTAAACCCATGGCCTGTATCGCCTGGCTATTCGAATACAGATTTGCCTTTCTGGAAACATAAGCCTCCATAGCATGCGTCAGAGCGTCTATACCCGTGTCCGCTGTGGTCCTGGGTGGTACAGTGAGCGTCAATTCAAAATCGACCAAAGCTGCAACGGGCATAAATCCCATCCCCATACAGAGCATTTTTTCATCGACTTTATCGTCGGTAATTATGGTCACTCGAGTGGCTTCTGAGCCTGTGCCAGCGGTAGTCGGTATGGCGATAATCGGCAGACCAGGTTCATTTACCACCCTCGGCACCATATAATCGCGCATTTCGCCGCCGTACTTCCCTAAAATTGCAATGGCCTTTGCACTATCGATCGAACTGCCACCGCCCAGGGCGATAATCGAATCAAAGTCACCGCTCTTTACCTTCTCTACGCCAGCCAGGATTGATGCTTCTGTCGGCTCTGGCAGGGTGTCATCATATATCTCACTATCAGCTAAACAATCCTGCAAACGATTAACATAACCCAGTTGCACCATCATTCTATCTGTCACAATAAGGGGCCGGGCGCATCCCAGGCCGGCCATTACATTACCAACTTCAGAAGAAGCCCCTGCCCCGATCTGCAATATACGCGGTAACACAATCTGATTATTCATCGTACATAATCCAATAAAGTCAACTTCAATTTAATCCTACCACGTGCGCCAATGTGCTGGTCAAATTGACTGGAATCTGATCAAAATTTTCTAGGCAGTTAACTAATGCTCTCCTAGCTCACGACTGACCTGGGGGCTTTTGTTGACTCAGGCAATCAAGCAACAGTTTATCAAAGCGACTGGTATCACTGGCATGGCCTACACGCACAAAAGGATCCCATTTAGGAATCCGGCTTTCAATTCGGTCGCCCATCACGGTTACCCTCTGAATCAACCGTTCTTCCTTGAAATCATTCAGTACCTTATGCTGCGTACACCGGTTGTCCCACATGGCAATTGTGCCTTGAGTCCAAGAATAACGAACGGTGAACTGCAAGCTTGCAACCCAACTGGTTAGATGACTCAGTAGCAGACTGCTCTCTACATGGCTCAGTTCCACGATGCGCCGGGTAAAGTGTTCATTTACAAACAGCCCTTTCCTGCCTGTGTCCGGGTGTGATCTAACAACTGGATGGATCGTCATTACATCGCTACGACCATGGGGTTCAGCATTATGCAGTGCCGTTAAACCATCGCACAACTCACGTAAGGGCGCTGAAAGACCTTCATAGGCAAGTTCAGGATTTGCCCACAGCGTATCCCCGCCTATGCTCGGGCACTTCACCATATTCAGAATCGAGAAGAGGGCTGGGTTTGGCTGGAAAGTGATATCAGAATGCCATTCATCAGCAATACCACCATGACTCGCAGCGAGCTCGAAAACCTTACTGTGGCCTGTGAAGGGATTAATTTTGTGAGGATGGCCTTCAAGTTCACCAAAGAGCTCACCAAAAGCAACGTGCTCATCAATATCCAAATTCTGTCCNGGAAANAACANCACCTTGTGCTCCAGCAATAAACCCAGAATAACNTTGGCCTGCTCTGGTTTAAGNGTGCNNAGNTTAATNTTACTGACCTCAGCNCCAAGCGCAGGGNCNAATCGAGTTACTNGCACNGANTTCAGTTCTCGCATCGANCACTCCCGGGTTNGCACCCTATNANTGAANTNATTNTANCCTTNGNATNAAACTACNGAAATGGCNNTAATCTCACCGGNANGCCNGTGCAGGCCTCNGGCGNNTTCTGCGTCATCCACTGTATAATGGTGTCCGCTAAAGCATATTTTTCAGCTCTCAGCTGGTGGTAGAGATCATGTGATGCAGTATCCATAACTGCCGTGTAACGGCTTGTCTGACCCCGCCTGACCAGTTGTAACTGAGGACGCTCGACCAACTGTTCTAGCCAGAAATCGCCTTGCTCACCATGCTCAATCCAGGCGTAATCATCCCGATCAACGATCCACACCCGTACATTGCTATAGTCCCCTGCTGACGTCTGCTTAACTAAGGTAACGACTTCACCCCCTAATTCAGACGCGGCATAGATAATTATGACAAACAACCCACCGCCTCCAAGAACTGCACCCGCCAAAGTATAAAAAAGTCTCAATTATGCCCTCCTGAAAAAAAAGACGGTTGCCTGGGCAGAAAGCTCCGTGATTCCGGGGAATAACCCGAGCATATCTGTGCTGGTTTTCCCAAACTTCCAACTAGCAACACCACTNTAGGAATTACTACCAGAAAATCAGCAGTTCCCCCTCTGACTATCGATGACTCATGCACCCACGGATTCCAAANTAGAATACAAAGGATAGCCAGCCCATGATCGATCCACAATAATTTTATCAGCATGCCCCGTGGCCTCTTCGTCACGATTTACGGAAATTCACCCTAACAATCTTTACTGCCCTGCCTTGATCCTAATTGCTGCAGTCATCCGCNCATCATTCTCCCTTCAGAGCATACAGGCTAAGCGTGTCNGAAAGTGCATAAATTCAGGCTCTCTATAAGAATCTAGACTNCCNTTTGCTACTGGGGTCTGAACAATTTGGTTTACTCGTCTTTTGTTTAATCATCTTTTGTTTAATCGTCTTTTGTTTAATCGTCAGGGATTTTCTGGCCGATTGCCGAGNATTTCTGACNAAATNGCACTCATCTCTTTGAACAAATTTTTTCAATAACAGAAGAAACCATGGCACACGCAAAAACAAAAATATCTTGAATCTACTGACATCCAAAAATGTACCAATACCATAATAACTCCGAATACAACCTTCTCAGCGTTCGACACTTTAGTCATTTCGAGGTTGCATATAGCACCAAGGCTCTTGTAACAGTTAATAGGCTTTGATCAGAAAATGATAGGCGATCACTCGAGCATATTGCNATCGATATTAGAANGGTCGTATCAGCAACCTTATATAAAGCTGATCGTGCCCTACATAACCTCATGCANNAAAAAANGTAAGCGGTTCCTGGGGATTTACGNNTATATCGACNCTGCGACAAAGAAAACCCAGAGACTCCGACACTATGGGAAAGACTCAGTCGAACCAAAAAGTAATTCAACAAGNTGGCTTCTTGGGAAACGGTCCGCTTAACCTATTTAATGAGCAAGAATTACNGACTCACCTTAATCTGCCTACAGACATTAAGAAATTTGATGACGACCTCGATTGGCAGACCGCTAATTTCGATCAATCGCTTCCTGATGCCTAATAATCAACAAGGAAATAGAGTTAANACTAGCCACTGGAACCATCCTGGCTCNGCCCTGCAGTACCTTTNAACAAAAAACCCTAACNGAAGATCCACCTGAAATTGCTCTGATTCAAGNTCACGGCTGTGAGAGAACCTGCACCAGGATAATCCAGGTGTGACGAGNTCTAACCAAATTCAATGTATAAAACAACCNCCTGTAAGCCAGTGAGACTGTTATCGATGGAAAACCAATTATACATTGAATTAGACTGCAACCTGGCTATGAAACCAGGAAAGATCCGTTAAATCAATTTTCAATGCTCGACTGTCCAGCTACCCGCTTTTGCCTGGCTGCCCAGCCAATGGACTCGCTCTGCTATTAAGTTCAGCCCGCACCNTGGCATGGTAGGCTTTGTCGATCCGGTAGCCTGCGTAAATAAAGGCGGCAATAAGCCCCCAGATCATTGCAAAGGGCCCATCGATGACTCCCAGGGCATATATTTTATCAGGATGAATCTGGCTGGCTGGAACACCCTGCGGAAATTCGATAACGTCAAGTGCAATCCCCGCTACCACGTGACCGATGCCATTGGTTACTTTNGCAAAAAATGTTCTCGCTGAATAAAAAATTCCTTCCTGGCGACGTCCGGTTTTTAACTCATGGTCATCGGCTATATCTGCCAGTGCAGACATCACGCTGATATTCAGAATAGAGCCGCAGGCAGACGCAATGGTGCCGAAGCAGATCACAAAAACGACGAGTGTCATGGTCGAATTTTCAGGNGCCAGATTCATGAGCCGTAAAGTCACGGCTGTAGACCAGGAAACACTGAGNCCGGCAGCAGACCAAACTATCGCCCAGCGTTTTTCTATNAGCTGATGGATGCGCGCTGTCACCAGAAAACCGATGGCGTAACCAAACACATTGGCTATTATTAACAGGCCAATCTGCTGATCGGTAAACTCCCAATAAAAGGTTCCCATATAAAGCCCCAGAGTCTCATGGGTGCCAATGGTTACCGACAGAAAAAACAGACCAAAAAGCAGATAGAGATAATTTCGATTTCTTAAGGCATCAGACATTTCTAGAAACAGTTGTCGCATAGAGAATGCCGGGAGTTCCTCAGGCACTTTCTTCAGTCGAGGTATCTGGCTCAGAGTAAGGAACGCAGAGGTCAGCATGCATACCATGATTANACTAATACAGAAAACAACAACGGGACTATAAGCGGACTGATTCATTCTGCCATTATCATATTCCGGAAATATGAAGAACCAGACAACCACGTGCATGACAATGACACCTACATAGGTGAATATATTGTTGTAACTCATAATGGTTGTTCGTTCGATATAGTCATCACTGAGTTCAGCNCCCATGGCCAGATGGGGAACGGCAAACAAAGTCGAACAAACCCGCATNATCACCGTACACACAGTGAACCAGGCGAACAGTTCCATTTCCGTCAAACCAGTGGGTGGGTTAAATATCAGATAGATCGTAATAATCAGTGGCAATGGGGCTACAAACATAAACGGATGACGCCTTCCCAGCTTAGATCGCCAACGATCTGAAATCGAACCCACCACAGGATCCGTAATCGCATCTGATGCAATGCCGATAGTAACAGCGGCGGCAGTAAGCGTTCCTGAGAGGCCTATAATCTGGTTATAGAAAAAAAAGGTCAGGGCNTTGAATATCCAATTGGTTGCCGCCTCCCCGGAGGCTCCGAGACCAAATGCCATTTTAGCTGGTAGCGACACCTTTTCTTTGTTCATGGANATCAATGTCCTAACTTTGATCCTCAGAATAGACCACGTTCCATGNAATTATACAAATTGACCTATTCCAGCCTCTACCTCAGGAAAGCGGTTTTCGGATTTCGGCCAAAGCAGACCGGCTTGAACAGGCATAACCATAAAAGAAATGCCCTGGCGGGTATGACCGCTATTTTTTCAATCAAACAAAACACCCATCAGGTTAGCCAGCGCAATGGTCTAGAAATAATCCAGGGCCTTGTAGTACAGCATGCCTAAAGCCATACCAGGCCGTCGTAGATAACGGCCTCCCGGGAAAGCCCGGTGTTTTATACTTGCGAAGATTTTAAAACGCTCAGGATGCCCGGCGATTGCCTCAGCAGTAATACGAGCCATGATGTGCGTTGGCGCGACACCATGGCCCGCGTAAGCCTGCATAAAGTAAACGTTATCGGCAAGTTTACCTAACTGCGGCATCCTATTAATGCCTATCCCCATCTGACCATCCCAAGCAAAATCAATTCTTACAGATTCCAGATCAGGGAAGATGCGCAACATTTTTTGTTGCATTACCTGGGGGTAATTTTTAGGTACTAGCCCGGTATAATTAGATAGGCCACCAAACAACATGCGGCGATCGTCTGTCAAGCGGAAGTAATCTAGCGCAGTTCTAGGATCACAAACGGCTACATTACCCGGCATTATCTTACTCGCAAGCGCAGGCTGCAGGGGCTCAGTTGCAATGACACAAGTACTGGCAGGTATCATCTTCTGTGCCAGTTCAGGTGCTAAGTTCCCCAGATAAGCATTACCGCAGAGCACCAGAACCCTGGCATTAACACAGCCATTTTCAGTAAACAGCCTGACCCGCTCACCCATTTCTAATCCCACCACAGCAGATTGTTCGAATATCTGCGCGCCCTGTGCCGAGGCCGCTTTTGCTTCCCCTAGACACAGATTCATCGGGTGTAGGTGACCTGCACCGGTCGCGTTATACAGCCCGCCCAAATAAGCGTCAGAGTCAACATAGTCTTTTATGGAATCTCGGTCCAGCAATGTCAGTGGGTGCGGGTAAGCTATGGCCTCCTGTTCCTTCTTGCTATTTTCAAACCACTTCAGGTGGCGGGGTTTAAGGGCCACGTCACAGTAACCCCAACGAAGATCGCAATCGATATTATATTCTGCCACTCGTTCACGAATGATTTCCACGCACTCTATACCCATATCGTAGATAGCTCGCACACCTTCATCTCCAACAAATTTGCTGAATTGAATTGGATCATGACCAATCCCACCGATAACCTGACCGCCATTACGACCACTTGCGCCCCAGGCAAGTCGATTGGCTTCCAGCAAAGTAACTTCATAACCTCGCTCAGACAGTTCAAGTGCAGTATTGACACCACTGAAACCACCCCCAACAACGGCTACATCTGTGGTCACCTGCCCTTCCAGGGCCGGGTAGTTATCATTAGCCAGGGAAGTGGCTGCATAATAGGAGGTGGTATGTTCACGGTTGTTCTCTGGAAATTTCAATCCAAACATCGGCGTTCTCATTGCTTATAGTGAGGCTTTCGAGTCTTAGTTATATCCCGTTGCCAGTGCCGCAGAACGGGTTAAGAATACCCAACAAAGTTTACCTGGCCCAGCATAACATGTGAGCCAAAGGCGCTAGCACCGAGAGCTGAATCATCCTGCTGGGGTGGCAATTTACTTTACGATCCCGACAGGGCGTTTTCATCTGCTCGAGCCAGCTGCAGGACCCTATGGGTGCGCCATAATTTGACTGAGCGTTTTCCTTAACTGGCTATTATCCACATGCAGGATCAACACATTCGCGCAACCAAGATCCGCTTTAAATCGCTGTAACGACAATACCAGTTGTTTGATCAGTGCAGCGGAGATCGTGGTCGACGATTCAAGCCAGATATTATTTATTAGCAGGTTCCCTGTTTTCCGCTCCGCCTTGCAATCCAGCCGGCCAATAAATTTATCTCCATACAGTAAGGGAAGTACAAAATAGCCATATTGCCTCTTTGCTCTGGGAACATAGCACTCCAACTGGTAGTTGAAACCAAACAAGTCGAGCAGGCGACGGCGATTAATGACCAGGTTATCAAAGGGTGAAAGAATCCTGATGCGTTTAGGACCCACTTTTATGGTTTCCTGCAGGGTTCGATGTAAGCAATAGAAGATTTCTTGCCTACATCGAACGGGCACCACCTCACCGCTGTCCAGCATCTCATTTAAGTTCTCTGTGACACAGGGCAGGATATTAAACCCTGACAAACGCTTAACGGATGGCTTTGAATAGGTGATATCTCTTAGTTGGGCAACCCCTAAATTGCTTAGCATGCCTCTAATGTAGAACTTGCCACGCTCGTCATCCGTTGGAAATTGGGTATTAACACTCGCCGGCAATACTCTCTCGGTCAGGTCATATACTTTTTGAAAACCCTTTCTTTCAGATATCATGAGATCACCCGATAAGAACAATCGCTCCAAAGCAATTTTGGCCGGTTTCCAATTCCACCACCCTTTATTCGATTTACCTTGCCCCGTAACAAAATCTTTCGATCGAAGCGGACCTTCCGCTCTTATACGACTGATAATGTCAGAAGAACCTCGAAGATCCTGTAATCGAGCGTTTCGATAACCAAGCATAATGGGTAAATAAAACCGATAATCGCGCATGGGTAGGTATGCAGCAGCATGAGACCAGTACTCAAACACACTTCTCTGCATGGCCTGTAACTGATGTAGCATCTCTGGTGAGTAATCGGCAACTCGAGTCTTAAAAACATGATGGTGGGCTCGATCGACCACTGAAATCGTATCGATCTGCACATAATGTAAATGCTCCAATGCTTTTAAGACAGCACCAACACCCGTACCAAATGGTTTGGCTACCATTAAACCTTGACCATCAAGTGCCAAGCGTCGCAGCTGTTTAGACGTTAGTTCAATCAATTCAGGCAGTCTTATGGATTAACAACGCCAGATTAACCTATGCCCTGCAATCGGTATAGGATGAGAAAAAGGCGGCTCATCCCGAGTGACTGAGTTAAACGGTCATCCAAAAGTCGACTTTTTATCCTTTTACACTTGTTTCGTTCCAAGCCCCATCAAAGCCCGATCAAAAAAATCCTGCTCCTTGATGTTTAATTTATAGCTGCGACAAAACATGCCGCGCCACTTGATGCACCATGAATTTTATATGCACAAGTTAAATGACCCGATTGCCAGACAGACTTGCGCTGTTCTATTGCAAAACAGAACTAAGCCCAGCGCGTACAGTTGAAAGCCAGACCCATTATTTCTCAATAAGTACTCATATTTATTTAACATATAAGCTTCTATCCTCGACAAATTTCCTTTAGGATGGGCTACAAATGCGCCTAGAATTTGGACGCCAGCACTGGTCAACATAGACAAGGAACCAGTCGCTTAACAGGACTATTAAACACAACGGCTTTAAGCAACGGGGATATCAGATGCCATCAAAGATTTCTGGCTACAGAACAACACCATTCAAACGGACTTTAATTGCTGCAGGGGTTGCCGCCGCACTGGGTACTTCAGGTGCTCAGTTTGCGATCTCCGCTGAACTTGAAGAGATTGTAGTAACGGCACGTCAGCGCTCAGAANCATCCCAGGATGTGCCTATGATGATTCAATCAATCAGCGGAGAAGATATGGAGAAACGGGGTATCACAACCCTTGAAGATTTCTCGACATTTGTCGCTGGGCTTAANGTCATAGCCACTACCCCCGGCCAGAACACCATTGTTTTCNGGGGTGTCAGTGACGGCGGNGGTTTTCTGGTTGACCCAACTGCTGCTATCTACCTCGATGAACAACCCATGTCGCAAACCAGCTGGGCACCCGACGTCTACCCCGTTGATATCGCTCGAATCGAAGCGTTGGCCGGGCCTCAGTCAACCCTGTTCGGAGCCTCATCCCAGAGTGGTGCGATCCGGGTTATTACCAATAAGCCTGATACAGAAGCATTTTCAGCTAATATCGGATTGGGCATGAGCCAAATGGAAAGTGGTGGTATGAGCCACGACATCGACGCAACAGTTAATGTACCGCTCAGCGATAATGTTGCTATACGGTTAGCCGGATTTAATTCTGAAGATGCTGGCTTTATTGATAACGTATTGGGTACAACCGTTGTTGATACTGTCTTTGGTAGCGGTCTTGGCGGCCTTAAGAACAACAGCGCCCTGGTTGAGGATGATATCAACAGCGTCGAGTGGCAGGGCGTGAGAGCCTCTGTACGCTGGCTGGTAGATGACAATTGGACGGTCACTGCTACGACTAATTATCAAGACCTTAAAGCCGACGGCTTTAGTGACTATGACCCCAATGTCGGTGATTTACAAACCGTCAAGTTTGCCGATGAATATCGTACCGATGAATGGACCCAGACCAGTGTGGTGATTGAAGGGGACCTGGGCTTTGCTCAGCTAGTATCGGCAACTTCCTACTACGACCGTGATTTCCTTTACCAGCACGACACCCAGTCCTATGCAGCCTACTTTCATTATTCCCTTGGAATTTACTATGGTTACGCAACTTATGACTTTGGCACCGACCCAGTTGGCGCGCTTTGGAATGACCAGAACCACCAAAGCTTTACGCAGGAATTAAGATTAGTCGGCTCGACCAATCGCTCAAACTGGACGGTAGGCGCTTTTTACCAGAATTCAGAAGAATTCTGGGATTTCGTAACCTATGTTGACGACTACCGAGACTCACCTGCCTTTGCCGCCTGGAGTTATTACTACCCTGGCATTGCACCCACTGACACCTGGTGGAACTCATTTCAATCAACCGACCGGACTGATAAGGCTGTGTTTGGAGAACTGGAACTCGATGTCATCGAAGATAGGCTGACAGTGCTTCTGGGTGGCCGCTGGTATGAAGTGGAACGTGAACTGAGTTATACCGTGGAACGACCCGATGCCCGGGTTGACCAGCAACTGCCCAACAGAACTGCCAAGGATGAGGGATTTATTCCAAAAGTGGGCCTGGAATGGAGCTTGACCAATGATGTAATGGTGTATGGAATTTACTCAGAAGGTTACCGGGTAGGCGGGACTAATCGAGGCAGGGGGATGGATCAAGGCGGGCCAACGCTTCCGGTTGTTTATGACTCCGATACGCTGAAGAACGTAGAACTAGGCGTAAAATCACAGTTCATGGACGGTAGACTGCAGGTTAATGCTGTCTACTACTCAATGAACTGGGAAAATATGCAACTAGAAGTGGTCGACCCAAGCACCACTCTTGGGATTCCATGGCAGATGGTGGTCGCTAACGTGGGTGATGCGGAGGTGACCGGCTATGACATTGATATGAAAGCCGCCATCGGCAACAATATTGAGGTGGGCTATAATCGTACAGTTATTAACGATGCCGATGTCAAGGCGCCCGCCTTTTTTGAGGAACCTAGAGTCCCAGGCGGTCAAATCGCTTCGGGGTTAGACCCATCACAAGCGCTACCCATGTTTGCTGACGTGTCATACTCCCTGTATGTGCAGATCGCTGGTATCAAGTTGTTCGGCGGTGAAAGTTCACTGCGCTTCCAGCACAGTTTTGTCGGTACTTCGCTGAACCAGTTGACCGATGGCTTTACTTCGCCTCGGTTGAGCCAGGGGGATTATGCCATATCGGACGCTATATTCAGCATGGATATGGATGGCTGGCGAGCTCAACTATATGTTAAGAATATCGGTGACGAACGCGGCATTTCCTACGAGGACACTCAGGATTTCGACCAGCTTTGGGGTGATGCCAGCTCAAACGTGATTCGACCCAGAAGCTTTGGGATCTCATTCCGGAAATACTTCTAAGTCATTCAGTTCATAAAAAAAGCACGCTTCAGGCGTGCTTTTCTTTATTAATTCATCAAATAATTAATTAAGCAATTAATTTAAAAGACAATTAATTAATTATTGAACAAACAAATTAATTTGATGAAGAATAAATTAATTAAACAAACAATTAATTAAATGGCCATATTTCCAGACCATGAATCGCATTACGCACATCCATGGTGAGATTAACGGCGGTGACTCGTTTTCTGCTATCAAGATCATACAAAGTAATAGTCGATGGTGACGAACCAACCGCTACCAGCGTATCTGTAATCACGCACATGCCCCTGCCAAAACCCTGACGGGCCACTCGAGCATCATCAACACCCGCATGTTCTAGTTCCACGGGATCATAGGTAATGATTTTTAAGACTGATTCATCTCCGGATCTTGGCACAAACCTGATCACATCACTTTGCGTGTCATTAAAGATAACCCCGCCACGAAACGGCCTGGCATTATGACAACCCGTGGGCAGGCTGCAATACTCTGAGACCTCCATCGCGCTGTTTAGCGTCAGTAGCGCACCCGTATTAAGGCCACTGAAGTAAATTCCATCGCTAGCCACATGGACCATATTGATATGGTAATTATTTGAAAAAGGCGGCCCACCCCTGGCCAATGGATCAAACCTCTGACCGACCCACTGCCTGCCGTTGCGTGAAATATACAAGCCCCAGATAAATACTTTCGTTTCCAAATTAAAAACGAGCAAGCTGTCGTAGCCCGTTGACGTCAGGAACAGTAAATGGTCTCGCCGGCTTATCTCATGGCAGTGTTTAAGATACTCATTGCGGTAAGAAGCAATCAATTTAAAATCTCTGGAATAACAGAATAGCTCGTCGCTGGCAGCAATCCAGACAGCCTCATCGGTAAATTCAATGCCGCGCAGGCCTCGATCCCAGCCTCGTCCTGAAAAATCAATATCACCGGTATTCCAATCGATATGTTGCTCTACTGCCTGGTCAGAAAAATCAATAGTAAATACCCCGCCGTGACTCTGGCCTTTCTGGCTTCCCCTGACAACGGAGGTTGCAATCAGTTTGGGTAGATCATCTAGGGTCATAGCTTGCTCAGAACTAATGCTCAATCAGGTAGCACGGCAGCGAGAATATCGCTTAGCGGTTCAAGGTGCGAGGCAAATTTTTTCCAGGTGCCTATTGACCCCTGGTAGATGGGTTGGCGGACCTGCTCAGAACTGGCCGTTCGCACGGCACGCTTTGTTTCGTGAAAATTCACGCACGCCTGCTCAAAGGGGAGATCACAAAAATCCAGAATTCTACTCACCTGATGCTCGAGATCGTTGACGACTTCCTCGTATTGGACTCTTAGAACCTTGCCTGGCAGCACATCGTTCCAATGCGCCATTAACTGCTCATATTCCAGGTAAAATTCACCTAGTTCAAACAAATCGTAAGTGAAGGTCTGCCCCTTTGCAAAATGCTGCTTAAAACAACCCAGGCAACTATCCAAGGGATGTCGCCTGGCATCTATTATCTTGGCGTTAGGCAGTATCGTGGATATAAAACCAATATAGGCAAAGTTATTGGGCATTTTATCCGTAAATCTCAATCCAGCACCTCGATGTCTCCGAGTCCGGTTCAGGTAAGTAATCCCCAGTGCCTCAAATTCTTCATCGCGCAGATCCGGAATTGAGCCAGGAAATGCACGACCTTGCCGCTTATCCGTTATCGACTGCGCAATCATGCTTATATCTGGAAGCTCGCTAGTTCCGTCCACCTGGCTGTGGCTGGCCAGTATCTGCTCGAGCAGGGTCGATCCAGAACGTGGTAAACCAAGAATAAAAATAGGATCAATGGCCTGACAACCTACACCCTTGAGGCGTTTATCTTCAAAGAAGTCCTTACTGAAACTCTGATGCATTTTCTCATGGGCAATCTGGGTCTGTACGGGATCATAAGCAATGGTTTCGCGGTGTGTTGTGTTTGCCAAACTGTAGTACTCAAAGGCTCTGTCAAAATCTTTGTTATCTTCGTAAGCCTTTCCAAGTGTAAAGGCGAAGTGAACACGGCAATCCACTGGCAAGTTTTCCTGAGCCAGGCGTTGTTGCATATCTTCAATCTCACCAGCTGAGAACCGAAAGGTTTTCAAATTGGCCAGACTGTAATAAGTTTCCCCAAAATTTGGACGCAATGCGATAGCCCTGCGATAAGCTTCGATACCACCTTTTTGATCACCCATAGTCTTGAGAACATGGCCTAGACCAATATGCGCGCCGGTCAGTTCCGGATCCAATACCACCGCACGCTGGTATGACATTATGGCTTCTTCAGGTTGAGCGGCCATCGCCAAGGCAGCACCATGGAAATAATGCGTTAGCGAATTATTTTGATCCAGCGTGATTGCTTTACTGAGTACTTCAACTGCTTCTTCAAATCGATTCAGTTCCTTTAGCACCGTACCAAGATCATGCCAGGCAGCAATGAATCGAGGCGCTATCTCTGTGATACGCATCAACAGCGCTTCGGCATCATCATAGCAATGGGCATTAATAGCAATTCGAGCCAGCAACAACGCCGAATTGACATCTCGTGGGTTTTCCCTGACGAGTTCCTGCGCTAATTTCTCAGACGCTCGAAATCTGCCCTCAGCAAACAATCGGGTCGCCTGCTCAAGCTTCGCCTGATGGGGCGACAGTTCCATCCCTCTCGCCAGCGCAGTTTCTGCTTCATCATGACGCCCCAACAGCTTCAGGGCCCCTCCCAGTTTGGCAAAAGCCCCCGCATTCCTCGGCGAAAGCTCGGCCGCCTTATGCAGATGCGGCAACGCCTCCTGGGCACGCCCAAGATTAAGTAGCACCGCGCCTAGATCTTCGTGTGCACGAGCATGCCCTGGTGCTACTTTCACCGCCTGGGTCAACACCCTCTTCGCTTCGTCAAATTCATTACGATCAGCTAATATGGTGCCCAGTAAAGCGATAAAATTCACATCTCCTGGATCCTGGCGGACAGCTTCGCGGCATAGGCTCTCCGCCTCGCTTCGAGCGCCGCCTTTAAGCAGTTTCACTGCCCTTTCAAATAGATGTCGAGGATGAGTTTCAGTAACCATACGACCAGATTCTCCAAACTACACTTTAATCACAATTCAATGGCCAGACGGTCACGATTTTGCCATAAAACTCGTTGAACCGCATTCAAGAACAGGAAGTTCTTTGTTGTTGCTAGCGTCCATTAGATAGTAGTCTTATGCTGTATTCAGATTCCTCTAAATTCTGCATTACATTCATTTTCAGCTAACCGAACAAAAAGAGTATGCCACCAAAGTGAAAGCGGAAACCGAAAGTTCTCCATCAGGTCCCAGCGAATTAACCGCTTTCGATAGCTGGCGGTCCCTGATTATCAGCCTTTATATGACGTTAGTCGGTTACGGTGTACTGGTTGGCATACCCGTCATCAGTACAGCCTGGGTAACGCTTCTGGGTTTCACTGAAGTAGAGGTTGGTAGAGTAGCAGGCGCTGACCTGGGAGGGCTGTCTGCAGGGGCCATTTTCACAGCACTCATTATTGCAAAGACCAATCGCCGATTACTGGTACTGGCAGGCATCGCTATAGCTGTTCTTGCCAATGGCCTATGTACCCACTATGTCGATTACGATACCGTGCTCTGGTTACGCCTGGCAGCAGGTTTTGGCAGTGGTATTTACACAGCAACTGCAGTGGCTGCGCTAGGCGCTAGAACCAACCCGGCACGTGCTTATAATATGATGTTATTTGCCTTTGCGTTTTCGCAGGCACTCGAAATGCAGGTTCTGCCGAAGCTGTCAATGGATGGGATCTATTGGGTTTTTATCGCTTGCTTCCTGTTCACCATTCCTTTTATAAACTGGATCCCAAAGCGCTC
>NZUN01000037.1 GCA_002697205.1 Gammaproteobacteria bacterium
GGGTAACGACGCAGGGCCACTTTCATTTCAGGCAGGTGTGCGCTGCGCTGATTGGTATGGATGTGGCCAAGTTGAAAGTAACCTCGTCAGAGATTGGCGGCGGTTTTGGTGGTAAAACCCATGTCTGGGTGGAACCGGTTGCGCTGGTGCTGGCTCGTAAGGCGAACCGGCCCGTTAAACTTGTCATGAGTAGGGAAGAGGTATTCAAAGCGACTGGGCCAACATCGTCTACTTCAGTCGATGTCAAGATTGGTGCCAAGAAAAATGGCACGATTACCGCTGCCGCCGCTGAATTGCGATATCAGGGCGGTGCTTTCCCGGGTATCTGGGGGATGCTGGGGGCGATGACATCGTTTGCCTGTTACGATCTCAAGAATGTCCAGTCAGTGGGTTATGATGTACTCTGCAATCGACCTAAAGTGGCTGCCTATAGGGCGCCATCAGCACCGATGGCTGCGTTTGGTATTGAAAGTACCATGGACCTGGTAGCCGAAGAAATCGGTATGGATCCGGTCAAGTTCAGAATAAAAAATGCCGCCAAAGAGGGTACTCAGGCATCCTATGGACCTGTCTATGGTCCTATCGGTATTGGCCCGACTTTGAAGGCTGCTCAGAATCATCCTCATATGAAGGCTAAACTGCGCAAGAACCAAGGTAGAGGCATGGCTTGTGGTTTCTGGTTTAATTTTGGTGGGCAGACCTGTACTGATCTCAATATTGGTGTAGACGGTACGGTATCTCTGGCCGTCGGTACAGTAGATGTGGGTGGCTCCAGGGCATCGCTGGGGTTAATTGCCGCCGAAGAACTGGGCATTGAGTATGAACAGGTGAAGGTGCATATCTCGGACACAGCCTCCCTTGGCCATAATGACACGACGGAAGGTAGTCGCGGTACTTTTTCCTCTGGGATGGCGGCTATATTTGCAGCAAGAGATGCGAAGGATGAGTTGTGTCAGCGGGCCGCTAAAATGTGGGATATCCCGGTAAGCGCAGTAGCCTGGAAGGAAGGTAAAGCGATCGCAAAAGGTAAGCGGCATAATAATCTGGCCCCGCTTACACTTCAGGAAATTGCCGCTAAATCGCCTAATACTGGTGGCCCTATAGCAGGTCATAACGAAGTCGTTGCAGATGGTGCTGGGGTTTCTTTTGCCAGTCATATCTGTGATGTGGAAGTTGATCCGGAAACCGGTGCGACTAAAGTGATTCGTTACACCGTTGTTCAGGATGCTGGCAAAGCGATTCATCCTGATTATGTCGAAGGACAATTTCAGGGCGGTGCAGCCCAGGGTATTGGATGGGCGCTGAACGAAGAATACATTTATGGTGATGATGGCCTGCTACAGAATGCGGGGTTCCTCGACTACAGGATCCCGGTTTGTTCAGACCTGCCTTTTATTGATACGGAAATTCTGGAAATACCTAACCCTAATCATCCCTATGGAATCCGGGGTGTCGGTGAGACATCTATCGTGCCTCCGCTTGCAGCCATTGGTAATGCGGTGTCCAATGCGGTTGGCGTGCGAATGACTCATGTCCCCATGTCACCACCCAGGATACTCAAAGCACTGGATGAAGCGGGCGGATAAAAAGGTCTGAATCCGCCTGTGCTGAAAGTAGGTTTTACCGGTGCACTGAGGTCAAGTGTCAATGGCCATGCACAGGTCGATGCTCAGGCGGGTACGATCCGTGAACTACTTAGCGGGCTGGTGCAGCGTTATCCTGACCTCGCTGAGCATGTTGAACAGGGCATTGCGGTTGCCTTAGATGGGGAAATTTATCGCGATGACTGGAGTAAACCAATCCCAGACGGGTCAGCGGTATTTCTGCTTCCCAGAATTCAGGGTGGTTGAAACCCGTACCCGGGTCTGGCTACACGCCAGGAATAAAACCAGGCTGGAATTGAATAATCCTCCGGCAATGCACATCCCCTGATTCGGCTACTGCCACTCAGTTGCTGTCATGTTGAGGATATGCACAACCACACGCCGATTCTTAGCCTGGTTTTCAGTGATTGGTTCATTGTCACTATCAACGTTTGGGAATTTTGGCCGGGTCTCTGCGAAGGCAGATACGGATAGTTTCTGCTTGGCGATACCGTTTTTCTGGAACAGGTGTAATACGTTAATCGATCTTAAGGAGTCAGTTCCCAGATCGAAGGAAACGCTGTGGTATTGATCGGTGCATTGTCGTTACGGCCCTCTATTTCCACTTTATAGGACTGCATTGGTAGACTCAGGATGACTTGGCTGAGGCCTATCAGGCTGGATTCCATGGAAGCCCGGATATCAGCAGAATCAGAGACAAAGAACGAAAGACCGGCGAGCTCAATCATCAGCCCGGTCACTGTTAAAACTGTCCGGGTTTTGCTTTTAAGGCCTCCTCTTTTGATTAAATCGTCCAGTTTAGAGCGCGCCAGTTCCAAATGGTTGGACAGTGTCTTTTTTTTCAGTGGCGGCGTCGGCGGTGGTAGAAGCGCGGGATTATTCATAGATTGGGCGATGTTCTGTGCAACAGTGTCAAATTTTCCTTGTTTATTATAGAACTCGAAAACAGTGGGACGAAAAAATCGGTAATAATATCTGCATAGGCCTATAGCCAGCTGGTATCTTCCGCGGGGTCAGAATCGTAGAGTTTCTGTTCTGGACGGGCCATCAGCGAAAAACAGAAGGGTTAAACTTGTTCAGCTCTTCGGGCTGCTGGTTTAAAAAACCATTCGAGCCCGCATGATGATTAGCCTGACTCGGGTACCGATCATGCCGAAACCAGGTGCTATATTCGCCATGGCTAAACTGGGATAGGGGTGCCGCAGGCATTAAAGGGAACAGGGTTTTGAGAGACTTTAGGAAATATTTCTCTGAACAGGCTTAGCATGTTCATGGTTGATCTGCGGTCAGCAGCTTCATACAGTTTTCCGGGTGGTCCCAGACTGGGTGGTAGGGCGAAGCCGTGCGGCGTTCTGGCATGGTGGTGAAAATTCCAATCGACACCTGCACGATTCATTTCCTCAAAAAAACGCTGTTTACTGGTGTCAGATACCAGGTGGTCGTCCGCGCCATTTTCCACCAGTACAACCGCCTGGGTGTTGTAGTCGTTTGGATGGGTTTTGAGTTCCGGGCGAATGGCGCCGTAGACTGCAGGGTTGGGATCCTCACCGGTCTGCAGCAGACCGTGGAATGAAACAACGCCAGCTACGTTCAGTCCGCCTCGGACGCACTCCAGCGCTGCCATCCCGCCGAAACAATAACCAATAGCCGCTGCGCTATAGCTATTGTCTACACTTGGGTGGGCCAGGCCTTTATCAAGCCATACTTGTAACTGGGACCTGAGAAGTTCATGATCATGATCCAGAGCCACCATGGCCTGGAAGCACTTATTTTGGAAACCTTCAATATCCTCGGGATTTTTTGGCCATAATCGCTCATTTGCAGGGACGTTATTACCATACATGTCTATAGCGAGGCCCACATAGCCCAGCCTTGCCACATATTCGGCCACGTCAACATCAAAGAATTTCAGTCCCTGGTAGTTATGGATAACCAGAACCAGTGGGCGGGGACCAGCTATTTCAGAGGGTGCAACCAGATGGCCGACGTGGTCGGTTCCCCGGAACCGGAATTTGATATCTGCTCTTTGCAGGGAGGCTTCGGGCCAGAAGCTGGGGCTAGGATGCATTGGACTGGTACCCGGCATAGTTTGATTGAACGAGATATAATCTATCGAAAACCCGTTTGCGTCAATGAAATAGAGTCTGAAGGTTGCTTAGTAACCTGCTTGCCAGGCTTTTGCTGGTAGCCCAGCGAGATTAAAGTACTCGGAATGATCCNGGTATTGANCAGGATACAATACTGTTAGATGACAATAGAATTTGAGGGTATCGGAGGNCTGCAACCATTCAAGGGATANAAGGAGTTGAAGGTCGATGATTGGCAATAATAAATTGTTTGATGCGTTTGTTTCTGATCACCGCTGGGCGGTGCTTACCAGTCTGCGAAAAGATGGGAGGCCAGTATCATCGCTGGTTGCCTATGCTCGTGAAGGTGATCAATTAGTGGTCAGTACTCCCGGTGCAACTTTCAAACGCTTGACCATTGAACGCGATGCCAGAGTCAATATGTGTGTGCTGAGTTCGTCTGAGCCNTTTAATTATGTCAGCATTGAGGCCGAAGCAGCCATTGAGACCGATCATCTGNTTGAGTCGACNAGACGGATNTTGNTGAAAANCGCNGNCAGCGGTTNTGAGCAACCCGATGANNTTGAAGNCTGGCTCAAACAACANGCAAGNGTNATATTGCGAATTAGCCCGCAACGCGTTTCGGGTGTTATTCGCTAAGCNGGGCNCAGCGATGAACAAAAANAGCGTTGATAAATTGACCCAATTGCNAGCGGGTGTCCGGGTGGAAGTTCGAGTGACCGCCGGCGCCAGCAGTAATCGATTACGGGTCGAAAAANTGGCNCGNNCGAAAGGANATTTCAGGTTGGTTCGAGTTAAGNCCAGNAAAANANCTATATGAGATTGTCGNGTAGACACTNGCTTGATCAGGATATTGGATCGGTTTGGGTGGTGCCGGATGCGTNAGTTTATTTGNACGGTTGAGCATAGNTTATCCTTGATATGGAGCTTTTGATCGAGGGTGATNCATTCTTAAAACTAACGTTCATGCTATGGTTGAATGACTAGAAACTTGGAGATTCAGTATGCAGGTAGTGATTGCGACCATGAGTCACGAAACCAATACGTTTTCACCCGTTGTTACCGATCTTGAGCGGTTTTCGGGAGGCGAAGCATTCCCACCTTCCGGTATAAGGGCAGAAACAAGCTATAGGGGTACGGCAAGCTGTGTTGGTGGATTCCTGCAAGCCGCTGATGAAGCTGGCGCTTCGGTCAGTTTGCCCATTGTTGCTGCTGCCCCACCCTCGGGCCCCGTTGAAGATGAAGCCTTTGAAACTATCTGCCGGGAAATTGTGGAAGCAGCGCGGCAGCAACCGGATGCTATTTTGCTCGATCTGCATGGGGCNATGGTGACTCGATCCTTTGAAGATGGTGAAGGCGAGTTATTAAGCAGGATCCGTGCAGTTGCGCCTGATGTCCCGATTGCCGTAGCCCTGGATATGCANGCTAATCTTTACCCCGGTATGGTTANTCATGCCACGGTGATTGCGGGCTATCAGACTTATCCTCATATCGACATGGATAAGACTGCATTGAAATCAGGCCGNGTGCTGATGCGNGCGTTGCGGGCAGAAGTAGTGCCGGTNATGTCCTGGGGCAATATACCCATGTTGCCTCACGTCATGCGTCAGGGAACGGATGATTTCCCGAATAAAGCGCTGCAGCAGCGAGCGCAGCAAATGGAAACGCAAGGTGCGCTGATGGTGAGNCTGTTTACTGGNTTTCCGCANGCCGATATTGCCAATGCCGGCTTATCCGTTGTTGTTGTAACGGACAATGACCAGGCGCTGGCGGATCNGTTCCGAGATGAACTGTTAAAGATGGCCTGGGAACAGCGAGAGNNCTTTATCTATGAGCCNGAGCCNCTTGATGTGTCAGTTGCGCGGGCNNTTGNGTTAGCCGACCAGGACGGGCCGGTACTGTTGTTGGATCATTATGACAANACAGCATCCGGCGGAACCATGGATACCACAGAAGTACTGCGTGAGATTTTAAATCAAGGNCTGGAAGATGTTGCAGTGTTTGGTTTTTATGACCCNCAAGTNGTAGAACAATTAGAGAGTGCAGGTATCGGCGCCGAAGTGACTATCTCATTGGGCGCAAAACTACCGATGCCAGCACTGGCTGAACAAAGTTCCCCGCTTGAGCTGANTGGGAGNGTAAAACTGATATCTGATGGTTTGTTTCCGGCGACAGTGGCGATGGCCCGGGGATTAACCATGAACATGGGTAAAACAGTGGTTTTTACCACTGGGAAGGTNGATATCGTGATTATATCCAGGCATATAGAACCCTTTGATCCNGGTTGCTTTAAAAGCCTTGGGATTGATCCAGGTAGTCGGCGCTACCTGATGTTAAAATCCCGGATCCATTACCGGGTTGGTTTTATGCCCATCGTTAAAAAAGTGGTCGAGTGTGCTGGTCGAGGCGTGTGTACNTCTGATTATTCGGAACTGACCTTCAAGCAGGTTCGTCGACCGATTTATCCTCTTGACGGGATAAATTCCCTGGCAGGCCTGGAAAATTAATCGGTTGTATCCNNTTGGCCTGACAATAGTACAGCNGGGGTGTTGGGCGNTCGATGCTTGTACTTTGCTGTTATCTGCTTAATTAAAGGTAGTATCGGCTCGATGGGATAGGATGATCAATCCAAGCGCAGCACTTGGAATCCATTTGTTGGTCTTATAGCATGGTCCCAACAGCGTTGTGGCGGCAGCGGTGCAGAAGCTGTTTTAGGTAGTGGTTTAAGTTTACTGATGCAATGTGGCTTCCTTTGGAACCGGTTAATGTACAGGTGAGAAACAAGAAATGGTGGTAGAAAAGAAAGACCTTGATTGGAGTAGCCTTGGCTTTTCCTATATAAAAACAGACTATCGTTTCCGTGCGCGCTGGCGAGAAGGTGTTTGGCAGCCGGGAGAGTTGGTTGAATCAGAAGTGATGGAAGTTCACGAAGGCTCACCGGTCTTGCATTATGCTCAGGCCTGCTTTGAGGGTTTAAAAGCACAAAGTAGTCCAGACGACAAAATATTGTTATTTCGACCTGAATTGAATTGTCAACGTATGGCCCAGACTGCTGATCGGTTAGTCATGCCGGAGGTGCCTGAAGCGCTTTTTATGCAGGGCATTACCGAATGTATTCGAGCCAACAAGGCCTGGGTGCCTCCCAGTGGCTCGGGCGCTAGTCTGTATGTGAGGCCGTTTCTTATCGGCGTGGGTGAGAACCTGGGTTTGCGTCCCGCGCCGGAATACGAATTCAGGGTGTTTGTCTGTCCAGTTGGTCCCTACTATAAAAGTGGTGGGTTGAGCCTGATCAGTTTGGCAGTCACGGATGTAGATAGAGCAGCACCTAAAGGGACCGGGCGTTTTAAGGCCGGTGCAAATTATGCTGGAGGTTTGATGGCAACCCAGTTAGCGAATCAACTCGGCGCCAATGAAGCGTTATACCTGGATGCAGGCGAAAGGCGGTATTTAGAAGAAGCCGGATCGGCCAACATATTTCTGGTGATGAAAAATGGTAAATTTGTGGTGCCGGAATCTCCTTCGATCTTGCCAGGTGTGACCAGGCGGTCAGTTATTACCCTGGCAGAGGACCAACTTGGCCTGGAAGTCCAGCGCCGCCCCGTTGATCTGCGCAACGAGATCGAAGATATTGATGAATTCGGGGCCTGCGGTACGGCTGCCGTTATTTCTCCCGTGGGTAAGATTTTTGTAGACGAGCAGTGGCATCACTTCCATGGCGGTGGTGAAGCAATCGGACCGACCACGCAGAAGCTGTATGATATGCTAACCCGACTCCAAAGAGGTGAACGGGACGACCCTTATGGTTGGACTGTTGAAGTTTGATTTTTCTGGCTTTTCAGGTGCTGGTTATCTGGGCCGCAAGGGATCCCTGGCGATATCTGCCAGGTTCTGTTGATGGCGCTTGTTTAGGTTCGACACCTTGTCGGGGTGGCTTTCCAATAGGTTGAAAAGTTCCAGGGGGTCTTCATTCAAATTGTAAAGGGCGGCAGATTCCTGTTGGTTGTTTATCAGTAGTTTCCAGTTACCTTTCCTGATCGCATAGTCGAATCCGTCGGGTGTGGGCAGTGCCCAGTGAAAAGTGCGTTCTTGCTGCACCGCTGCCTGCGCAAGAACAGCCGCTATATTGCGGCTATCAATGGGACGATCATCAGGCACGGAAACAGCGCTGTATGCCAGTAAGGTTGCGAACCAGTCGGTGCCAATGACGAGGGCATCTGAGCTTTTGCCGGCAGGCAGGACACCTGGGTAACGAATGATAGCCGGCACTCTGAGCCCCCCTTCAGAAAGGAAGTGTTTCCTGCCTTTTAATCCGTTGGTGCTGCCGTAGGCATTCACTTCCCACCAGTTGATCCACCGTTCAGTCACCGGGCCATTGTCACTGGCGAAGACCACGATGGTATTGTTGCGAAGTCCGGTTTTATCCATTTCATCAAGCACCTTGCCGATTTGTGCATCCATANAAGTGATGTTTGCGTAATACTCACCAGGACCTCGAGGTGTAAGTGCTGATTTAGGTATATTTTTTCCGCCTGAAGGTATGGGTACGATGGGTCCNNGNGTATATTGCGCGTANAAGGCGTTATATTCGTCGGGATTTTCGATGGAAGTATGCGGCTCCGCCATGCTCAACATGAGAAAGAAGGGTTGTTTACTGCGGCGNTTGTTCAGCCATTGAATNGCCTCATCTGCATACAATTGAGCGGTATATCCGTGCTGCATAGCCAGTGCCTGGCGATTTCGGTAAAGGTTGGTGGGATTCTTGTTGGTTGGAATCTGGAAAGCATTATGCCCATANAAATAAGTAAAACCCTGATCGTTGGGTTGAGGTTCAGAGCTAGATCCTAGATCACTATTGAGGTGCCATTTACCAATCAGGGCAGTCTGGTAGCCAGCATCACGAAGCAGTTCGGCAAGGGTGAGTTCTTCTTCACGCAGAAAGATACCGCTGTTAGCCGGAATCCAGCTCTGGATTCCGGTCCGGTATGGCTGCCGTCCTGTGAGTAAAGCTGCTCTGGAAGGAGAGCATAATGCTGATGGTGCGTAATAATTGCTCAGTGTTAATCCCGATCCGGCCAGGGCATCGAGATTGGGTGTCTTGATGACCGGATGGCCCGTGTGGCCAAGATCGCCTAGTCCGAGGTCATCGACGTAAATGAGCAGCAGGTTGGGTTTGTCAACGGCATTGGCAGTCAGGCAAGTGCCGGTCAGAAAGAGCGTTAGGGTTATGCGCAGATAACCCAGTGTCGACTGATAAATACGGTTCCCGGTTGTTGTTTGATGCTTCTTGGCCTGCATAGGATGATCCTAGTGTGCCTGTGATGGTTATAACGGAGTGTGACATGTAGCGAAAGTAGAGGAAACCGCTAGAGCGTTCTATGGACCTGGGGTTAAAGGCNGGGCAAGCCGGGTAAAGGATCAGTTTTACAGCATAAGGCTAGAGTATTAAGAAGACTCAGGTCAGGAAATCCCTCGGTACATTATTTTCATCAAGTAGACGATCCTTATAGCCATCNNGCAGTCCAGAAACTGGATTTGCTTAAGGACAGCTATGAGGTCGNNNTCAATGTTCATNTCGTCAATGGTCCAACNGCTGAATTTAAAGGAGATCAGGAAAGGTTCGATCACTGGGCATAAGCCGATGCGCAAGCTATTGCTAGTTATTATGGAACCCGCCTCGATTGTCTTGGCGCGCGACCAACGGCAGACCAGGTCGCCATTGCTAATGGTCAGTTGAGTGNGNATCTNCATTCAGNGGAATTTGCNGCGNTCGCTATCGATTTGGGCGATAAACTGTGGCAGGGAGTACCATTACTCGGCGACCTGGGCAAGGCTGAAGAATTTCTTCGGGCGGGTGACAAGCTAAGATCTGGATTGGGGCACTATCTGGGNGCAATGTTCTATTTTGATGGTGAATGGTTCTGGGGCATTGATCGAATTCGCTNCCTGGAGCAGCGGCTCATCAGTGAGGGCTTCGCCAGGAATAAAGACCCTCAGGCTTTAGTACCCGAACCCGGGGTTGGCGATAGGGTGTCCACCAACGGCAGTGATATCACGCTGNAATATTTTCCCTCACTACGTAGTCCGTATACGGCCGTGGGGCATATGGGTGTATTAAGCCTGCTTGAGCGAACCGGTGTTACGCTCAGGCTTCGTCCAGTTCTACCCATGATGATGAGAGGGGTTCCTGCTCCCAGGGCCAAACAGCTTTATATCATGGGGGACGCAGCCCGCGAGGCACGCTTCAAGGGCATTGATTTTGGTCATATTGTTGATCCATTTGGTGATCCGGTGCGACNCGCATTTGNTCTATTTCCTGCAGCACAAACTTTGGCTAAAGGATTGCAGTTTATGNCTGCCTATCTGGACGCGGCCTGGACCAGGGGGGTGGATATTACCACGCAGACGGGTTTGAGACGGGTTGTTGAATCGGTTGGCCTGGATTGGCAGACGCTNAATGATANGAGCAGGGGAACGGANTGGCAGGCTGATCAGGCNCTTTNACGCGCACGCTGGCGAGGCTTGGCTTTGCTCATATCCATCAANGTTTCTGCCTGCATCTGCAGATCTTCGAAGGTCGCATCCACCCCTAGTTCAACGGGTTGGTTAACAAATACCTGTGTTCGAAAGTACTTGCCTCCGGCTGCGTTAATGACGGCACCATTAGGCGCTTCCTCAGAACACATAAACAATACAGCAGGGCTGACCAGTTTCGGAGCGGATTCAGCTGGCGGATCGTTGGGATCGATATCTCTGCCAGGTATGGTTGCAATCATTCGGGTCGCGGCACCAGGCGCCAGGGTATTAATTCGCACATTGTTCCTTGCTCCTTCCAGTGCTAACACGTTCATTAATCCCAGCATACCCATTTTGGCGGCACCATAATTTGCCTGGCCGAAGTTGCCATAGATTCCTGAGCCGGAGCTGGTCAGAACAATACGGCCATACTTTTGNTCATTGAGATAGGGCCAGGCTGCGTGGGTGACATAAGCTGTACCATTGAGATGAACCTGCATGACAAGATCCCATTCTTCCAACGTCATCTTCTTGAAGGATTTATCTCTGAGAATACCGGCATTGTTTANCAGGATGTCAATTCTGCCGTAGGCATTGAGTGCATCGTCGATAATACTCTTGGCNCCGGCCTTGTCCGATACTGAGGCCTTGTTAGCAATAGCAGATGCGCCCATGGNCTTGATCTCTGCAACGACAGTATCAGCTGAGTCCCCGGCCCCACTGCCATCAACAGCGCCACCNAGATCGTTGATGACAATTTTTGCGCCGCGTTTAGCAAATTCGTGAGCGTGTGACCTTCCCAGGCCGTTGCCTGCACCNGTAATAACCACGACTTTACCCTGGAANTCGCTGTCGTTAAATTCGCTCATGCCCTTACCCCACTGAATTTAACTCGAATACTAGCAGCATCGGCCAGCGACTAAAACAGCGAATAGGTAGCAGGTTGTTTAAGGTAGCTGCCTTTAGTGAACCAACNGCCAATGAAAGGGTGGAGGCTTAAGTTGTCTTTCTGAGACGACCAATGTGCCTGTGAATCCAGAACCNGGGTAGNCCTGANTCACCATGATGAACGCAAACGGATTGNGNNGGTAATTTGATAAGTTATGGCTGTGATGATGTACTAGTGCTATACGATCTAGTAACGAGAGATTAACAAGTTGTCACCAGCGATGGGGNTGTCTTGTAAAAGACTGATGGGGCGCAAGGATTTGATCAAGAGAAATATTATTTGCTTTAAATGGGGAACAAAATACCCACCGAGGTACGTTAACCGTCTTTATGGCATGATATCTCGGCGGATTTCCTCGCCGTTTGATCTGCACTGTTTTACGGATGATAGGAAAGGCATCAGATCTGAGGTTACTTGTCATGATCTACCGGACCTGGGTGTTGACCACCCTAGGAACGTTCCCGGAATGTGGCGAAAAACGGCTATCTGGGGTGCTGAACTTGGTGGTATTACCGGTACGGCGTTGTTTGTGGATCTGGATTCTGTAATTGTTGGAAACCTGGATGCTTTCTTTGAGTATGGTGACGAAAATGATGTTATTTTAGCAAGGAACTGGCTAAAACCTTTTCAAAAANTGGGGCAGACTACTTTATTCCGATTCAAGGTTGGCGCGCAGCCTTATCTGTTGGAAGATTTTCAGCAAGCACCTCAGGCGATCGCCGAGCAGTATCAATTTGAACAGCATTATGTCACTCAGGCGGTGCGCAATGGCGTAAAATTCTGGCCGTCACCCTGGGTCAGGCATTACCGAGTGCATTGCCTGCCGGGTTATATAAGACGATATTTTCAAGCTGCGAAGATACCTANAGGAGCACGAATTATTGCCTTTCCAGGTGAACCCAATCCCGAAGATGCGCTACGCGGTTGCTGGACCGGTGCTGAGCCAGTCTCTGCTGGGGAGCATCTGGCGAATTTATTCGATAAAGAAAAACGTGTTCACGGCAGTATCAGAGGGCATTTCTGTTGTTTTCAGCGACCTTGCCCATGGGTGGCAGAGTATTGGCAGGAGTAGATGCTTCAAACCTGAATCCAGAGAATGATTTGATGGGCTGTGCAGCAGACGTGACAAGTATCGAGGCGCTTACATTCGGNAGCTGATGTTGATCTCCGTGAAAATTCACCAGTCCAGCGCTTAGAGCAACAGGGTCTGTTCTTGTTTAACGCAGAGAAAGAATTCCGATGGNNNNTAAAATTAATAAAATTGAAGAAGACATGCTGANTGACTTTGATTGTCAGCAGTTAAGTTTCCTGGGTAAAAGTAAACCGGTTTATATTGCCGGGGAAGGCCCGGCGGTCATCGTTATGTCTGAAATGCCAGGTATTTATGAAAGGGTGGCTTATTTTGCAAGGCGAGTTCGAGACGCTGGATTCACCGTGCTGATGCCGAGTTTGTTTGGTGAGCCGGGGCGGGCTCCTGCCCCGGGTTATACCGCGAGAACCATNGCCAGTGCCTGCATCAGCCGTGAATTCCGAGTCTTTTCTTCAAACCGGTCCAGTCCAGTTGTGGACTGGTTAAGGGCATTGGCAAGGTATGGATATTCGACCTGTGGTGAANANGGGGTAGGCGCAATCGGCATGTGTTTCACCGGTAATTTTGCGATCAATCTGATGCTCGAACCNTGCGTGCTGGCACCGGTTTTGTCGCAGCCGTCACTGCCATTAGGAAAAGCGGCAGGGCTCAATATTTCTACCGAGGACTTGGNCAGTGTTAAACAAAGGCTTGATGATGAGGACCTGACAGTACTGGCCTATCGGTTTTCTGGCGANTCTNTNTGNAAAGCGGAACGCTTTGCTGCTTATCAGGCAGCACTGGGGAATCGCTTTTGCGCCAAAGCACTTCCAGATGACTCGGCTAGAACGGGAGTGGGTATGAAACCTCATAGTGTGGTAACACTGCATTTAATTGATGAGGCAGGGCAGCCAACTCGGCAGGCTTTAGATGAAATACTGGAATTTTTTCGGATGAGGTTGAAGCCGTAGGTTAGGTNNANGTCAGNGTTCGAAGGGTNNNATCTNCGGNTTGTTGGTGTTCATCTGAGCGTAGTTGAGGTTGNATGTCTATTGCCTGATANGNTNTANAACGGTNNGCAAANNTTNATTTTGGCAATCTCCGGGACCTGCTCGGTTCGGTGTCCATTAGAAATGATTTGCCTGAAAACGCTAATGCAGAGGTTAGTACCTNCCCATTGGGTAGGTGNTGAGTAAATCGTGACCGCCTGTTAANTAAGCCGGGTTNGANGGTTCGTGAGGCCTACCACCGTTCGAGTTATTTGGTTTGGTTAATATGGCCGCAGAGAAGTTCCCTTGTGCTCAGGTGTTCATCTTTGGAAGTGGCAAATATGGAAGCGGCAAAGTCTGTGACGCCTGCTTGTTCAAGGCGGCCGAGTTGATCCTGGACCTCGGATGTGGAGCCGACAAGGGCAAGATCGCCCGGCTGATCGATGCCTTCACGTTCAAACATGGCTTTATAAGATGGTAGTTGAGCATACATGGCGAGTGTACTTGAAATGCGGGCTCTCAGTTGGTTCGGTTGAGCGCTTACACAGATTGGCAGGGTCGCAATAATTCTTGGCTTGCTTCTTCCTGCTTTGCTCGCTGCGTCGTTTATGGTNGGGACAATATGATTCTTGATTGTGTTAACGCCGACCCAGGCCAGGGTAGTACCATCGGTCCTTGTCCCGGCAACCCGTAAAGCTTGTGGTCCCAGGGCTGCGACCACAACACCGGGTCTTTTATCGCGGCTTTGAAATAGCTGCGCATCGCACTGCAGTGTTTCGCCCTTAAAGGATACTTTGCCTGTCTCGAGTAGCGGCATTAGAATNGACAGGTATTCTCTTAGATGGCGAATGGGCTTTTCAAAACCGATGCCCAGCTGAGCCATCATGACCTCGTGGGACAAGCCGATACCCAGCGTGAGCCGGTCATCTGTGGCAGATTGNGTNGTGAGTGCCTGGCTCGCCAGTACCATTGGGTGTCGAGGGAAAGTGGGTATTATGGCGGTACCGAGTTCTATATTNTTGACCGATTGCGCAACGACTGCCAGAACGGTAAGGGCATCGAAACCGCCGGTGGGGTGTTCGGCCAGCCAGTAACTGGCGAAGCCTTCTCGCTGAGCTTGATCGACATCCTTTTGAATGACTTCGATTGATGTTTGCTGTACTAATCNTGTNCCATTNATTCCAATTTTCATGCTNTTCCCCAGAAGNCAATTGTGGGGATTGTAAAGGAAATTGCTGTTTCAACACCACACTGCGAGAACTTTTGGAGGCCACAGGCGATCCCTTGGGGTTGATGTGCCCGCACTGGCAGTAGGTTGCGGCTTGAAGTGTTTGTCTGAATTAGTAGTTGTTATTATTGCGAATTTGAGTGATGGGATACATTTCCTGACAGGCAAGTCTGGCCACCATTGCGCGGTCTTATACCCGAACTGTTCAGGCCTCCTGGATTAATTTAAGACCTGGTTTGGTTTAAGAAAAGTTAGGGGTGGTATTCATGACGTTTAATCGTGAATTGTTGGATTCCTTTGAAAGGCGCAATATTCTTTTGGTGGGTGATGATGCTTTTATCATAAGGGTATTAGAGCAGACCTTATAACTGCTCGGCTTTGAACTTCTGCACAAAGCTGAAGATGGCGTTGAAGCCGGAAAATACTCAAAGAAGTTGCAATCGATCGTTTGATTACTGATGTAATGATGACAAATATGAACGGCCTTGCGTTATTAAAAGCGGTACATACCGGTCAGACAAAGGCACTGCCGAGCATGGCCACAATCGTTGTGACAGCACTTACGGATGTCGGAACCTTGGCTGCGGCAATGGCCTTAGATGTTAATGGCTTGCTGACCAAACCGTTCAGTCCGGTATTGGTTATCAAGAAATTGTTGTTAGCGCTGGTCGAAAAGGATGTACCGCCTGCGCATTCGGATTAACAGCAGGTTGTAACGGATTTAGATCACCTGAGAGACAACCTGGATTTCCAGCAGACCCATGCGGTCAGGCATGATCCAGGGGAGCATGAGTAGGGCCAGCAAACATCATTGGTCACTTTGTATCAGCTTCGCCCAGAGGAGCAGCTGGCAGAAGACATCAGGACTAAAAACGGCGCACTTTTGCTTTCCGCTGGTTTTACTCTTGACCAGCGAAGAGTACATCGCCTATGGGAACTAGAAGATAATTTAGAAAAGAAAAACATTTTGATCGTTGGCGGCTGGTAAGCGAGCTCAGCGATCAGGGCCCTCTGGCATCTGCAACGAGTTATTTTTGTGTTTGGCCTGGGTAGACTTCTCGGACAGTAGTAATTAGCCTAACGGCATCGNNCNCTGATCNGCTAATGACCGGCNCGNAGCGGGTCGAGTCCTGTATGGTAATGGGGTCGNATGATGNAGTNCACAAAAAAGGAATCGTGATGGAGTCTACGCAAGCAAAATTACAACAGCTGAATCTCAAAGAAAAAGTAAANCTGATTTCCGGGTCAAGTCTGTGGCGGACTTTTCCAATCGAGCANGCGGGCATCCCGNTTCTGAAAGTTAGCGATGGNCCCAATGGTGTGCGTGGNGACGGNGGTAAACCGGCAGCCTGCTTCCCAGTGGGTATTTGTCTGGCATCCACCTGGGATAAAGGATTGATCGAACAGGTAGGCGCTGATATTGCTGACGAGGCCAGAAGCAAGGACGTCCAGGTTGTGTTAGGCCCCACCATTAATATTCATAGGACGCCATTGGCAGGCCGTAATTTTGAATGCTACTCCGAAGACCCTTATCTGTCAGGAATGCTGGCTTCAGCCTTCACCACGGGGCTGCAGGAAAAAAGGGTTGGCGCCTGCTTAAAGCACTTCGTTTGTAATGATTCAGAATTCGAGCGGCATACCATTTCAGTGGAAGTTGATGAACGGACGCTAAGAGAAATTTATCTCAGNCCTTTTGAAATAGCGATAAGGAAGAGCCAGCCCTGGACTCTGATGGCGTCCTACAATCGCATCAATGGTGTTTATGCCTGTTCACATGATTATTTGATTAANCAGATACTCAAAAAGGAATGGGGATTTGAAGGCCTGGTGATCTCAGATTGGTTTGCAGCAAAAGAAACTGTAGAAAATGCAACAGGCGGGCTGGATCTGGAGATGCCGGGCCCAGCGGTAGCCTGGGGACAGGCATTGCTGGGCAGTTTAAAGCGGGGTGAGGTCNCCGAANAAGTGATTGATGACAAGGTGAGTCGCCTACTTAAAGTGCTTGATTGGAGTGGTCGGTTTGATCAGCCNGACGAGAAAGTCGAACNGGCCATAAATGAGCCANAACATAGAGATACGGCCTATCAGGCCGCTGTAGAAGGCATGGTTTTGTTAAAGAACNCGGGGGTCTTGCCGTTGAAGTCCGAACAATTAAGCAAGTTGGCTTTGATTGGGCCCAATACCCACAGCTTTAGAATTATGGGCGGCGGATCTTCGGCTGTGCGCCCACATTACGTTTCANCCCCTATGGATGCCCTGGCTGAGAAACTGCCGGAAACGGANCTGGTCTCGGTAGCCGGCTGCCTGACTCATAAGTTCATTCCAGAACCACCANGACGCTGGCTATCTCCGGTAGANCAAGGATCAGAATCTGTGAGTGGGCTAATGGCTCGTTTTTATGCCGATACCGATTGCCAAGAATTGATTCTGGAAAGAGCCATCAGAGCGTCAACGATTCATGCCACTGATAAGGCCAGGGCAATCATTCTTGAGGGTTGGCTTTTATGTGAAACAGCCGGGATACATACCCTGGGATTACTATCAACGGGCAAGGCCAGGCTATACGCAGATGGCAAGCTACTGATAGATAATTGGCAGGATGTGCNGCCAGGAGAAGCTTTTTTCAGCCAGGGNTCGGTAGAAAAGCGTGCCCAGNTGGACCTCATTGCTGGCCAGTCAGTGCATCTGAAAATTGAATTTGAGGCTCAGCCGGATAAGAATTTCAAATCTGTTCGTTATGGTATTCTGGGTCCTCAACCTAATGATGGGATTAAAGATGCGGTGGATCTCGCNGCAANCGCTGATGCTGTTTTATTAATGGTAGGAACCAATGATGACTGGGAAACCGAAGGCAATGATCGGGCTACATTGGCGCTTCCAGGAGATCAGGATGAGCTTATCNGCAGAGTGTTAGAGGTCAATGCGAATACCGTCGTTNTCAATAATAGCGGCTCGCCCATCAGTATGCCCTGGTTGGCTNAATCGCCAGCAGTGATTCAGACCTGGTTTGCCGGCCAGGAATTTGGTAATGCTCTGGTGGATATCCTGCTGGGNANAGCGAACCCATCGGGTAAATTACCTATTACCTTCCCNGTCGCACTGCAGGATACGCCGGCCTATACCAGCTACCCTGGTGAGTTCGGTAAAGTCCACTATGGTGAAGGCCTTTATGTNGGTTATCGCTGGTACACCAGTCGTGATATTCAGCCTTTGTTTGCTTTTGGCCATGGCCTGTCTTACACCTCGTTNGANTACAGTGAGCTGGGTATAGCAGATTGTAAGGCTGATGGTTCGGTCGCCATCGAGTTTGATCTGTGTAATAACGGTGAATGTTTGGGCAAGGANGCAGTGCAGGTCTATCTNCAGGCAATGCACAGCCCGGTGGNGAAACCAAAGCTGGCGCTGGCCTGCTTTGCTAAAATCACCTTGTCGGTTGGAGAAAAACGTAGAATATCCCTNTTGCTTGACGCAGAGTCCTTTGCTCATTGGGATGTTGAACAAGGTGCCTGGCGGCAGGATCCAGGACACTATCTGGTTCACGTCGGCGCATCGTCTGCCGATTTGAGNCTGACGGTCGACCTGGATTACCAGGTGAGTTAGGTTGCGGGTAAGCACTGAACGTCAGGCGTTAGTCTAAACAGTNACAAAAGTGCATTGTTCCCTACAGCGCAGGACGGCCTTGNGCAANCCGGTTNCGGATTATGGAACGGATAGCACCGCTTGCCCGGGAGGCAGGAATGGCCCGTCTACGCACAGTCGTTGGCCATCCGGNGTTGCACAGGCACCACAGATGCCCACGCCACATTTTGTTAGATAATCTATGGAGCTGAAAATCTGCTCATCCGAACAGAATTCNCGCTGCACTTTCATCGCTGCATGGACCATCGGCTCCGGGCCGCAGTTGTAGAATATAATTTTCGAATGCTCTGCCTNGGTCATGCTGCGCAGNCTTGTTCTCAGTAATTCTGTTACCGTCCCTGAATAACCCCGTGAACCATCATCGGTAGCTATGTGCACTGTCGCAATGTTCTNGCATTCATCTATGAAATAAAGCCGCTCTGCGGTTCTAGCACCGGCAAAAATTTCAGCGTTGNCTGCGTCTCTGGCAATCTGGTAAACCGCAGCCAGACCGGTGCCACCGGCNACNGCCATNATGTGAGCATTTTCCGGGATGGNNGCGGCTTTGCCGTGAGGCCCCCTGATATAGATNTCGCTGCCGGGCTCAAGCGCCATCAGCTGGTGCGTAAAAGATCCGACATCAATGGCGACCAGCCTGAACGGAGCGTCTGTTAGAGCAGAAAAAGGCTTCTCGCCTACCCCTGGGATCCAGACAAAGAAGAATTCACCCGGTTTTACACTGATATCTTCTGCAAAAGTCAGCAGCGCAATATCATTGCAGACGGCTTCATTTTNANTCAGNGNCACTNGCCTGAANCCCATGTCTAGCTGGTATTGGATTCGTTGCTCTGCCCGGTCCATGTGATCCGTCTGATCNAGTTCNAGGTCATTGAAATAAGNTTTCACCTGATTCGTGGTCATATCCGTCAGGGCAGAGCCAATTCCGACTATATCGGCCCCCGCGTTAAGCATTGCGGCAACATCGCCAGCTGAGCTGACACCGCCACAGCCAATGATNGGTAGATCGCAGGCCTGACGGGTTTCGCTGATNCATTTCAAGGCNATNGNCAGNATGCCCTTNCCTGATAATCCGCCGGAGCCATTNCTAAGTANCGGATGGCCAAACGAAGTTGAATGGCCAGGGCCTACCGTGTTGATNGCGCACAGGCCATCGGCACCAGCTCGCTGAGCTGCTATGGCAATGCTGGCTATATCGTCTGTATTGGGTGTCAATTTAGGAATGACGGGTATGCTTACNGCGGCCTTGACGGCCGAAACTATTTCATATACCAGATCCGGGTCCTGGCCCATGGCCATACCGTAGCCCTCAGCATGAGGGCAGGATAGGTTGAGTTCCAGGCCATCAGAAAAGGGCGCCANTATCTGGGCAACCGCAACAAATTCTTCTANGCTGCCACCAAAAATAGAGGTGAGCAGGAAACGATTGTCGGGAANTGACAGTTCGGATAACAGTGTTGCCGATGCGATTGCCCCAGGATTGGTTAAGCCCACGGCGTTAACAAAACAGCCGGGGGCATATTGGCTATAGACNGGTTCACGGTTACCCAGGCGGGGTTCTAAGCCAATACTTTTAGTTGTCAGCACACCNATCTGGGGAACTTCATTCAGGAAATACTGCATAATAGAAGGTGCAGTGGTCACGATACCCGAAGGAATTGTGAAGCGCCCGGAAAGTGTTTTGCCAAGAAATGGGTAAGTCAATGAAGCGTCTCGCTAGTTTTGCACGATGAGGCCGTGGTTGTGGACAAATTATACGGGGCTTGGCAGGGTTTATACAAATGCGTTGCAGTATATTGAGATAAGCCTATATCACCAAGGGTAACGGCCTGGTAATAGTTATGTTTTGTATCGCAATGGGAGCAGGGAACCATGAAAGAATTGTTTCGAGGTATTTTGTGCCTGTTTTTGTTAGGGGGAGCCGGATTGTCTGAGGCTTTGGAAACGATAGAGGAGGGGCGAATCGCCATTGCGCAGGTGGCACTTCCTGCTGTCATAGATCAGCTTTCTCCGCAGATTGATCAGCTCAGGCGCGAACTTTCAGGGCTGTCGACNNAAGGAGGATTGCATNCGACTGTTGCTGACGCGGGTCAGANACTGTGGTCAGCNGCACGGCAGCAGGTGCAGAGANAAAAGACCTATGATGACCGGGGTTTGTATTGGAACCGGTTGATAGTCACTCAGCTGCTTCGCAACTATCAGTTTCAATTTGATCTGACCCAGGCTGAAAGGGAGCAGANNATTGAGAAATTTGAACTGACCAGTCGTGGCTATGGNGAATTGGTTTATACCGGCTTAAGCGATCTGAAAATACTGATAACCGGGTTTGATCCCTTTCACNTGGATAAACGAATAACGCAGAGTAACCCCTCCGGTGTTGCCGTGCTGAGTCTGAGTGGTCGGACAGTTCGGTCTGGCGGTCTGAGTGCGGAAATTCAGGGNGTTACCGTTCCTGTTCGNTATAGCGANTTTGACGATGGTGAAATCGANGCCNTGCTNAGNCCATTTTATAGNGATGACAGGGTTGATATGATCGTCACTGTTTCCATGGGTCGNANTGGGTTTGATTTAGANCGCTTTCCTGGNCGNCGTCGCAGTTCGTCTTCGCTGGGTAATTTGAATGAACATACNGGTGGCAGGGAGACAGACCCGCAGATTCCACTGCTNCAGGGNCAACCTCTGCTCGGGCCAGAGTTTGTTGAATTCAGTTTGCCAGCATTGGCCATGATGAAGGCAACGGGATCGTTTGGAGTTCGCNATAATGCCATGGTGACTACGCTGGCGGGTTCTTTTTCTGCTGCNTCGCTAGCGCAATTGGCTGGCCATATTGCTGTCCGGGGTAGCGGGGGTGGTTATTTGTCGAATGAGATTTCTTATCGCAGCATCAGGCTGAGGAACCAACTGGGTTCTGATATAGCNACGGGTCATATTCACACCCCAAGAATCTCGGCGTTTGATTCGGAAATCCTCGAGCGTATCGTCAAACAGATCGAAGATATGCTGGAGCAGGCCTTGCCGGCACTGTGAAACCTTATTTTTCTGGAATTCATATAGTGCCTGGTCAAGCCAGGCTCGGCTGACGGCGTATAGGGTTGGACACCGGGGNCTNGCAGGGGGTNAAAATGCCATCGCAAAGCCCTGGCCTGTTAAAAAAGTGCTGGCTTATTAATAGGTTTGGGTGTTTTCCGGCTCCTGCATGACCGTATTTTCTATATGGCCAAGCCCTTCGATTTCTATTCTGATCACGTCCCCTACAACCAGCAGCGCCGGTGGTTTCTGGGCAAAGCCCACGCCACTGGGAGTGCCTGTGGCGATGATGTCACCAGCCTCGAGCGTGAATGCTGTCGATAGAAATTCGATTAGATCATAGCAATCAAAGATCAGGTCATTGGTATTGGTATCCTGCCTGAGGTCGCCATTAACGTATGTTTTCAGTTGCAGATTGTGGGGGTCNACTTCATCGGCGGTCACCAGAGCGGGGCCAATGGGGCAGTGTGTGTCCCAGGATTTGCCCATGGTAAAAGAAGGGGGCGTTCCCCGCATCTGCCAGTCCCGGACGCTNACATCGTTTAATATGCAGAACCCGGCAATGACATTGCTGGCTTTATCCCTCGGCACTCGCCGGCAGTTCTTGCCGATAATAACCGCCAGTTCGCCTTCATAGTCCAGCGCTTTGGAGTCCTCTGACCAGTGAATGGGGTCATAGGGNCCNTGGCTGGAGGTTGACTGCTTGGTGAATACCAGGGGCACCTTGGGGATGGCCATATTGCTTTCCAGCGCGTGGGCTCGGTAGTTCAGGCCGATAGCTATGATTTTGGGTGGTCGTTTTATAATGGCTTCAAGCTTCACCTCGCCA
>NZUN01000038.1:0-11779 GCA_002697205.1 Gammaproteobacteria bacterium
TGTCAGTCCGCCGTTCCAGTCATTAGCACCATACACGAAGTCCAGGTTACCGGTATTCGTTGCCGCATCTAATATTACCGACCCGGTATCTCTACGACGTTGGAAGCCAATCGCCAAGCCTACAGGCCCGGACGCAGTTTCAAAAAGATCACCTGACAGAATTACATCAATCACTCGCTGGCGAAAGTCCGTATCAGAAGTCACCCTTCCCAGAAGCCACTGATATAGTTCAACGGGATTCACCAAATTCAGATCATCCTGACCTAAATTGCCATCACGATCAAACATCGTATTACCAAAAACGTTGAAGAAATAACAGCCTCCAGCAGCGAACTGGCCACCTGAAGCAGCATAAGCGGCATTACCTTCACCCGGCGTACCGGTGAGTGGGTCACACTCAGGGCCGCCCAGGCCGTTTATCGCCATGTGCATATTAGAGGATAACGTATCCTGAACCTGAGAAACTGCTGAATTATGCTGACTCGCAGTATAGGACGCGTCTATTGTCCAATCCCTGTCAGCGAGTTTGAACTCGGAGAGCGCACCTAATACAAAACGCTGGTCCGACCGGCTAGAATTCGTAAAGGTATTAACAGGACGATACTGTTCACCAAATCTATCTGCCGTGTACTGGGTACCACCAATCATACGAGTGAGGTTTGCATAGCGAATAGGTTCGATGCCACGACGAAAAGCGTCTTCTATGCTGCCCGGGTTCTGCGCCGTAGCGATGTTCCCGTCTGCATCGATATATTCCACTTCAAACGGAACAGTGAGTGCCGGCGCATTCGGGTTCAGTGAGTTCAACCTATCAAACTCTGAATAGTTTGCTGCAAACTGAAAATACAATTCCACATTATCAGTGAAGTCATAGTGACCATCGACGTGCATTTTTCTAAGCGACTCTTCAGCCTGGATAGAAAAAAACGATCCATAGTCATAGACACAGCGATTAAACAGATTCCCCAGCGCTCCGCCCCTTTCTAAGGCTGCAGCATCTTCACAGTTGACATCTGCCTGGCCATAGGAAAGGCCCATGGCATCTCGCGGAGGATTAGCATTATCCACTACTTCTCCGGGATTCAAGCCGTGAGCTGCCCAGATCACCGGATCTCCTAAAGGTAATAATCGGCCCGGTTGTCCGGTTGACGATAAGGTGGTTCCGCCATAACGCTGGTAATTATGATCAATATTGATCTCGTCCCGGTTCAGGTTTGATGCCGACACGACAATGCCGCCTCGGTCACCCTGTACGCCCCATAGCACGCCGACCTGGTGAGCATCTCCTTCTTGGGTTAGCCTGTCCGTTGTGAACTGGTAGGACATATCAAACCCTTCGAAGTTCTTCTTAGTGATAAAGTTCACTACACCCGCGATCGCATCAGAGCCATAAAGCGCTGATGCACCATCTTTGACAATTTCTATACGTTCTAGGGCTATATTGGGAATCAAGCCATTGACGTTGACCGAGGCGTTACCCCTACCGTTGTACCAGGATGCCACCTGCCTTTTACCATTAACCAACGGCAGCGTAGCGCCGTGGCCAAGGTTCCGCAAATTAATTGAGTTACGCCCGTCCGCGCCTTCTCCCTGGAAGGTCGCTGCACGCGATTGACTGCCCGATGACCAGGGCATGGCTTGGACAATCTCCGACACATCACTTGCGCCAAGATCTTCAATATCCGCTGCAGTCACCACCGATAACGGCGACGGCGAATCTGAAGCATCTCGTTTCAAATAGCTACCTGTGACCACCACCTCTTCTAAGGCCTCGTCTTCAGCAAAAGCTCCTGGAAGGCCTATCACCATCACTGATGCAATTAATAAAGTTTTCATTTGATTATTCAAAGCTTACTCCTTCGTATATTTAACAAAACTCGTTAACCAACTATTTCTTTCTTATTATTATAGGGGGAACGAATTGTTCTGTCTAAAAGGAAATCTTGCTTTGGACTCGGAGTATTCCCCAAAACCAACTACAATGTGCCGGGCTTCCCCAAACACACCATCCCCTTAAAACCCCCTATGACTACACCACTTACCACTGCAGTTTAGCCCACTTGCCGGCTAATAAACCGCCAACAATTCAGTTCTATAGTAGACTGCGGTCCTCAGTTGTCAAGCAATGAAGATTTTTTTTGTCGACAGGTCTCATCTGTTGAATCAACTGTAAACCCCTCGCCAAACAGCGGGTTGGATTCCTGACCGAGTAAAACTTTCTGTTCCAGCAACAAAACGATGGCTCCCCTGTACAGCGCGAGCGCATTTTTGCAATCTCATCCATCATTTTTTTCTATTGTGTCGGTCCCGCTCAAATAAAAGCGCATCAGATTGCGAGTACGACCACAGCCAATGGTCACCCAAACCGGTGCGTTAAATCGGCACACAAGTCTTAACGGCCCAAGGACGAACTCAGCCCAGCACGTCATCTACCGCTGCCAAGAGAGTTTCCACCATCTGGTCTATTTCACTTTCAGAGATAATAAAAGGTGGCCCCATACAGACCACATCCCTGACTTCACCGGTTCCGCCACCATAATAAAATACGCCTCGTTCCATACCCCTGCCTACCACTTTGTTAGTGACCGCATAGTCAATGGGATAGGGCGTTAAATCATCTCTGTCACGAACAATCTCAATTGCCGCCAGCAAGCCTCGACCGCGCACTTCGGCAACATGCGGGTGGTTAGAGAAGGCATTATTAAGGCTTGCCTGTAGATATTTACCCAATGTTGCTACCCGGTTCACATGTTCTTCCTCAACCATTATCTGCAAGACTTCGGCTGCAGCAGCACAGGCAGCCGGATGAGCTCCAAAAGTATTAAACATGACCGGGAACCCCGCATTCTGAATAGCGGCGCCAATTTTTTCGGTAGAAAAGACGCCGCCCAAGGGTGCATAACCGCCTGCCAGGCCCTTGCCGCTAACCAGGATGTCCGGCTGCACCGGCCAGTGCTGAAAACCGAACTTTTGCCCGGTTCGACCGAAACCNGTCATCACCTCATCAAGAATGAGAACGANGCCATACTCATCACAGATTTCACGNNCNNGNGGCCAGTAGTCATCCGGTGGTACGATTGCACCGCCGGATGAACCGGTAATCGGCTCAGCCAAAAAAGCGGCAATCGTATCTGGACNTTCCTGTTCAATCAACAGTCTCAACTGGTCAGCGTAGAAAGCACCTGTGTCCTCATGATGTGGACCCAGCGGNCAACGCAAAGGGTACGGCGCCGCCACTTCAAGATAGCCGGGCAAGGCACTTTCAAGACCTTTTTTCCTGGCGGGGTGCCCACTGATCGACGCTGTTGCCAACGTCGTGCCGTGATAACTGATTGACCTGCCGATTATTCGGGTACGGCCACTTTCACCGATCGCCTGTTGATATTGCAGCGCCATTTTCATGGCNGCTTCATTGGCTTCGGTTCCACCCGAGGTAATATGAACACGGGTCAAATAGTCAGGCAACCAGTGCTGCTGCAATACCTTGAGCATGGCCTCTCGCGAGGGTGTTAGCCANGGCGGCACAACATAGCTGTAATCCTGGGTNGCTCGAGCCACGGCGTCAGCGACACGCTGCCGACCATGGCCAATATTAACCACAATCGCACCGCCAGCGGCGTCCATAATCCGTCTACCGCTGGCATCATAAAGGTAGATGCCATCAGCACGTTCAATATAGGTGTTTTTACCCGTAACGAAGGGCCAGCCGAGGTCACTCATTTTACTCATCTCCATCTATGCTCTCGCAAATACCCACCACCGCCTGAGCACCTGCAGNTTCACTTTCAGTGCGACGGCACCCAACTGCCATGGAAGCCGAACGGGACACGCTGAGGCAGCTTGATTTCTGCTACTGCGCCTGCGGCCATATCCTGGGCATTAACAATCAGCAGACTGCTTTTATTGTCCCGACGATCAAAAACGTAAGACAACAGATAGCCCTGGTCTTCACATTCAGCCTTCTCAGCCGGAACAAAAACAGGCTCGGCACCCATTTTATCGGTGCCAAGCTCATGAACCTCGGAGCTGTTTCTAGAGAAATCGTATTTGATAATCGAACTGAACTGCGGCTTCACCGAGCTCAGGCCAAGACCCAGGGCGTAACCAAAACGGTGTTCNTGGCCTTCCAGATGAGGATGGATGCGCGGAAATTCAGCCGCCTTATCATCCAACTGCTGCTCACCGGCAGTCCCCTTTGATATATTCAGTTGCCAGCGGGTTAATAAGGGCGGTGATTCGGTGAAGGGCCCATTCCGGTCTTCATCAAACAGCCTCTGGTATCGCATCGCGTCCAGTATGACGTTACCTGAGGAATCCTCAAAGGCGTTGACTGGATGAAAAATAAAGCAGGGATCGATATCAAACCACTTGATCTCNGCAGAAGTATCNTTCCGGTTGAGCAGGCCAATTCTTGCCGGGTGTTTATCGTTCCAGGCCATGGGGAAATAGCCCCCAATTAAGCGGCGCCAACTGAAGGTAATAGACAGGTCAAATACGAGCACATAGTTCTCGGTGATCGCGCAGTCATGCACCATAGGTTTGCCTGGCAGGTCGATAACCCGGGTCTGCCGGACCTTATCATCCGGCCCGACAACGATATGCTGAAGTTGGTAACCTCGCGCAAAATCATAGCAGATCCCATGCAACTCTCCNGTGGCCGCATCCAGNTTNCCGTGAGCAGTGAAGCCTTTATTCAGGGTTCCCTGAAACGGTGCATCACTGAGGGANTTAAGGTTCTGATCAATCTCCACAGGTGCGCCACCCGCCTCAACAATGGCGTAGATCTTACCGCCATGAGGGATGACATGGGTATTAGGCGTAGAACCATCACCCTTGACTGACTGATTGCGATACCACAGGGCTTTACCGGCCTCCAGACGGACCCCATGCAACATGCCCTGGCCGGCAAACCAGTGATACTTTGCCGGCTTGGGATTGTTCATCGGGTTGGGACCATTGCGCACAAACAGACCGGACAGGTCGTGCGGGATCTGACCGATNACTTCCAGGTTGGTNGCTTCNACTATCTCCGTGACCGGAGCATAGTTTTCCTGTAGGTACGGGTTGTCTGTTTNAGTTTTATACCCGAGCATACTCATAACCCTTTATAAAATACTTTTTTGTAGCATTTTCACTTGTCAAAAATGTCTNGTATAAATCTGCCTGTAAAAAACCTGTCTGTAAAAAAGCTTGCATCAAAGCTTNCCTGTCTTGATNAACGCGGCTTTTTCCCCTGTCTATACGACTATAAGGCCAGACCCACTTTGAATTAGACAATCGCAATGATTGTACTACCCACTGAATCACCCTCAAACCAGTTTTTGCCTTATAGGTCTGANTTGGCTTAACCTATGCGCATTCAAAATGTGGTTGCAGGGAGATCAAACCAGTGGAATTTGAGGAAGTNGTNCANGGTAGGCGNAGCATCCGGGGTTANAANNNNGANCNNGTNCCNANAGAAANCATCGANGANGTCATCTCACTTGCNCTGAGAGTGCCGTCGTCCATGAATACTCAGCCCTGGCACCTGTTCGTGGTGACCGGCGANCCGCTGGANAAAATNAGGAAAGGTAATACTGAGCTCAACCTGGCCGGGGTCAAGCCGTCCCGGGAAATACGCTCNCANGGNGCTTATGAAGGCGTGCACCGGCAACGCCAGATTGAAATAGCGGTACAGTTATTCGAAGCCATGGGCATCGAGCGGCATGACGCCGAACGGCGCCAGGACTGGGTGCTGCGCGGTTTCCGACAGTTTGATGCGCCACTGTGCGTCGTCGTCACCTACGATAAGGAACTCGAAGGTGGCGATATTGCCCAGTTTGATTGCGGTGCCATCGTCGCTGGCCTGGTCCAGGCTGCCTGGTCGCGAGGCCTGGGCGCTGTGGTCAACAGCCAGGGCATTATGCAGTCGCCGGTGGTACGTGAGCATGCCGGGATTCCNGATGACCAGGTGATCATGATCTGCGTCGCNATGGGCTACCCGGATGAGGAATTTCCTGCCAATGCTGTGGTATCGAGGCGCCGCCCTGTGCAGGAAGTCGCCTCTTTCGTCGGCTTCGGCGACGCCTAGAGNCTTAANACAACNTCAGCTGTATCGCGCTTCACCCAGGGTACGGGTATCCCCAGCCAGAACCTCATCCAGGCTNGCCTTCAAGTCTGCCAGGTAGACGTCGGTGACCTCAAGGTGAAACGGTGACAGCATCAAATGCANGGCCTTCGGCTCGGTGGTCAGGCTGGTAATCCAGCCACGCTTGAACATACGACGGTAAACTGCAAACACATCGCATTCAGCGTGAGCCAAGGTAGTAATGCCAAGCACGGGTTCACCCAGCACGNTAAAACCCAGCTTGGCTGCACCTGCTTCGATCAGCTCACGGGCCTGGGTGACCTGGCCCTGTTTGTGTCGATAGCCCTCAACGCCCAGATAATTCATNACCGCCCAGGCCGCCGAGATAGCGCCGCCTGGACGTGTGCCAGCTAAGGTAGGCGTAATCATGCGACCACTGGGCCAGTCCTTGCAGTCAAAGATCATATGCTGCTGCAGTGCCTCGCTTCGAAANAGCACCGTGGAGGCCCCTTTAGCACAGTAACCATATTTATGCAGGTCCGCTGACATGGAGTGGACGCTAGCAACAGAAAAGTCAAAATCGGCAATGGTGGCACCATTCATACGCACAAACGGCGCTATATAGCCGCCCACACANGCATCCACATGAAGCCACAGGTCTTTTTCTTCGGCTANTTGNCCCANTTCAATTATCGGGTCAATCAGCCCATAGGGGAAACTCGGCGCCGAACCCACCATCATCACGGTATTGTCATCAATGGCCGCTGCCATGGCTGCAATATCGGCCAGCAGGTCATCACCCACAGGAATCCGCCGCAATTCCAGCGACATCATCATGCAGGCTTTATCAAACGCCGGGTGNGCCGAATANGGGATCACCAGATTCGGCTGACCCGAGATGGTTTTATTGGCAAAGGCATAATCCCGGGCGGCTTTCACCGCCATGGTAATCGAATCTGTGCCNCCGGAGGTGATATTGCCNGTGGATCCTTCAGGGCCNTGCAGCAGCCAAAGGCCCATGTCGACCACATCGCGCTCCATCTGCATCAGCGACGGAAATGCTGCCGGTCCCAGGCCGTTTTCAGACATATACAGNGTGTAAGCTTCCTTCTGGACACGAGCAACGTCTTCACCTGCATTGAAAATATAAACGGCAGTCTTGCCTTCCCGCCATTTGGCATCACCCTGGCCCCGGGCAATCATATCCGGCTGCAAGGTCTCCCAGGGCGTGCTCTTTGCTGGCATGGGTAATGGCATGAGTAAATCCTCCTGGACAGATAAATTGATCATAACCTGCCAAGNCGCCAATGAACCAGATCTTCGCCACCCGTACCCGCGCATTTGCGCTGGTCGGCGCANCCTGCAGCCGATAATTGCAACACCCAATGCAAACAGGGTTTAATGAGCCGTTTTTGAACCCGTCGGTGAGTTCCACCGCACCTGCTGCAATCGCTTGGCAATATAGGCTCTTACTATGAATATCCAGAAACCAACCAAACTGATCAGCACCCTGCTCTTGGCTATANTGGTCAGTTATGGTTCCATGACACTAGCCGATTACTCGCGCAGTTACATGGACTCGCATCCCATGAACTACATCAACACGGATGGCGTCGAGATTGCCTATCAAGTGCTCGGCCCAGAGGATGCGGAGACGGCTGTTTTAGTCATGGGTCTGGGTGCCTCGCACACCGTCTGGGGAGACGATTTTGTTCGCGGCATTATCGCTGCCGGCTACCGGGTCGTATTGATCGATAATAGAGACACCGGCGAATCCATTAAATACCCTGAGAAGGATAATCCAGTGCTGTGGTGGCAACTGCTCAAATACCGCTTAGGCATGAATGTTTCCACCACTTATCAGCTCAGCGATATGGCCGNGGATATCATTGACGTCATGGATGCACTGGAAATTGACCAGGCTCATCTAATTGGCGCATCCATGGGCGGCATGATCGCCCAGGAGATTGCAGCAGAGCATCCACAGCGGACCCAAACCCTGGTGTCTATCATGTCCACTACTTGGGCNGAGCATCTTCCTCGACCCGGCAGACAATCCACCGATGCCATCCGCAGCATGGCTGACAATGAGGATAAAGATGCCAAACGNGCCGAGTTCATGAAAAAAATGGGCTTCCACGCTGCGGCAATTCCCCGACAGGTGATGGCCATACTACGGGCTGGTGACCGTTCTGANGCCGTCAAAACCATTACCACACCAACCCTGGTTATCCATGGCCGGGATGACCCGCTGCTTACGGTAGAACATGGCGAGCACACGGCAGAACTGATCCGCGATTCCAGGCTAGTGATCTTTGAGGGTATGGGCCATAACATGCCTGATACAGTCCGGCCAGACATCCTGCGAGAAATTGGCAAACACCTGAGCAGCAATCCTATCGCTGGGCTCTGATGGCCGAGGGCCCCTTGCATTCTGCCGAGTGGTAGCCCTTGATTGCTTCTACCAGCAACCGCTGGAACGATCCCAGAAGATAAAACTGAATCCGCTACATACCGCCTAAATCGCAGCCTTTCCGCGCCAANATCGGCCNGAGCTCACGATAAGCCGCCGGTGTCAGGCTGAGCGGGATTCTCGGGTAGAGATGGTGCACGATGTGATACTGCATGCCCATGGACCAGAGGTTACCTATCGCACTCTTAAATGCCCGAGTCTGCCCATATCGACTCTGCTTTACGCCCGGGTAATGGGGTGCCCAGCTAAGGTAGTACTGAATGTAAGTAGTGGCAATCTGCCTGGGTAGCCACCACAGCAGCACGGCTTCGATGGCATGGCCACTCCAGGCCATCGTAAACAGNACCGTTAGATAGATCAGCTGAAACGCCAGGGCATCGATCAATATAGACGACTTNCCAACGCGCTCGAGCGCGTTGGCATAGGCTGCATTGCTGGTCGATCCAGGCTGGCGGTTCATCAGGCTGCGCCAGAAAAAATCAGTATTGGATGTTGCATGAACCGAATAATCCGGGTCCAGCATGGGCTCATTGGTATGGGCATGATGCTCAAGATGGGTGTGCTTGAGCACCCGGTAAGGTGTGCCCAAAGGGATGGGTGACAACTGCCCTACCAGTTCGTTTAACCAGCGCAGANGGCTCCCCTGTCGACCAATAATATTGTGCTGTGCTTCATGCGACGGCAGGTAACACAGCATNACATTCAACACAGCAATGGGAAAGGCCAGCCACAACGGCATAAACCCAAGTATTACCAGAGGAAACAGCGACAGCCAGACCAGTAGATTAATCAGGCCCCAGGCGACAGCGCCCCAGGGAACAATACGCATGTACTTGCCGGCGATGCGTCGCTCCAGGGCNTCGAGTTCGTCCTCACTGAGACTATCAAGGTCAATGGTACTCANGGTTTGATCCACACCCAGCTACCGCGCAGCTGGGCGATAAGCCCGAGCTGAGCGCCGATGAACAAACCCACCCAAATNTCAGGAANGCCGACCACGGATAAGCCGACAAATGCCATTATCTGGGCTATGAGCGGCGCCAGCAGGCCAATGCCGAAGGTGATGGNTGAAAACAGNAATCCGATGATTTTCATAATCCATTCTNTCCTTATTTCTACTGCAGCCAACAAGATCATGAACCAGCNTCGCCTACAAACATANCCACTAAACAGCAGACTACNNTCTACTTTATGATAGTCAGACTCACCAAANTATTATCAATTGCCCTTCTATACGNTTCTTAAGAACCCGAGAATAGCAACATTAGTCGCCGCTGGTGCTTCCTGCTGAACCCAGTGACCCATTTTGGGAACCAGGGTCACTTCTCTGAGATCGGTCATGACCGGTTTCATCATCGATATNAGNGCTTCCTGGCTGGCACCCCCTATGACCACATCAGCAGCGCCNGATATAAAGGCCGACGGAATCTGTATTACCGGGTCCAGATCTTCGGTTAAATCCCAGTTAGTATCAAAATTGCGGTAATAGTTAACNCCACCACGAAAACCGCTTCGCGTGAATTCACTCACGTAGTAATCAAGATCGGCCTCGGNGAGCCAGTNAGNTTGCTCCAGCGGCGCNCCGAGACGATCNATCCAACCGCCAGCAGCGCGTTTTGGATCAGTCACTACTGCCGGCGAGCGTGGTGTATCAGGGGAAGCATACAGGCGTGACAATACGCCCCTGGGATCACTGTCATACTCAGCCTCGGCCACGCCACCTGGCTCGTTGTGGTAAAGGATATAGAAGAAATTATCACCCATGGCGGCCCTGAAACTGTCCAGGGGCGACACTTTAGCCCGACCGCCATAGGGCACGCTCATGCCAATGACGCCATTGAAACGATCAGGATGAAACAGCGCTGCATGCCAGACCACCATGGAGCCCCAATCGTGACCGATGATGGTGGCTTTCGATTCTGCGAAGTGATCAACAATACCCACCACATCTGCGGCAAGTTTATCGATGCGGTATTCAGCTGGGTCTGCAGGCGCGCTGGAGTCACCATAGCCTCTCATATCAGGTGCAACGGCATGGTAACCCTGCTCTGCCAGCGCTGATAGCTGATGCCGCCAGGAATACCAGGATTCAGGCCAGCCATGGATTAATAAAACCAGTGGCCCTTCGCCTGCTTCAGCAAGGCGCATGCTGATGCCGTTAGTCTGAATGTGACTGAACTTAATATCGTTCATGCTGCATATTCCATAAAGTAAATTCCCATGCTAACAAAGTGCTCCGGCACAGGACATATCAATTTAACTTTGTTAACTTTAGCTCCAACGACAGCAGCCTCCTACTTGGNGCCACGCCAGGCTGCATACACCAGTACAATGGCCCACAATGGGTTGCACTCACTGGCCAGGTCTCATAGATCCAGTTCAAAAAAGTGTCATGCCAAGTAGCTAGGGCGACCCACAACTGCTACCTTCATATAAGCCGATATCATCCAAATAGACTTTACTGAGCGACTGCGCCAGGTCAAAAGCCACCCGCGAGGTCAGNTCNGTNCTGGGTACAGTCCAGGAGTGNCTGAACTGCTGGTAGGACGNCGTCAGGCTNACCGTTGTCTGGCCACCACTGAGGCTCTGATACTGATCTGCACCGGTATCGAGATAGGCGGTCATGGTCCGCGNCGCATCGGCCCGAGCCCGGTAGCACAGCGTATATTGCTGATCCTGCACCAATCTCACCAGATGATTAAGCTGCACCCGCCAGGGCTGGTCGGTCGAGACAGTGGTGATGTCGGCTTCTACCCTGGCATCAACAAAATTAACCTGGCCGTTCAACTGNACCGAATCCCAGTTNCCATCACCGTCNGAAAAATCGCCACCACTACCGATGATATTACCTGGGCGCGCCGGAATAGGNGCCAGATNTGAGAAAAACATCGTGTCATTACTATATTTGCCGTTAGGATTCTGTACCTGCAGGAAATGCATGCCGCCGATGTCGGGGGCCTGATCCAGTTGTACCACCACAATCTCATCCTGGCAGTTGGGCATNGCGCCGCTNTGACANCGAATCCCGGCTGTTGCTAAACGACCATTAACGATAACCTGGGCCCCTTCGAGCACGTGCCGGCCATTCATCGTCAAGGTCAGGTCCTCCGCCAGNTGAGCAATATTNATCACNCCNGANTGCNGCTGGATNTCNNCCANNGGCCANANTCCTGGCTGNGGNTAGGCATAACCGATGTTNNTGCCNCTCCAGCCNGTNAGNGTNACNACNANNTCCCCGG
>NZUN01000038.1:11784-14040 GCA_002697205.1 Gammaproteobacteria bacterium
ACTGCNNCAAGCAATTCAGCNNTGCTAAAGTGCCTAGTCGNCTCAGCCACATCCTGGTAGATCTCNTCTCGATATACCAATGATACGGACCTGNTCTCGGCCAGCAGCCTGCCCTCGCCGCGCAAAATAATTCCANCCTCAGNCGCNGCCCGTTCGAGTGCATNCATTATCAGCATACTGTCATCGCGNCTGANNGTTNCNGGNNTCAGGGTCACCTGCCTGGCAAAGGATCCGGAGTAACCCATACTGCCTTCCACCACCATCTGCCAGANCTGNTCGGTNGCACCGGCCAGCTTCCACATATTCTCTTCCGGAAAATGATCCGGCATAGCAACGATATTCATAAGGTCAATGACATTGATCCGACCCTGGGGCAGTATCATCCAGCGATCGTAAGCACCGCGCCAGGTGGGTGCATCCATACCGGTTCCCGGTGTATTAGTACTGACCAGAAACGGCATTCGATGGCAGTTCCCGCAATTTTTTTCCAGGTTGAATTCCAGGAAACCAGCTTCTGCTTTTGCGCTGAGTTTATTGTCAAAAGGCCGCTCTGGTGCCGGCGGAAACGGGAAGCTCAGGATGAACTGGCTCATTGCATCCCGATCCTCTGCATCAAGCCTGCCCGGCTTGCTTTCGTTATTATCAGGGCAGTTATCCTGGTCACACATGGTTGTAGCCAGGCCCGCATCAACCAAAAACCGGGCACAGGTTTCTTGCTTACCCAGCTCACAGTTAGGCAGGACATCACCATTGATATTAGCGGTATTGTTTCCACCAAAAGGGTCACCCGGTATACCGTCCCAGTGATAAGGCTCGCTATCCCTTAAGCCCCTGACCGGCATGGTCAGACGCGGCGGAATCTGGGTACAGCCATCGACGTCACATATGGGTGTTTTCAGCACCCACAGTAACTGGTCGGTATGACCATCCGGGTGACAGCTGGCGCAGGAAAATGTGCCAGTCGAGGAGGCACTGGCGGAATTAAAAGCCTTCCTGCCCTGTTTGAGCATGGCTTCAGTGGGATCCTCCAGGGCAATGGTGTTTTCCAATTGCGGTGCGTCTAATGCAGATAGATCAATCACGCTCACAGAATTACCCACCGCATTGAAAACCCAAGCCTTTGTTGCAACTCCCTGCTCGCCTGCCTGCAGCGCCACACCCCTTGGCACACTGCCAACAGTCACCTGCCCGAGAAGATCACCGCTAGTGGCATCTACCGTGAATAACTTATCCGAACCTGCAGCGGTGGCAACCAGTGTTTTATTATCAGCGCTGATCTGGATACCGTAGGGGGTTGCCAGTGCCAAACCAAAGTCAGGATTTTCAGGCGGCAGGGGTTCCAGATCATAAAAGATTGCATCAGTGCAGCCACTGTCTGGGCAGTCTACCCGGGTAATCTGGTTAAGAAACGCCCGGTTCTGCATTTCGCCCAGGCCATGCTTTAAGGTACCGGACCGCCCATTGGCAGTATTACGGGCATCGGCCTGGGCAATGAAAACGCGGCCATTGTCGTCCACTGTCAGGTCATACAAAAGCGTTCCCAGCCCCTCTTTGATCTCAACCAACTCATCTGTCTGGGTGTCGAAGATAAACAGATCACGATCTGGCAGATCTGGGTTCTTGACGATATCAGCATCGTAATTAAGGGAAAGCACATTATTGTTGGTAAAGGCATGCTCAACGGCATCGTAGGTACAGATATCGCCATCGATCTTCCTGGCAAGGCAGCCCGATAACTGACTCTGATTATTGGACTCAAAAGGAATCACATAAAGCCGATCATTCTTTACCAGAATCGAACGAGGATCCTGCGCCCTAATGGGCAGGTGTCCGACAACCTGGTAGCTAGCTGCATCCACGACGGCTATTTCATTGGCTGGCCCCAGCGCGACATAGGCTTTTTGGTTACTCGCAAACGCCACCCCGACAGGTTCATCAAATCGCGTTGAAAAAGTCTCGCCATCCAGATCCTGCACGGTCGCGATCACCTCATGGAAAGTTCCGCTTGCTGCATCGGTGTCCACAACACTAACTGTATCAGACACATGATTGCTGACCCATACCTGCAGGCCATCAGGACGCACAGCAATGGCAACCGGGTCCACGCCAACCCTGATTCGGTCCACCAGGGCCTGACTGACAATGTCGATGACATCGAGTGTATCGTCCGGTGTATTGACCACATAGACCTTATCGCCATTGATCGCAAGAGCCTTACCATGCGGGCTCAGAAAAGTGGGATGGCCTATTTGAGCG